>NZ_CP138214.1:3101562-3411718 GCF_034043515.1 Pseudomonas sp. MUP55 | reverse complement strand
TTCAGGGTTCAGCGACAGGAAAAAGCGCGGTGCGCCGCCGCCCACATAGGTGTCGACCAGGTGGGTCTGCGGTTCCTGCAACAGGGCTTTTTCGACCTGCGCCGCTACCGCTTCGGTGCTTTTGAACGCGCTGCCGGGCGGCATGTACACCTCCAGGATCAGCTCCGAACGGTCGGAGTCGGGGAAGAACTGTTTCTTCACCACCGCCATGCCCAGGCCGCACAGCACAAATGCCGCCACCACCAGCCCGGTCACCAGCCAGCGCCTGCGCACGCAGGTTTCCACCAGGCTGCGCAGTTTCTGGTAGTAACGCCCGGCGTAAATCGCATCATGCCCGCCGGGCACCGGCTTGATCTGCGGCAACAGCTTCACCCCCAGGTATGGCGTGAACACCACCGCCACCAACCAGGATGAAATCAGTGCAAAACCAACGATCCAGAAGATATTCCCGGCGTACTCACCCGCTGCGGACCGCGCGAACCCCACGGGCAAGAAGCCGATGATCGTCACCAGCGTGCCGGTCAGCATGGGCGCTGCCGTGGAACTCCAGGCGTAGGTGGCCGCATGGATGCGGTCAAAGCCTTCTTCGAGTTTCACCACCATCATCTCGATGGCGATGATGGCGTCGTCCACCAGCAGGCCCAGGGAAATGATCAGGGCGCCGAGGGTGACGCGGTCGAATTCACGGCCGGTGACGAGCATGATCACAAACACGATCGACAGCGTCAGCGGCACCGCCGCCGCCACCACCAGCCCCACGCGAAAACCCAGGGCCAACAGGCTGATTAGCATCACCACCGCCAGGGCGACGAAGAATTTGAGCATGAACTCGTTCACCGCCAGGCTGATGTTTTTCGCCTGGTCGGACACCTTGGCAAAGTTCACGCCCAGGGGCAGGTCGGCCTGGATTCGGGCTTCCTGGGCCTGCAGGCTCTTGTCCAGTTCCAGGCCGTTCCAGTGTTTCTCCATGATGACCCCGAGCATCAGCGCCGGGTCGCCCTGGTGGCGGATGCGGTAGCTGGGCGGGTCCTCATAGCCCCGCCGCACGGTTGCCACATCGGCGATGCGCAGCACGCGGCCATTGGCTTGCAGCGGCACGTTCTCGATCAACGCCAGGCTGTCGAAGGCGCCATCGATGCGGATATAGGCGCGGGCGCCGGCGGTTTCGACGAAGCCCGAAGGCGCCACGGCGTTTTGCGCGGCGAGGGCAGCGAAGATCTGTTCGGGCTTGATGCCCAGGGTCGCCAGGCGCTCATAGGAGAACTCGACAAACACGCGTTGGGCCTGTTCGCCGAGGATATTGACCTTCTTCACCCCCGGCAGGTTGAGCAGGCCCTGGCGCAACTCTTCAGCCATCTGTACTTGCTGGCGATGGGGCAGGTGCTCGGCCTCCAGGGCGTACAGCGCAAAGTAGACATCCGAATACTCATCGTTGAAGAACGGTCCGATCACGCCCTTGGGCAGGTTCGCGGCTTCGTCGCTGAGCTTTTTGCGGGTCTGGTAGAACAGCTCCTGAATCTCGTTGGGCGGCGCGGATTCGAGAAACGTCATGCGCATCGACACGAAACCCGGCTGGGCGTTGGTCTCGACGCGGTCGTAGTAGTCCAGTTCCTGCAGGCGCTTTTCCAGGCGGTCGGCCACTTGCTCCTGCATTTCCTCGGCGGTGGCGCCGGGCCAGGCGGCGCTGATGGTCATGACCTTGACGGTAAACGAGGGGTCTTCGGCGCGCCCCAGCTTGCCGAACGAGAAGATCCCGGCAGCGATAATCGCGATGATCAAAAACAGCGTGACTGCGCGGTGCTTGACCGCCAGTTCCGAAAGGTTGATTCCACGCATGCTCATTGATCCTGTTTGCGGTCGAGGGCCAGCGCCTGGGTGGGCAGCAGGCGTACCTTGTCACCGCTGTGCAGCAGGTGCGCGCCGAGGGCGACGACGGTTTGGCCGGGTGTGACGCCGCTGTCGAGCAGGGCCTCTTCCTGGCCGAGACTGGCGACCTTCACCGGGGCGAAGCTGACGGTGTTGTCTTCACCGATCAGCCATACGCCGGTGCCTTGCCCCGCGTCCTGCAACGCACCGATGGGTACGCGGGTTTGCTGGGCCTGGCCGTTACCCTGCAGGCGCACGGTGATGGTGGAGCCGAGGGCGAAACGCTGGGCCGGGCCGTGCAGCACATAGCGTGCGCGGTAGGTGCGGGTGGTGGGATCGGCGCTGGCGGAGAGTTCACGCAGGGTGGCGGTGACCGCCTGCTCCGGGGCGCCGAAGGCGAAGGCCAGGGCGTTTTGTGTGGCCTGGGCGCGCTGTTGTTCCGGCAGGTTGACGATGGCTTCGCGGGCGCCGTCATGGGCCAGGCGTGCAACGATCTGCCCTTCGGCCACTACCTGGCCGCGATCCGCCAGCACGTCGGTGATGATGCCGTCGCCATCGGCCTTGAGCACGGAATAGGTGCGGCGGTTTTCGATCTGGCTGGCGTCCGATTGCGCAGCGGCCAGTTCCGCTTCGGCAACCCGCAGGTTGGTCGCCGACTGGTCGAAAATCTGCCGTGACACCGCGCCGGTGCTGGCCAGGCGCTGGTAGCGGTTTTCGTCATCGCGGCGCTGGCGCAACTGCGCCTGGGCAGCGTTCACACGGTTCTTCGCCGAGCGCAACGCCAGCTCGAAATCGCCGATGTCCAGCACCAGCAGCGTGTCGCCACGGGAGACGTGCTGGCCGGGGTCGACCTTGCGTTCGATCACCTTGCCGCTGACCCGAAAGCCCAGGTTGCTTTCGGTGCGGGCGGCAACCACGCCGGTGTAGGCGCTCTGCTGGGTGCCGCCAGCTTCGACCCTGGCGGCCAGGACCGGGCGCGGCGGGGAAACTTGAGCAGCGCTGTCGGCCTGGCTGTTGCAGCCACTGAGGACTGCCAATAAGGCCAGGGGCGTGAGAAGGCTCAGGTGGAGAGGGGGCATGACGAACTCCAGGATGACCAAGGGGCAAAAAATTATGGACATAATTTTTTCGCCATATTATGGTCGAAATATAAATAAATCCAGCCCCGGATATTTCCCATGGCAAACGCCCCGACACCTTCGCGCCGCTTGTTGTTCTTACTGGCTGCCCTGACCGCGCTGGGTGAAGTCTCCACGCAATTGATCATTCCGGGCCTGGGCGCCATCGAGCAGGCGCTGGCGGCGCCGCAAGGTTCGGCGCTGATGGCACTGTCGGCGTTTGTCGCCGCGTTCGGCCTGGGCCAGTTGCTGTTCGGGCCGTTGTCGGACCGTGTCGGTCGCCGCCCGGTGTTGCTCGCCGGCCTGACGCTGTATGTGCTGGCAACGCTGTCGATGCTGCTGGTCACTGACATTCAGCAATTTATCGCCGCCCGCGTGCTACAGGGCCTGGGGGCGTGCGCCGCGTTGGTGTTGGCGCGCACGGTGGTGCGTGATGTATGGAAAGCCGAGGCGGGCCCGGTCCTGGCGCTGACCATGATCGGCATGCTCTACGCCATCGTGGTGGCGCCGATGGCCGGCGGCTTGCTGATCAAACTCTTCGGTTGGCACGCGCCCATCGTGCTCGCAGGGGTCATTGGCAGCGTGGTGTTAATGCTTGCGGTGTTGTTCTTTCGCGAGAGCAACCTTCATCTCGATCCCAGGGCCGCGCATTGGCGCACCCTCGGCGGGCAATACCTGGATTTGCTCAAGGGTCGTCAGTACCGCGCCTACGCTGTGGCGCTGGCCTGTACCTACGGCGCGATGTTTGCGGTCATTGCCGGTTCGTCGGCGGTGTTTATCAATCTGCTGGGTTTGAGCAGCCTGGAATACGGCATCAACTTCGGCCTGATCGTCTCGATGCTGATCGTCGGGTCCACCTACACCCGGCGCAATATCCTGCGCCTGGGGCCGCAACGGATTGTGACGATAGGCGTGACGCTGGTGGCCGCCGGCGGCGTACTGGCACTGCTGATTTATGCGCTGTTCGGGCTCTCAGTGGTGGGCCTGGACCTGCCCATCGCCCTGGCCACGCTTGGCGGCGGGCTGGTGCTGCCCGGGGCGGTCACGGGCGCGGTGATGCCTAACGCCCACCGTGCAGGTCTGGCGGCCGGGTTGATGGGGTTCGCGCAGATGTTCGGGGCCACCTGCAGCGGCGTGCTGTTGAGCCATCTGCGGGACGGCAGCGCGACGCCGATGATCGTCATCCAGGCTGTCTTTGCCGTCACGGCCTTTGTGGCGTTTCATCTGTTGCGCCAGCGGGCGGCCAAGGCATTGTCCTATACATAGAACGATCCGCGCCGCTTTCGCCGGCTAGTGCGCAACGGCCGAGGGCCTTATGGTGTAGGCACTTTGGAGGTACACCATGAAAAAACTGATTGGTATCTACACCAGCCCGCGCACCCATTGGGTTGGCGATGGCTTTCCGGTGCGCACGCTGTTTTCCTACGACACCATGGGCAAACACATCAGCCCATTCCTGCTGCTGGACCACGGCGGCCCGGTCGAATTCACGCCTACCGACACCCGTCGCGGCGTCGGCCAGCACCCGCATCGCGGCTTTGAAACGGTGACCATCGTTTATGACGGCGAAGTCGAGCATCGCGACTCCACCGGTGCCGGCGGCAAAATCGGCCCGGGCGATGTGCAATGGATGACGGCTGCCAAAGGCATTCTCCATGAAGAATTTCACTCCCAGGACTTCGCCCGCACAGGCGGTACGATGGAGATGGTGCAACTGTGGGTCAACTTGCCCGCCAAGGACAAAATGACCGACCCCGGTTACCAGACCATCGTCGATGGCGACATACCGGTGCTGCCGCTGGCGGACGATGCGGGTCACCTGCGCTTGATCGCCGGTGAGTTCGCCGGTACGCAAGGCCCGGCGCGCACCTTCACGCCGATTGACGTGTGGGACCTGCGGCTCAATGCCGGCAAGGCCGTGACGCTGGACTTGCACGTCGGGCGCAACACCGCGCTGGTGATCCTCAGCGGAACCGTGCTGATCAACGGCGAGGAAGTTGCGCGCCAGGGGCAGTTGGCGTTGTTCGAACGTGACGGTGACCAGATCACCCTGGAGTCCAATGACGACGCCAAGGTGTTGTTGCTCAGCGGCGAGCCGATCGACGAGCCCATCGTCGGCCACGGCCCGTTCGTGATGAACACCGAGCAGGAAATCCACCAGGCGTTCGCCGACTTTCAGTCGGGCAAGTTCGGGCGGATGCAGGGTTGATATCTGGGGTTTATAACCCCCTGTGGGAGTGAGAAGAAGCCGTACCGGCGTGAAGTAACCTGTGGCGAGGGAGCTTGCTCCCGCTGGGGCGCGAAGCGGCCCCAAACAATGGGCCTGCTGCGCAGTCCAGCGGGAGCAAGCTCCCTCGCCACAGGTACGGTGTTCGGCTTGACTGACTGGCGTCAGGGCTCGCTCCCTCCCACTTTTTCTTCTGCGCTATACCCGCCATCCGCATTTCATGCGATCTTCTGCGCATTCGCCCTGGAGTCGCCTGGATGCCCTCATTTATCACTGATCACCCGATGTTGTGCGCCGTGGCGCTGATCCTTATCGACATCGCCGTGTGGCGCCTTATCTCGCCCACGCTCGCCAACTGGAAACTCGCGGCGCGGCTGGTGATCTTTGCGGTCTTCAGCGCGGTGCTGTTCAACGACGGCATGAACCCCATGCAAGCGGCGCCTTACGCCGATGACACCACGCTGCACCTGGCGGCAACCGCGTTGCAGATCGGCTGGTGGCTGTTCGCGGCGCGTACCCTCACGGTCTTGCTCGGCGCGGTGATGATGCAGCGGGTCGGCCACACCGGGCGGTTGTTGCAGGACCTGATGGGCGCGGTGATTTTCCTGATCGCGATCATCGCCGCGATGGCCTACGTGCTCGACCTGCCGGTCAAGGGCGTGCTCGCCACCTCCGGCGCCGTGGCGATCATCGTCGGCCTGGCCCTGCAAAGCACCCTGAGCGACGTGTTTTCCGGGATCGTCCTCAACACCACCAAGCCCTACCAGATCGACGACTGGATCTCCATCGACGGCACCGAAGGCCGCGTCACCGACATCGACTGGCGCGCCACGCGCTTGCAGACCTCCCAGGGCAGCCTGGCGGTCATCCCCAACTCCCTGGCGGCCAAGGCCAAGATCATCAACTTCTCGCGCCCGGCGGACATGTTCGGCCTCGCGGTCAGCCTGCAAGTGAGCCCCCATGCGCGCCCGCAGACGGTGATCGAAGCCCTTGAGCGGGCCATGCAGGGCTGCCGCGCGCTATTGGCCAAACCGGCGCCCAGCGTGGCGTTCAAGGCCTCGACCAGCGGCGGCGTGGAGTACGAAATCAGCGGCTTCGTGCCGGCCATGGGCCTCAAGCGCGACGTGCGCAACCAGCTTTACGACCTGGCATTTCGCCACTTGCAGGCGGCGGGCGTGGGCCTGTTGTCCGCCACCGAAGGTGGCACGCCCGCCACGGTCTCCGGCGCACGGGCATTACTTGAACGTTCATCAATCTTTTCCACCCTGCGCCAGGAAGAAAAAGACACCTTCAGCCAGAACATGAGCCTGCACACCTACCGCGCCGGCGACATGATCCTGCCGGCGGGGGAGGTCAGCGATCACCTGTTCATCATCGAATCCGGGGTGGTCTCGGTGATGCTGGTCAAGGGCGGCCACACGTTCGAGGCCGGGCGCATGGGGCCGGGGGAGGTGATTGGCGAGTCCGGCATCCTGACCGAACAGGCCACCCTGGCGGACTTCACCGCCAAGACCTACTGCACGCTGTACCGCATCGAAAACGAGTACCTCAAGCCGTGCCTGGATGCGCGGCACGACATCGGCGAAGCGATGAAGGCGCTGCTGGACTTCCGCGTGCACGCCGCCCAGGCGCTGACCGAGGACGCGCCGGTGGTGCCGGTGAAGAAGGGTTTCCTGCAGTGGTTGAGGAGCCGCGGCCTGTAGATTGGTCACCTGTTCTTCCCCCGGATTGGCTATTTCTCCAGAACGTTCCGGTGACTAATCTGCTCACCCATCCCACCGTTCTGGAGTATCACCATGCAAACCCGTACCGATTTCTACACCGCTTCCCCGGACGCCATGAAGGCCATGCTTGCCCTGGAGGCAGCGGTCGGCAAGCTGTCCATCGAACTGCCGCTGCTGGAACTGTTGCGCCTGCGCGTCTCGCAGATCAACGGCTGCGCGTTCTGCCTCGACATGCACACCGCCGACGCCCGCAAGGGTGGTGAAACCGAGCGCCGCCTGTACACCGTGTCGGCCTGGCGTGAAACGCCGTTTTTCACCCCGCGTGAACGCGCCGCCCTGGCCTGGGCCGAAAGCCTGACCCTGCTCAGCCACACCCACGCCCCGGACGAAGACTTCAACGCCCTGGCCGCCGAATTCAGCCCACAGGAACAGGTCGACCTGAGCGTGGCGATCGCCACCATCAACAGTTGGAACCGTCTGGCGGTGGGCTTTCGCAAGATGCCTAAATAATCAGAAATTGACCGACGCACTCAGGCGCGCCGTCAGCGGTGCGCCCTGGAACAGGTAGTCGTCGCCCATGTATTCGCCAGCGTCGCGCCAGTAGCGCTTGTCGAACAGGTTGTCGACGCTCAGTCGGAACACCGTTTCATAGCCATCGACCTGGGTGGTGTAGCGGCTGCCGACGTTGACCACCGCATAATTGCCCACTTCCACGTTGCCGGTGCGGTTGGCGTATTTCTTGGCGCTGTATTGCACGCCGCCGAGCACCGCCAGGCCATTGACCCATGGCAACGCATAGTCGGCGTACACGCTGGCGCGCAGCGTGGGCACGTTGATCGCCTGGTGGCCCTCGTAGTCAGGCGTGCCGCTGCCCGTCACCCGCGCCCGAATGGCTGCCACGCTGGTGGCGATCTGCAAGCGCTCAGTGGCCCAGCCGTTGGCCGACAATTCGAGCCCGGTGTTTTTCTGCTGGCCCTGTTGCACATAGTTGAAGCCACCGTCTTCGGGCTTCGCGTACTGATAGGCCTGACGCGTCTGGAACACCGCGGCGGCGAAGCTGATGCGCCGCCAGTCGTATTTCACCCCGGCTTCGATTTGCCGTGAGGTGGTGGGTGCCAGGGTTTCGCTGCTGTTGCTGGCAAACCAGGGGGCCGTGCCGCCCAGGGACAAGCCTTTGCTGTAGCTGGTGTACAGCGAGACATTGTCCACCGGTTTATAGATCAACGACGCCTGGGGCAGGAATACATACCGCTGGGTGTGGCGCGCCTCGGTGCCGTCTTTGTCGTAGGCCTTTTCATCCAGGCGCACTTCGCGCCCGCCGATGAGGGTTTGCCATTGCTCATTGAAGCGAATGCGGTCGGTGACAAACACGCCGTATTGACGACTGTCGAGGTTGCGATGGCTATCGTTGAGCGGCTTGTCGGTGGGGGTGAAGCTCGGTGCGTCCTGGTGGATGTTGCCGCTGCCGATGTACTCGTTGACCGAATCACGCTTGTCGACCACCCGGCGAAACGCGCTGGTGCCGAAGGTCAGTTCATGGCCCAGGCCTGCAGCGTCGAACACCCCGGTCATGGCCGCCTGCACCTCGTCGTCGCGGCGGGTATCGTCAGGGCTGCGGTAATCGTAGATGCCGTAATCGCCCTCTGGGGTGAAGTAATTGCCCACGCCATTGGTATCGCCACCCCAGGCAAACGCGCTGTAGTCATCGATCATCACCTTGCTGCGCGCCGCGCTGACACTGCCTTTCCACTGCTCGCTGAAACGGTATTCGAACGTGCCGTTGAGGTTGAGTGAATCGATGCCCACTTGCCGCGAGCCGGTCTGATGGCCGAGCAGCTTTTTCGGCGAGGCGTCGTGGGGGACCTCGGTACCGCCGAGCAATTGATAACCCGGCACCGAGCGCTGCTGTTTGTTCTGGTATTCGGCGTCCAGTCGCAGCACAGCGTCGGGGCTGATGTTCCAGTCGAAGGCCAGGGACACAAAATCGCGCTGGCCGTTGGCGTGTTCCACATAGGAATTGAGGTCTTCGTGGGCGACGTTGGCGCGCAGGCCGAACTGCTGCTCACTGCCGAACCAGCCGCCGATATCGGTGGCGACATAGCCGCTGCCGCGATCATCGGTGGACACCGTCACCGAGCGCACGTCTTCGGGGCGCTTGGTCACGTAGTTGATCACGCCGCTGGGCTCGGCGATGCCGCTTTGCAAGCCGGCCAAGCCCTTGAGCACTTCCACCTGTTGCTTGTTTTCCAGGGCGACGTTCTGCTCGCCGGTGATGGTGCGCCCATTGATCTTGTAGCTGCTCGCCGCATTCAGCGAGAAGCCGCGCACCACGAAGTTTTCGTAGTAGCCGATGGGTGCGTAGCTGTCACCCACCGAGGCGTCGTTGCGCAGCACCTCACTGAGCAGGCGTGCTTGCTGGTCCTTGATCAGTGCGGCGTTGATCACGCTGATCGAGGCGGGCGTATCGAGCAGGGGCGCCTCACTGAAGCCGCCGACCGAAGCGGTTTCGGTGCGATAGCCGGACTCGTCCTGGCCCTGGACGTTGACCGTCGGCAGTTCGATCTGCGCCGCCAGGCTGTTGCCAATGCCGCCGCTGAGCAACAGGCCGAGGGCGAAATGTGAAGTGACGACGGGACGAAAACGCAAAACCATGGGGCAAGGCCTTAAAGCGCTGGGCGGGGGGCGCATAAGCTAGGGGCAAGCGCCGAGTTTTACAAGGTGTGCTCGATTCAACGTGGGAAGGGGCTTGCCCGCGATAGTGGTGGGTCAAAAGATCGTTCCCACGCGCCTGCGTGGGAATGCAGCCCGTGACGCTCTGCGTCGCAGTAACCGAAGTAGAGGTCGGGTGGCGGGACGCGGAGCGTCCCAGGGGCATTCCCACGCAGGAGCGTGGGAACGATCATCCGCCGCAGTGTTAACCGCGTTTTTTCAGCAGGGTTTCGCTGGGCAGCTCTTTGAACAGCGCACGGTAGCTGTTGGAAAACCGCCCCAGGTGCCAGAACGACCAATTCATCGCCACCTCGGCCACGGTAGTGTTGGCGCACGCCAGCAATTCCCGCCGTGCGCCGTTCAACCGGCGCAGGCGCAACCACTGCGCCGGGCTCATGCCGGTGTAGGTCTTGAACCCTTGCTGCAATTGGCGCAATGGCACGCCGGCAATCTGGGCCAGCTCCAACAGATTGACGATTTCGTCCGGTGCATCCGCCGCCCATTCGCCGATGCGCGCCATCAACAGGCGCTCGGCGCCGCGTTTTTGCAGCGAACTGCGGTCCAGGCACACGCAGGCGTTGTCGAGGATGAACAGGCAGTCGTCGAGCAATTGCTGGGTGAGGGCATCGCGACTGGCCGGTTCGATCACGGCGGACAGGCGCGTGAGCGTGCCACTCAGCCACCGGGCAAACAACGCGTTCTGCTGACTCGTCAGCGGTGCCATGAACAAGCCTTCAAGCCTGGCCATGTCCAGCCCGTGGCGCTGCACGAACTGCGGGCCGAACACCACGGCGGTCTCACGGTAGTTTTCCGGGGTGATCCAGGTATTGCGGCTTTCGCCATTGAGCAGGTACAGCGCGTTGTCGCTGCCGTCGAAACAGAACGCCAGCGAACCCGGCGGGGCGTTGAAATGCTGCTCGACGCGGGTGTTCATGCTCTCTTCGTACACCTGCACGCCTTGCAGGTCGAGGTAGCGCACGCGCCCGGCAAAATGCCCGGGAGACATCTGCTGGTACTGCTGCACCCAACCGGGTGTCGCCTGGCATTGAGCGGCCACATCGCCGGTGGCGAAGGCCTGTACGCGCAAAGCGGTTGCCTGTGTCATGGGTGGTCCGTGCGCACTCTATTGGTGCGTTGTGTGGCGTGCAAAGTGGATAGATGCCGTTTCAAGGCGGGCCCAAGATAGACCTCAATGCGCCGCCAGTACAAGCCTGTGCGGCATCCCACCCAAGACGAGGTCCTTATGAACGCCCCCTTCGATCAGCTTTCAATGTGGCTGAAAGAACACAAGATCACCGAAGTCGAATGCGTGATCAGTGACTTGACTGGCATCGCACGCGGCAAGATTGCGCCCACCAACAAGTTCCTGCATGAGCGAGGCATGCGCCTGCCGGAAAGTGTGCTGCTGCAAACGGTGACCGGGGACTTTGTCGACGACGAGATCTACTACGACCTGCTTGACCCGGCCGATATCGACATGATCTGCCGCCCGGTGGCCAACGCCACGTACGTGGTGCCCTGGGCCATCGAACCCACTGCCATCGTGATCCACGACACCTTCGACAAGCAGGGCAACCCGATCGAACTGTCGCCGCGCAACGTGCTGAAAAAAGTCCTGCAACTCTACACCGAGCAAGGCTGGCAGCCGATTGTGGCGCCGGAAATGGAGTTCTACCTGACCCAGCGCTGCGAAGACCCGGACCTGCCGCTGAAAACCCCGATTGGCCGCTCCGGCCGCGCCGAAACCGGGCGCCAGTCGTTCTCCATCGATGCCGCCAACGAATTCGACCCGCTGTTCGAAGACGTCTACGACTGGTGCGAAGCCCAGGGCCTGGACCTCGATACGCTGATCCACGAAGACGGCCCGGCGCAGATGGAAATCAACTTCCGTCACGGCGACGCACTGGACCTGGCCGACCAGATCACCGTGTTCAAACGCACCCTGCGCGAGGCCGCGCTCAAGCACAACGTGGCTGCCACCTTCATGGCCAAACCGGTGGCCGACGAACCTGGCAGCGCCATGCACCTGCACCAGAGCGTGGTCGATATCGCCACTGGCAAACCGGTGTTCGTCGACGCCGACGGCAAGATGAGCCAGCTGTTTTTGCATCACATCGGTGGCCTGCAAAAATACATTCCCAAACTGCTGCCGATGTTCGCGCCCAACGTGAACTCGTTCCGGCGCTTTTTGCCGGACACCTCCGCACCGGTCAACGTCGAATGGGGCGAAGAAAACCGCACCGTCGGCCTGCGTGTGCCCACCTCCAGCCCCGACGCGATGCGCGTGGAAAACCGCCTGCCGGGGGCCGACGCCAACCCGTACCTGGCGATTGCCGCGAGCCTGTTGTGCGGCTACCTGGGCATGATCGAGCAGATCGAACCCAGCGCGCCGGTGGAAGGGCGTGCTTATGAGCGTCGCAATTTGCGCCTGCCGTTCACCCTCGAAGACGCGCTGGCGCGCATGGAGGACTGTGCCACGGTCAAGCAGTACCTGGGCGACAAGTTCGTGCGCGGCTACGTGGCGGTCAAACGTGCCGAACACGAAAACTTCAAGCGCGTGATCAGTTCCTGGGAGCGCGAATTCCTGCTGTTGAGCGTCTGACAACCATCGTAAAGAGGTGTGGATATGCGTGTTGTGAACAAGCTTCTCCCGCTGGCCCTGCTGGCGGCGTTCAGCAGTGCCGGCCAGGCTGCACCAACGGTCAGCGTCTACAACTGGACCGACTACATCGGCGAGACCACCCTGGCGGATTTCCAGGCCAGCACGGGCATCAACGTGGTCTATGACGTGTTCGACTCCAACGAAACCCTGGAAGGCAAGTTGCTCGCGGGGCGTACCGGCTATGACGTGGTGGTGCCGTCCAACCACTTCCTGGCGCGCCAGGTAAAAGCCGGCGCGTTCCTCACGCTCGACCGCGCGCAATTGCCCAATTTCAAGAACCTGGACCCCAGGCTGCTCAAATTGCTTGAGCAGAACGACCCGGCCAACGCGCACTCGGTGCCGTACCTGTGGGGCACCAACGGCATCGGCTACAACGTCGACAAGGTCAAGCAAGTGCTGGGCATCGACCGCATCGATTCCTGGGCCGTGCTGTTCGAGCCGGACAACCTCAAGAAGCTGCACGAGTGTGGCGTGGCCTTCCTCGACTCGCCGGATGAGCTGTTTCCGGCGGTGCTCAACTACCTGGGCAAAGACCCGCGCAGCGAGAACGCCGAAGACTACAAACTCGCCGAGGCCAAGCTGCTGACGCTGCGGCCGTACATCACCTATTTCCATTCCTCCAAGTACATTTCGGACCTGGCTAACGGCAATATCTGCGTGGCGTTCGGTTATTCCGGCGATGTGTTCCAGGCGGCCAACCGCGCCAAGGAAGCCAGGAACGGCGTGAACATCGCCTATTCGATTCCCAAGGAAGGCTCCAACCTGTGGTTCGACCTGCTGGCGATCCCGGCCGACGCGAGCAACCCCGAACAAGCCCACGCCTTCATCAACTACCTGCTCGAGCCCGAGGTGATCGCCAAGGTCAGCGCCTCGGTGGGTTACGCCAACGCCAACCCGGCGGCCAAGCCGTTCATGGCCGCGGAACTGGTGAACGACCCCGAGGTGTACCCGCCCCAGGCAGTGCTCGACAAACTCTACATTTCCACCACGCCCACCCCGGCGACCATGCGCGTGATGACCCGCGCCTGGAGCAAAGTGAAGTCCAACCGATGATGCAGCCCAACGACCACGCCCCGTCCTATTACCGCGCGTCGGCCCACGCCCTGCTGGAGCGGCCCGCCCTGGATGCTGACCTGAGCGCCGACGTGTGTGTGATCGGCGGCGGCTTTACCGGGGTCAACACCGCCATCGAACTGGCCCAGCGCGGGCTCTCGGTGATCCTGCTCGAAGCGCACCGCATCGGTTGGGGCGCCAGTGGACGCAACGGTGGGCAGTTGATTCGCGGCATCGGCCATGACGTGTCGGGCTTTGCCAGGCATGTAGGCGAGGAGGGCGTGCGTTATCTGGAACGCGCCGGCATCGACTCGGTGGCGCTGGTGGGCGAGCGCATTCGCGCGCACGGCATCGACTGCGACCTGCGCTGGGGTTTTTGCGAACTGGCCAATACCCCGGCGCAATTCAATGCCTTCAAGGGCGAGCAGGAGCACCTGGCGGCGCTGGGATACGCCCACGAAACCCGCCTCATCGGCCCGCAGGATATGCCGCAGGTGGTGGACTCGACGGTGTACGCCGGAGGCTTGATCGACATGGGTTCCGGCCACCTGCATCCGCTCAACCTGGTGCTGGGCGAGGCGCGGGTGGCCGAGTCACTCGGGGTGCGCATCTTCGAACAGACCCAGGTGCTGGAGTTGATCCACGGCGACACCGTGCAGGTGCGATGCACCGGCGGCATGGTGCGCGCGGCCAGCCTGGTGCTGGCGTGCAATGCGCATCTTGAGGACCTGGAACCACGCCTGAGCGGTAAGGTGTTGCCAGCAGGCAGCTACATCATCGCCACCGAACCGTTATCGGAGGCGGTGGCCCAGCAGTTGATCCCACACAACCTGGCGCTGTGCGACCAGAAAGTCGGGCTGGATTACTACCGGCTGACCGCCGACCGCCGCCTGCTGTTCGGCGGCGCCTGCCATTACTCGGGGCGCGATCCCCAGGACATCGCCGCGTATATGCGGCCGAAGATGCTCAAGGTATTTCCCCAGTTGGCCAGCATCCGGATCGAATTCCAGTGGGGCGGCAAGATCGGCATTACCGCCAACCGTTTCCCCCAGGTCGGGCGGCTCAGGCAGTACCCGAATGTGTTCTACGCCCAGGGCTATTCCGGTCATGGGCTGAACGTGACCCACTGGTGCGCGCGGTTGTTGGCCGAAGGCATTCACACCGGTGTCAGTCAGGGCCTGGACGTGTTCAGCCAGGTGCCGCACATGACCTTTCCAGGCGGCAAGGCGTTGCGCTCGCCGCTGCTGGCGTTGGGGATGTTGTGGTATCGGTTGCGGGAGATGGTCTGATTACACGGGTTCTGCCTGTGGCAATGATCCAAATGTGGGAGGGGGCTTGCCCCCGATGAGGGCGTGTCAGTGAATGCATGTGTGACTGACCCACCGCTATCGGGGGCAAGCCCCCTCCCACATTTGAACTGCAGAGCATCAGTTAGAGAGTTGCAGGTTCAGTCAGTACTTTACGAAACGTCTCCACCAACGGCCTCAGGTTGATCCGGTGCCAGGCCGCCCATAGCGGGGTGGTGTAGCTCAGCCAGGGCAGTTCGCGCAGTACCACGCCCGGTGGTGCGTTGCGGCTCAAGCCTTTTTGCACCATTGCCACGCCCAGGCCGGAGGCCACCAGGCCCAGGGCGGTGAAGGGTTCGCTGGCTTCCATGGGGATCTGTGGGGTGAAGCCGGCCCGGATGCACGCGGCGACGAAGTCGTCAGCCGGGTTGGCGCCGGGTTTGCGCTGCACGCCGATCCATTGCTGGTCGGCCAGGTGCTCGGGCAATAACGCGCGTTGTTGTGTCAGTGGATGATGCTCGGGCAAGGCCAGCAACATCGGGTCATCGAGCACCTGTTGGGCGGTCAGGTCCGGGTCGTCGGGCGATGGGGGTTCGCCCACCAGGGCCACATCCAGGCTGCGTTGGCGCAGGCCTTCCAGTTGTTCGAGGGAGGGCAGGTTGTACAGCTTGATATGCACGTTGGGCCGGTCATCGCGCAACACGCGCAAGGCATTGGGCAGCACGCCGGCGTGCATGGCGTTCTCGATGTAGCCGATGCACAAGCCGCCTTCTTCACCCCGACCCAGGCGCTTGCCCAGGGACTCCAGGCGGTTGGCGTGGGTCAGCAGCGCCCTGGTTTCGGCGAGAAATGTCTGGCCGTCGCGGGTCAGGCGGATACGTTGCTGGCTGCGTTCGAACAGCGTCAGGCACAGGCGCTCTTCAAGTTGGGCGATCTGCCGGCTCAATGGTGACTGGGAGATGTGCAGGCGCTCGGCGGCGCGGCCGACGTGTTGTTCTTCGGCGACCACTTCGAAGTAGCGCAGTTGGCGTAGATCAATCATGTAAGACCTATCGGGACTCAAGTTGGTCGCAGTATGTCTTGGACGGTCCGATCTAGGCAATCTAGGCTCTGCTCAACGGTCATTGCGACCCACAACCGATTGAGGAACCACCATGAGCTTGAAAGACAAACTGCCCGGCGTACTGGGCTTTGGCACCGCGCCGCTGGGCAATATGTTCCGCGCCATCCCTGAAGACGAAGCCCGGGCCACCGTCGAGGCTGCCTGGAATAACGGCGTACGTTATTTTGATACCGCACCGTTCTACGGGTCGGGGTTGTCGGAAATCCGCCTGGGCCGCGCCTTGTCCCACTACAACCGCGACGACTATGTGCTCAGCACCAAGGTCGGACGGGTGATTCTCGACGAAGTCGAAGACAGCGCCCGTGACCTGGGCGAGAAAAGCGGTGTGTTCGAGCACGGACGCCCGAACAAGATGCTCAATGACTACAGCGCCGATGCCACCCTGCGCTCGATCGAAGACAGCCTTGAGCGCCTGCAAACCGACCGCCTGGACATCGTGTGGGTGCACGACATTGCCCAGGATTTCTACGGCGACCAGTGGCTGGAGTACTTCAATCAGGCGCGTACCGGTGCTTTCAAGGTGCTGACGCGTTTGCGCGAGGAAGGCGTGATCAAGGCCTGGGGGCTGGGGGTGAACCGCGTCGAACCCTGCGAGTTGACGCTGGACCTGACCGAAGCCCAGTCCGACGGCTTTCTGCTGGCCGGCCGCTACACGCTGCTGGATCACGACCGTGCCTTGCAGCGCCTGATGGACGCGGCCCTCGCGCAACAGGTCGAGATCGTGGTCGGCGGCCCCTACAGCTCGGGCATTCTTGCGGGCGGTGCGCACTTTGAATACCAGCAAGCCAGCCCGGCGATCATTCAGAAGGTCGAGCAGATCAAGGCGATTGCCCAGGCGTTTGGCGTGAGCGTCAAGGCGGCTGCGCTACAGTTTTCCCTGGCACACCCGGCCGTGGCGGCGGTGATTCCTGGCGCCAGTCGTCCGGGGCGTATTGCCGAAGACGTGGCGGCGTTGTCAGAGCAGATTCCAGCAACCTTCTGGCAGGCGTTGCGCGATGCGCAATTGATTTCGCTGCGCGCACCTCTGCCGCTTTAACTTTGGGAGTTCAGAAACATGAAAATCGATGTGAGCGGCAAAGTAGCCATCGTCAGCGGCAGCACGGCCGGGATCGGCCTGGGCATCAGCCAGGCCCTGGCGCAGTCGGGCGCCACCGTGGTGGTGATCGGGCGTGACAGCGGCAAAGTCGACGCGGCGCTGGCCAGCATCCGCCAGACGGTGCCGGGCGCCGACCTGCGCGGGCTGGTGGCCGACCTGGGCACGGCCGAAGGCGCCGAAAAACTGTTCGCCGCCGAACCCCGCGCCGACATCCTGGTCAACAACCTGGGCATCTTCAATGATGTGGATTTCTTCGAGGCGCCGGACAGTGAATGGACGCGTTTCTATGAGGTCAACGTGATCTCCGGCGTGCGCCTGTCGCGGCATTACGTGCCGGGCATGGTCGAGCAGGGCTGGGGGCGGGTGATCTTTGTGTCGTCTGAATCCGGCGTGGCGACGCCGGCGGACATGATCAATTACGGCGTGACCAAAAGCGCCAATCTGGCGGTATCCCATGGCCTGGCCAAGCGCCTGGCGGGTACCGGTGTGACCGTCAACGCGATCCTGCCGGGGCCGACGTTTACCGATGGCCTTGAGCACATGCTCAAGGACGCCACGCAGCAATCCGGGCGTAGCGCGCGGGACGAGGCCGATGTGTTCGTGCGCAAGGCGCGGCCTACCTCGATCATCCAGCGCGCGGCGAATGTGGATGAAGTGGCCAACCTGGTGGCGTACATTGCTTCACCGCTGTCATCCGCCACCACGGGCGCCGCGCTGCGGGTCGACGGTGGCGTGGTCGACAGCATGGCGATCTGATTTTTCAATGATCTGGAGTATTAATTGTGGCAACAGCGTCTTCTGTGATTGAAATCCCTGCGTCGGCTGACCAGGTCTGGAAACTGATCGGCGGCTTCAACAGCCTGCCTGACTGGCTGCCCTTTATCGCCCAAAGCGAGCCCGGCGACGGTGGCCGCGTGCGGCATCTGCACACCGCCGATGGCGGCCAGATCGTCGAGCGCTTGCAGACCTTCGACAACGTGGCCCGCACCTACAGCTATACCATTGAACAGTCGCCGTTTCCGGTGAGTGCTTATCTGGCGACCCTGCAGGTTGAGGCGTTGACCGATGCGTCGGCCAAAGTGACCTGGTCCGGGGTATTCACCCCGGCGGCAGGCACCACGGATGCAGCGGTAGAGACGCTGTTTACCGGCGTGTACAGCGATGGCCTTGCGGCGTTGCGCGCCAACTTCCCCGGCTGACGGATCGTTCCCACGCTCCCGCGTGGGAATGCAGCCCGTGACGCTCTGCGTCACTTGCACCGGGAACGCGGAGCGTCCCAGGAGGCATTCCCACGCAGAGCGTGGGGACGATCATCTCATCGATACAACTAGTCGCTCACACTCGACAGGTGTACGCGGGTTGCTGTGACGGCCTCTGCGGCGGTGAGCTGCGCCGTATCGAGCATGAACGGCGGCTTGTCCCAGGCTTCATATTCATGTGCCAACACCGATTGCCACGTCGGCGGCAATAGTCCTGGAATATCCCCCTCACGGCTCTCGACTCTGCGCCGATGCGCCTGCTGGTCGGAACACACCACCTGAATGTCCACCTGCTTGACGCCTGCCGCCAGCGCCACGGCGTGCCAAGCTTCGCGACTCTCCCTTACCGGGTTCACGCAGTCTGCGACCACCTGCTGGCCCAAGCGCAAGTTGCTCAACGCCAGGGCATTGGCTACGCCATAGCCGCTGGCACCCACATCGCCCGCCAGCACCCCAGCCTCCCGCAGCGCTTGTTCGATCACATCGATGCGCAGGTAAACCGCGCCCATCTGCCGCGCCAGCTCCCTGGCAATCGTGGTCTTGCCCGTGCCGGGCAGGCCGCTGAATACGATAAGCATGGTCCGTCTCCTAACTTCTACAGGGGTGTAACAGCCTTCATTAAGATCGTTCCCACGCTCCCGCGTGGGAATTCACCCCGTGACGCTCTGCGTCACTTGCACCGGGAACGCCGAGCGTCCCAGGAGGCATTCCCACGCAGAGCGTGGGAATGATCAGCCGGCGCCGTCTCCTCGCTTCCACGGGTGTTAGAGTAAGGCTGTTTCGTTCGACTTAAGGACCGTCCATGACCTTGCCCTTCGTGAAGATGCACGCCCACGGCGACGACTTCATCATCATCGACCGCCGTGGCCAGGATAACCCGATCACGGCGCAGATCGCCCGGCGCCTGGGCGATCGACACACCGGTATCGGTTTCAATCAACTGGCGGTGGTCCTCGACTGTGACGACGCTGCCGCCCGCATTCAGTTCTGGAACCCCGATGGCACGCCGCTGCAAACCTGTGGCAGCGCGACACGGGGCGTGGCCGACCGCCTGATGCACGAGGCCGGTACCCAGGCCGTGGTGCTGCGTACCGACCGCGGCTTGCTCACCTGCGTACGCGTCGGTGGGCAGCGGGTGTCGGTGGACATGGGCGAACCTTCGTTGGCGTGGGAGGCGGTGCCGCTGGCCCGGGCGGTGGACACCCGTGCGCTGCCCATCGACGGCGCGCCGGCGGCGTGCGGCATGGGCAATCCGCACTGTACGTTTTTTGTTGAAGACATCACCGCGGTCGACGTCGAAGCCATGGGCCCGGCCCTGGAATATCACCCGCTGTTCCCGGCCAGGACCAATGTGCATTTTGTGCAAGTGATCGAGCGTAACCGCATCCGCCTGCGCATTTGGGAGCGTGGCGGTGGCGTGCCGTTGGGCTCCGGGTCGTGTTGCTGCGCGGCGGTGGTCAATGGTGTGCGCCGCGGGCTGCTGGATGACAAGGTGGAGGTCGAGTGCGACGGCGGCACGCTGACGGTGCAGTGGGACGGGCAGGGCGGGGTGGTACTGACGGGCAACGTGGAGCCGATCATGCAGGGCGCGGCGTACCTGCCTGGAACTTCACGCTGAAGGTGGTGCCTTGCGTTGCGCAGGAGCTCACTGCCACATCGCCGCCGTGCACCCTGGCCAGTTCGCGCACGATATACAGGCCCAGGCCCACGCTGCGGACATCGCTGCCCTGATGGGGGCCGCGGGTCATGGGCTCGAACAGCCCGGCCAGCAACGCCTTGGGAATCGCCGCGCCGTAGTTGTGCACCGAGACTTCACTGCCATCGGCGCTCAGGCGTGAGGCAATGGTGATCGGCTGCTGCAGGTCACCATAGGCCACGCTGTTGGCGACCAGATTGCCAATGATCTGCTGCACCCGGTCGGCGTCAAGGCAAGCGTCGCCATGGCCATGGGCTTGATGCACCAACGTGGCCTTGGGGAAGGTCACCCGCAGTTCGTCCACGGCGCGATCAATCACACTGTGCAAGTCCAGCGGCTGGGCCCTGATGGTGATGCCCTGGCCGACCCGGGCTTGGGTGAAGTCCAGCAGGTCGGCGATCATGCGGTGGGCGCGCTCGGACGATTGGCCGATATGCCCGAGCAACTGATGCTCCTTTGGCGAGTGCTCGCCGCGTCGAAGAAAGTCCGACGCCATGCGGATCGCGGTCAACGGGTTTTTCAAGTCGTGGCTGACAATCGCCACCATCTGTTCGGCGAACAACGCGCGTTGCTGGGCAATGGCATAGGCCTGGCTCAGTTCGGCCTGGGCCTGATGCAGCGCCACCTCGGTGGCGGTTTTTTCCTGTAGCAGCGCTTCGGCCAGCTTGCGTGCGTTGAGCAGTTCGCGCTCGTACTTGTCGCGGTCGGTGGTGCCGAACAGCGCCAGGTCGTACACAACGCCATCGGTTTGCTGACGCTGACTGGCGTTGAACAGCACCGTGACTTTGTGCCCGTCGCGATGGCGGATGTCGAGTTTTACCTCGGTCACGCTGCCATGCATGCGCAGCATCGGCGCCAGATGGGTCTGGTAGAAAATCCGCCCACCCATGGTCAGCAGGTCTTGAAAGCGTTGCCCGTGCAGCTCCACCGCGCTGAGCCCGAGCCAGTCGCTCAGACGCTGGTTGGCGTGCACAATCGTGCCGTCTTCGCGGGTTACCGCCAGGGCGCAGGCGGCGTTGTCGAACAGCGACTCAGCCGGCATTGATGACGGCCCAGGGCGCCAGAAACCGATCCATCGCCGCCGCGCACGCCTGCGGCGCACTCATGTGCGGGCAATGGCCGATATTGTCCACCAGGTGATAGGTGCTGTTGGGCAGCACGGCGTGCAGGTATTCGCCCACGGCCACGGGGGCGATCAAGTCGTCGCTCGACTGCAGGATCAGCACGGGGGTGGTCAGGCCGATCACGTCGGCGCGGTTGTCCGAAAGAAAGGTCACCCGGGCAAATTGCTTGGCGATGTCGGGTTCGGTGCGGCAGAAGCTTTCCGTCAGTTCGCTGCTCAGTTCAGGTTGCCCAGGGGCGCCCATGATCACCGGGGCCATGCTGCTGGACCAGCCGAGGTAGTTGCTGTCGAGGGTGTCGAGCAGGTCTTCGATGTCGTCGCGCTTGAAGCCGCCGACATAGCTCTGGGTGTCGATATAGCGCGGCGAAGGGCCAATCATCACGTGCGCCGCGACCCGTCCCGGGGCGAAGCGGTCGGCAAGGGCGCCGATCATCGCGCTGACCGAGTGACCCACCAGAATCACCGGGCCTTCGGCGTAGGCGTCGATCAGCTCGTTGAGGTCGCGGGCATAACCCTCCAGCGTGCTGTACCTGGCTTTGTCGTAGGCGCCAAGGTCCGAGAGGCCGGCGCCCACCAGGTCATACAGCACCACGCGAAAACGCTCGAGAAAGTGGGGCGCCAGGGAGTTCCACATCGCCTGGTTGCAACCGAAGCCATGGGAAAACACAAGAGTCGAGGAGCCGTTGCCCATCACACTGACGTTATTGCGGTGACGTAGATCCATGGCG
Source organism: Pseudomonas sp. MUP55 (assembly GCF_034043515.1). Classification (NCBI taxonomy): domain Bacteria; kingdom Pseudomonadati; phylum Pseudomonadota; class Gammaproteobacteria; order Pseudomonadales; family Pseudomonadaceae; genus Pseudomonas; species Pseudomonas sp. MUP55. Next base: position 3,390,048 of record NZ_CP138214.1, on the reverse strand, counting down.
TTCTCGTAGATGGCTTATTGCTATGCAGCGTAGCGGCAGTTTAGACAGTCGCCGGCCCTGGGTCACGCGTTTGCGCGTAGATAAGGTAGAGTCGGCGCCTTCAGGAAGAAACTTCAGGTAACAATACATCATGGTGATTCTACGCCAATCCGTCTTGAGCTTGCTGGCGCTGGTGTTTGCCAGTCTGTTGAGCATCGCCCAGGCCGACACGTCGCCCATCGGCGTTGCACTCGACCAACGGGTCATCGACCTGACCAACACCCTCGATTCAAACACCACCTCGCGCCTCAAGCAGCAACTGGCCGACCTTGAACAGCGCAAAGGCGCCCAGGTTGCCGTATTGCTGGTGCCCAGCACGGGCGACGTCAGCATCGAGGACTATGCCAACCAACTGTTCCGCGCCTGGAAGCTGGGGCGCAAGGACGTCGACGACGGCATCCTGCTGGTGGTGGCCAAGAACGATCACACCGTGCGCATCGAGGTGGGGTACGGCCTGGAAGGCACGGTCACCGACCTGCTGGCCCATCGCATCATTGAAGAACGCATCACGCCGGCGTTTCGTCAGGGCGATTTTGCCGGTGGAGTTCAACAGGGGGTCGACGCGCTGACCGTACTGGTGGACGGCGGCGACCTGCCGAAGGTGGCCGGGCCGGGAATCAATCCGCAATTTTTCGCGTTGCTGGCGGCGTTTGTCCTCGGCGGCCTTGGCGGCGTGTTGCTGGCCGCCGGCAAGTTGCACTGGCGCAAGGCAGTGATCGTCGTGGTGGCGGCTACGCTGTTGCTGACGCTGCTGGCGGGCGGGCGGGAATGGCCGATGTTTCTGTTTGTCATGCCGCTGACCCTGCTGATTGGTGGCGCCCTGTTTGGCGCCTTGTGGCAGGCACGTGCGATCTTCTACTGCGTGATCGGACTGCTGGCTTACATCCTCGGGTTGGTGGTGGCAGACCGGTATGTGGACGTCAGTTTTACCCATTGGCTGGCGTGGCCACTGGGTGTGTTGGCTGTGCTGGGGCTGTACCTGGTGCTGCTGCTGATCATGAGGTACACCTGGAGAACCAGCCGCACCGGTTTTGTCGTGCGGCTGCTGGCGGCGCTCGCCGTCTATGGGGTGGCCGGGTGGCTGCTGGATGACGGTCGCGATGGTTGGCTGCTGGCGTTTCCTATCGCCTCGTTTGTGGCATTGCTTATTTTCGGCAAGGTCGGTGAGGGTTCCGGGTCAGGGTCTGATAGTGGGTCCGGTTCGGGCTCCAGCAGCTCCAGTTCCAGCAGCAGCTCGTCCGGTGGCGGGGGTTCCAGTGGCGGCGGCGGGGCGTCAGGGAGCTGGTAGCACGCGCCGCTGCGGTTGCGTCAGGTCTGCCTGACGTATGAAGATTCAATGTGGGAGGGGGCTTGCCCCCGATAGCGATGGACCAGTCACTGATGTGCTGAATGATCCGACGCCATCGGGGGCAAGCCCCCTCCCACAGTTTGATAGCGCTCGGCTCTGGCTCTTTCGAAAACAAGAAACCCGCCAGAGCGGGTTTCTTTAGGGATGAGATCAGGCAGCAGGCAAATCAAAACCGCGCTTTTCAATCACGGTAAACACATCCGCCACGTCCTGGACCATGATCCGAGCGGTATTGGCGACGGTATTGATGTCGTGCTCGGCATAGTCGGATACGTTGGAGCAGGCCATCAGGTGCAGGTAGGCGAGCGCGGCGTTCAGACGTTCGCTGGCACAGGCGTGCAATTGGCTGAGGGGCGCGTCGCTGTCGATCAGCAGCACCGGATAGTCGGTTGCGGTTTGGGACATGGGGGTGAAGCGGCGGGGCGGGTATTGAGTTGTCATAAGGTTCGATTCTATTTGGAGTAAAAGAACTGCCACCTTGCTGCTGCGAAACAGATTGGGTGGCAACTGTGCGCGGGTTCGCAGACCAGGAAGAATCACCCCCGGCAGACCCGAAGGTCTCCCACGCACAGCCGCCATAAACAAGACGCAGGCGGGCACCGCCTGAGGGTCTGATGACTGTGCAGGTTGATTCTATCTTTGTAGGGCTGCGAAACCCCATCGCCGGCCAACGCCAGCGACGGGGCGAACTATAAAGTGACCTTCGCACAGGCGCAACCAAGCGTCTGTATCAGACCCCACCCACCAATTTCCCCCCGTCCATGCGCCGCTTGTAGGCACTGTCCCGACTCGCCAGCCAGAAGTACAGCGGCGACGTCACCACCAACCCCACCACCCAGGACAAATCCGCCCCGTTGATGTGTTCCGAAATCGGGCCGACGTACAGCGGTGTGTTCATGAACGGAATCTGCACCGCGATTCCCATCGCATAGGCCAGCAGCGCCTGGGGGTTGTACTTGCCGTAGATCCCGCCATCCACGCGAAAGATCGAAGCGATGTCGTATTGGCCTTTATGGATCGCGTAGAAGTCGATCAGGTTGATCGCCGTCCACGGCACCAGGACCACCAGCAACACCAGCACCATGTCGACGAAGTGGCCGATAAAGTCTTTGGAGGCAAATACCGCCGCAATCGAGCAGGCGGCCAGCACGATGATGGAGATCACCGCGCGGCTTTTTGCCGTGGGGATCCAGCGGTAGGCGAAGGTTTGTACCAGGGTGATGATCGACAGCACCGCGCCGTACAGGTTGAGGGCGTTGTGGCTGATCACACTGAGCAGGAACAGCACCAGCATCAGCGGGCCGATGGCGCCGGTGGCGAGCTTGACGGCGTCCATGGTGTCCATGCCTACCGGCGTGGCGAGCACGGCGACGGCGCCGAAGATGAAGGCCAGGCTCGAACCCAGCGCAGAGCCCAGGTAGGTGGTCCAGAAGGTGGCCGCGACAGGCACATCGGCCGGCAGGTAGCGCGAATAATCCGAGACGTACGGCGCAAAGGCGATCTGCCACAGCGCAGCCAGGGAAACGGTGGCCAGCCAACCGGAAATATTGAAGCTGCCGCGGGTGAGGAAGTCAGTGGTCTGCACATGAGTGAAGATGTAGCCGAAGCCCAGTACGATGCCGGCGCCAAGTACCCAGGTACCGATGCGGTTGAGCACATGGATGAAGCGATAGCCGATGATGCCGATGATGCCGGAACCGATGGCACCGACCACGATTCCGACCGGCACCGGTACCGCATCGACCACGCCATGCAGGGACTTGCCGGCCAGCACGATGTTGGAGGCGAAGAAACCGATGTACATCACACCGGCAATCACCACCACCAGCAGCGCGCCGAGGGAGCCGAACTGCGCCCGGCTCTGGATCATTTGCGGAATGCCCATTTGCGGGCCTTGCGCCGAGTGCAGGGCCATCAACACGCCGCCGACCAGGTGGCCAACGAGGATGGCGACGATGCCCCACACCAGGTTGAGGTGAAACAACTGCACCCCCAATGCGCCGGTCACGATCGGCAACGGCGCGATGTTGCCGCCGAACCACAGGGTGAACAGGTCTCTTACCTTTCCATGGCGATCTTCCGGGGGCACGTATCCAATCGTGTGTTTTTCGATAAGCGGGGCGCAGGATGTTGCAGTGGTGACCATGATGAGCTCCAAGGCAAGGTGAGTACGTTGACGTACTTCGCTGTGCGCAGCCAGGGCGGCGCTTTGTTGTTGGAGTGATCATCTGCAATGGACACGGGCAGGTAAATTAGTAAGTTTGTTGCTATAGACCTTAAAAAAAGTATCTCGCGGCGATTTTTGCTCCGGTATGTTGCATGGGCTGGAATCGATGAAAAAAGCCGGCCTTTCTTGCACATGTTTGGGGCAAAAGCCCCTGTTTTCTGGAGGCCTTGATGGCTGCCTACAACCTGCGCCAACTCAGATATTTCGTCACCACCGCCGAGTGCGGCAGCGTCGCCGAGGCGTCGCGCAAGCTGTATATCGCCCAGCCGTCGGTTTCCACTGCCATCAAGCAGCTGGAAGACAGTTTTGGGGTGCAGCTGTTTATCCGCCATCACGCCCAGGGCGTGTCGCTGACCCCCAGCGGCGCGCGGTTTTATCGCAAGGCGTTGGAGCTGTTGCGGGTGGCTCATGAGTTCGAGCAGAACGCCCTGGCGGACAATGATGTGGTGGCCGGGCAAATCGATATCGGCTGCTTTGAAACCGTGGCGCCGCTGTACCTGCCGCGCCTGATCGCCGGCTTCAAGGCGCGCTGGCCGGGGGTGGAAATCCGCATTCGCGACGGCGAGCAGCAGGAGTTGGTGCAGGCGCTGACGGCGGGCACCATCGATGTGGCGATGCTGTTCGAGCACGACCTGGGCGGTTCCATCGAGACCACGCCGTTGATGCCGCCGCAGCAGCCGTACGCGCTGTTGCCGGCGGACCACCGCTTTGCGCGCCAGGCCAGGGTGTCGCTGGCCGACCTGGTGCTGGAACCGATGATTCTGCTGGACGTGCTGCCGAGCCGGACCTACTTCGTGAGCATCTTTGAAGAGCGTGGCTTGACGCCCAATATCGTGTTCAGCTCGCCATCGATCGAGATGGTGCGGGGCATGGTGGGGCGCGGGTTCGGCTTTTCTATCCTGGTGACCAAGCCGTTCAGCGAGTACACCTATGACGGACAGAAAGTGGTGTGTATTCCCCTGGCGGAAACCGTCACCGGCTCCGGCTTGTCGGCGGTGTGGCTCAAGCGCGCACCGCTGACCAAGCCGGTGCAGCTGTTCGTGGATTACTGCCGAGAAGAACTGGCTCGGTTGCTGGGCTGATTACGGGGCCAATGTGGGAGGGGGCTTGCCCCCGATTGGGGTGGTTCAGCCAATACATAAGTTGGCTGATACACCGTCATCGGGGGCAAGCCCCCTCCCACAGTTGATTTATGGTGTGTTCAGAGGCGGATGGAATCCAGCATCCGCCGCAGCATTGCATCGCAGCCTGCCAGCTGTTCCAGGCTCACAAATTCATCCGGCTTGTGCCCCTGGTCCATGCTGCCCGGGCCGCACACCACGGTGGGAATGCCCACGGCATCGAACAGCCCACCCTCCGTGCCAAACGCCACGGTGCCAAACTCGCGGGACCCGCAAAACGCCGCGATCAATTCGGCGGCCTGGCTGCGTTCATCGGTGACCAACCCCGGGTAGGCCGACAGCTCGGTGAACCGAATCGAACTCTGCCTGCTCACCGCCTGCATGCGCGGCAGTACCTGCTGCAGGGCGTAGGCTTGCAGTGCCTCGGCCACTTCGCCCGGATCCATCGACGGCAGGGCACGTACTTCAAAATCAAACTGGCAGTCGGCTGGCACGATATTGAGCGCCTTGCCGCCGCTGATCAGCCCGGTTTGCACGGTGCTGAAAGGCGGATCGAAGCGCGGGTCCTGGTGTGCACGCAGCCCTTGGCCGATGCGCCCCAATTCGCCGATCAACTCGGCGGCATGCTCAATCGCATTCACCCCGGACGGCGCATACGCCGAATGACAGGCCTCGCCATGTACATCGCAGCGCATCGCCAACTTACCCTTGTGGCCCAGCACCGGTTTGAGCTCGGTCGGCTCGCCGATGATGCACAGCATCGGTTTCACCGGGCGTTGCGCCAACAGACTGAGCAGCGAACGTACACCGAGGCAGCCGACTTCTTCGTCGTAGGACAGTGCAATGTGCACCGGCCGGCGCAACGGCGCCTTGACCAGCTCCGGCACCAGCGCCAGCACGCAGGCGATATAGCCCTTCATGTCGGCGGTGCCGCGGCCATACAGTTTGCCGTCACGCTCGGTCAGTTGAAACGGCGGCAGCGTCCAGGGTTGCCCATCCACCGGCACCACGTCGGTATGCCCCGACAACACGATGCCGGGCAACTCCACCGGGCCGATGCTGGCAAACAGGTTGGCCTTGCTGCGCGCCTCGTTGTAGACCAGCTCGCAGGTGACGCCGAAGCCCGCCAGGTAATCGCGCACGAACTCGATCAACTGCAGGTTGGATTCGCGGCTGGTGGTGTCGAACCCCACCAGCGTCTGCAGCAACTCACGGCTGCGGCTCATCGATCGTCTCCGGCTACGCCGTAGCCTGGAGAGCGGTCGGGGGCGAGGGCGCGGTCGATGTAGTCCTGCACTTGCGGGCGGTAGGCGTCCCACAGTGTTTGCAATTGGCCAATGGGGGCTTCATCGGCCCAGTCCACGCGCAGGTTGATGATCGGCCAGGTCAGGTCGCCCACCACCACCAGCGCGGCCGAATGCACCGGGCCGGCTTCGCCACCGGCGGCGATGGCGGCATGCATCGCCGCCAGCAGGCGGTCCGCCAACTGGCCTTCGCCGTGTTCGAAGGCACTGACCATTGCCTCGATCACCCCTCGGTGAGCGAGCATATTGCCGGCTGCCACGCACTGCTCGCCGGACACGGCGTTGTGGGTGCCCAGGGTTTCGCTGCCGCTGAAATGCACGCTGCGGCCCAGGTGATCGATCGCCGTCAGTTGCCGGTATTGGCTGTAGCCGTTGCGGGTCAAGGCGTTGTCGATGGCCTCGGCCGGCGTGAGGCCTTGCTCCAGCAGGTCGAGCACGTCCGGGCCAAGGGCCGGCAGCGTGATGTTCTGGGTGGACACCGCACCCACACCCGGGCGCAACCATGGGCAGCGGGCGCCCACGGCGATGCTCGATGAGCTGATGGCGATGCCCAGTTGGCCAGTGTCGGCGCAGCGACCAACGATTGAAAAAGTCATGGCTCGCCTCCTTACTCTGGAATAACCGCGATCACATCGATCTCCATCAGCCACTGTGGCTGGCCCAACGCCGACACCACCAGCCCGGTGGAGATCGGGAACACACCCTTGAGCCATTTGCCGACTTCCTGGTACACCGGCTCGCGGTAGCGCGGGTCGATCAGGTAGGTGGTGGTCTTGACGATATGGCTTAAGTCGCTGCCGGCTTCTTCCAGCAGTTGCTTGACGTTTTTCATCGCCTGTTCGGCCTGGGCACGGGGGTCGCCCAGGCCGATCAGGTGACCGTCGAAATCGGTGCCGACCTGGCCGCGTACGTACACGGTGTTACCGGCACGTACGGCCTGGCACAGGTCGTTGTCCAGGCTCTGGTTGGGGTAGGTTTGCTTGGTGTTGAACATGCGGATGCGAGTGTGGGTAGGCATCGAAAAAACTCCGGCAAGGGGGTCAGGCGCTGACAGGTGACGGGCGAACCACCGGGGCGGCTTCGCGGTACTCAAGGTATTGACGCTGGATGGCGATATGGTCGGCGACGTACTTGGCGTCGTGCCACACGCCCCAGATAAACGACGAGCCACGGCGCGACTGCCAGGGCAGGCCGAGGAAATAGATCCCGGCTTCGCTGGCCACGCCACGCTGGTGCTGGGGCTTGCCGGCTGCATCAAAGGCATCCACCTGGAGCCAGCTGTAGTCCACGGCAAACCCGGTGGCCCAGATGATCGAGGTGATGCCGGCCTGGGTCAGGTTCAGTTCCAGGATCGGATGCTTGATGCAGTCGGCATCCGGGAATACGCGGCGCGCTTCAGGCTCCGGGGGCAGGTCGAGGCCGTTGCGCTCGATGTAGGCGTCGGCCGCATCCAGCAGGGCCAGGTAGTTTTCATCCCCGCGTGCCAGATTCTCCACCAGGTTCGGTTGGAACGTGGCGACGCTGCCGCTAAACGCCTGGGTGAGGCCGACCAGGGTCATGCCTTGCTGGGCCAGCTCACGAAAGTCGATGGTCTTGCCGCCATGGGCGCCGCTCACGGCGATGGTCACGTGCTCGCGGCCGGGTTTCATCGCGGCCTGGTCCCACTCGCCCAACACCCCCAGCCACCAGCAGAAGTCGCGGTGGCGATAGGCGCGCGGCGGGCGGTCGTGGGCACCCACCGACAGGTACACCTGGCGGCCGCTGCGTTGCAGTTCGTCGGCGATCTGTACCCCGGAAGAACCCGCACCCACCACCAGCACGGCGCCTGCCGGCAGTTGGGCGGGGTTGCGATAGTCGGCGGAATGGATCTGGTGCAGCGCGGTGTCTTTCGGCGCAATCGCCGGAATCACCGGCTTCTGGAACGGCCCGGTGGCGGCCACCACGCGGTTGGCTTCGATCACGCCTTCGCTGGTGTGCACGGTAAAGCCAGGGCGATCTTCATTGCGCACCACCGAAGTGACCTCAACGCCCGTGCGAATCGGCGCATTGAACTTGCGCGCATACGCTTCAAAGTAGTCCGCCACGCGCTCCTTTGGCGCGAAACCATCGGGCGCCACATCATCGAATTCCAGCCCCGGAAACCGGTCATGCCAGGCCGGCCCGTTGGCCACCAGCGAGTCCCAGCGCCCGGTGCGCCAGCGCTCGGCGATTCGGCTGCGTTCCAGCACCAGGTGCGGCACGCCGAGCTTGCTCAAGTGCTCGCTCATGGCCACGCCGGCCTGGCCGGCGCCCACCACCAGGGTGTCTGTTTTTATTAGTGCTTGAGTCATGTGATTGTCCTTGCGTCATGCAGTTGGATTCAACGTGGGCATGACTTCAAGGCTAGGGGGAGGGTGGTTTTTAATAAAATATTATTAAGCTTGGGAGTGAGCATAAATATCGGATGCAGCGCATCTTGAGATAGTCTTCGCTGGCGTGATGATCGCTCCACGCTCCGCGTCCCGCCGGCCACTGCGCTCGGGTGACGCAGAGCGTCACGAGCTGCATTCCCACGCAGGAGCGTGGGAACGATCTTTGATCTTGGAGAAGGACAGTGCTGTGCTTAGGATAAAACGCGCCACACCAGCCGACGCTGACGAGGCGTTTGAGATTCGTCGGGAGGCCATTCGCAGTCAGTGCATTGGCGCCTACAGCGCAGAGCAAATGGCGCTCTGGACCCGGGGCTGCGCAAGCGACGGTTACAGCGTATTGATGGAAAAACTCTTCTACATCGGATGGGTGAACGGTGAAGCCGTCATCACCGGCATGCTCGATCTTGCCAACAACGAAATAGGGGCGTTGTTCGTACGGTCCGCATTTACCGGGCGCGGTTATGGCAAAGCCATGCTTGACCATCTGGAGGACGTCGCGCGGCAGCATGCCGTTGCGCAAGTGGTGCTGGATTCGACGTTGAACGCGGTGAGCTTTTATCAAGCGTGCGGGTATGTGGGGCATGAGCAGGCAGTGTATCGCTCGCCAGCGGGATTGGTGTTGGCGTGTGTGCCTATGGTGAAAACGCTTGCACAGAATTCTGATGCGGCAGGCAACCAGAGCGAGTGCCTTGTTACGTCCACTGCAGAGCCGTGATCGTTCCCACGCTCTGCGTGGTAATGCCTCCCAGGACGCTCTGCGTCCCGCTGGCCACTGCACGCAGGTGACGCAGAGCGTCACGGGCTGCGTTCCCACGCGGGAGCGTGGGAACGATCTTGGCGCTTCCCATCAATGCATCTTGCTACGGTCGGTCCAGTGATCGTTCCCACGCTCTGCGTGGTAATGCCTCCCAGGACGCTCCGCGTCCCGCTGGCTACTGCCCGCAGGTTGACGCAGAGCGTAACGGCCACGCGGGAGCGTGGGAACGATCTTGGCGCTTCACTGTGTCTTGAAGGCTGCGCTTAGCCGTTCGATCACTTGGGGCACTGAAGGCCCCTGAATCTGCGGCGGCGCATCGCTCTCGCCAAACTCACGCCACACAAACAACGTCAGCTCGGCCCCATCGGTCAGGTCCCTGGCGAGTGTTTGCGAGCCGAAATTGTGCAGTGCGCGGTAGCGTTCGTCTTGCCAGAACGCTTGCTCTACCCAGTCATAGACGGGGATCAAATGAAAGTGCAGCGCGAACCCCGGCATATGCCCGTAGCGGCTGATATACAACCACTTGGGCTGCAGCTGCGTTTCCATTACCCGTTGGGTTCGGGCGAGCAGGCCGCCCAGTTCGGCCAGTGCGGCGTCGGGCATGTCGGCCAGGGAGGCAATTGGTGCCTTGGCGCCCAGCATCAGGTAGCCGGGCAGTTTTGTAGACTGGTGATGGTTGAGCAGCCAGTGTTCGGTCTGGTGCAGGATGAAGGCGGGGTCGATTGGCATGGGTGCGCGTCCAGGTTGGCTGGTGCAGCAGGATAACAAGTATTCCCCATGTGGGAGGGGGCTTGCCCCCGATGGCGGTGGCTCAGTCACGAATGTATGTGCTGATACTCCCTCATCGGGGGCAAGCCCCCTCCCACATTTCTAACGAGTTCACTTCAATGCATCTTGCTATGGTCCATGTGGCTGTGGTCCATGCCATCCACGCCGCGCGCAGCAGCCTTCACTTCAATGCTTTGCTCTGTGCCCTTGGCGTCTTTTACCGTGAGGGTCAGCGGCACCTGGTCGCCTTCCTTGATCTGGCCGGTCAGGCCCATCAGCATCACGTGGTAGCCGTTCGGGTCGAGGGTCACGGGCTTGCCGGCCGGCAGGGCCACCGCATTCACCGGGCCCATGCGCATGACGTCGTCTTTCATGCTCATTTCATGGATCTGCACGTCCTTGGCCACCGGCGATGCCACGCGCAGCAACTGGCTGTCGCTGTCGGCGGTGACGGTCATGAACGCGCCGCTGGACGGTTGGCCCGGTACGGTGGCGCGCACCCAGGCGTCGGTCACTTGCACCTGGGCGCTGGCATGGGCGGCCAGGCCGAGCAGCGTGAGGCCGAGGATGAAACGCTTGAGGTGGTGAACGGCAGTCATTAGCAGACCTCCATGACGGTGAGCAGGTCTTCTGCGCACTCTTTAGCGGTAAGGGACGCCTGCAAGCCAAGGCGCAGGTTGCCACGGGTATCGAACACGAAACTGGTGGCGGTGTGGGACAGGGTGTAGGTGTCGCCGGCGGGGATCTTTTCATAGAAGATCCCGAACTCCTTGGCGGCCACGGCGATTTCTTCCGGGGTGCCGTAGAGGGCTTCGAAGCTGGGGTCGAAGGCCTTGACGTATTTGTCGAGAATCTCGGGGGTGTCGCGCTCGGGGTCCAGGGTGATGAACACCACCTGCATGATTTCACCGTCGCGGCCCATCAGCTTCTTCGCCTGGGCGGCGCGTGCCAGGGTGGTCGGGCACACCGCCGGGCACTGGGTGAAGCCGAAGAACACCACGGGCATCAGGCCACGGTACGAGCTCAGGGTGACAGTCTCGCCGTCGGTGTTCTTGAGCTTGAAGGTGCGCCCCATGATCTTGTCACTGAGGTCCTTGCCGTACTTGAAATTGAGCTTGGGGCTGTAGTCACAGCCGCCCAGCAGGCTGCCCAGGCCCAACAGGCCCATGCCGGTCAGCACTTTGCGGCGGGTGAATAACGTACTCATCAACTGTGCATCCTGTGAAACGCCTGAATGGCTCTGCTTGCTGCGCACCCGGCTTTGAAAAGGAGTAACGAGAAGGGTGCGGAGTCTACCAACCCTGGCCACCCCGCGTAATCTGCGACGTTCTGCCACAGGGGCGCGCTGCGCTTCATCCTTTTGCGGCTCGGTGGTAGAGTCGCCGCCATGAAATTGAGCCACCCTGACCGTGCGTTGATCGCCTGGGCCCTGTACTTCTGCGTACTGGTGAACCTGTTCGCGTGCGGGTTGGGGCACGGACAGATGATGGGCCAACAGCTCAATGGCATCGGCGGCCAGTTCTGTTCAGTCGACGGCGGCCGGCCGGCAGTTTCCGACAAAGGGTTGGCTGACCCGTCTTCCAGCAACATCTCGAACTACTTTGTCTGCCCGGTGTGCAGCGCCGTCACCGTCGCCATCGTCTTCCTGATCGGCCTGGCCTGGCTGCTGAGCCTCAAGCAAACCCCGCGTGTGGCCCATGAACAACGCAACAGGGCGCCGCCACGTTATGCCTGGCCCTCGGCCAATCCCCGCGCTTCCCCCACGTTCTGACGTATGCCCTGGGCTTCCCGTAACCGGGAGGCGTCCTATCGTCACGATTGTGAGTGCGTTTGATGAACACCCTATTGCCTGCAGGCGCCCGTCGCCTGGTCAGTAAGGCCGACCGACGGCCGCTCGCGGAACCGGTGCTGCCGGACTATCCGAGTAATGCCCGCTGTTTCGTACACCTGGATGCACGCTTGCTGCCGCATTGGCACACCTTGTTCGATGTCTGCCCGGCGTTGCTCAAGCTCGACCCACCGGAAGGCTTGAACCTGTTTCGCAGCTTCATGACCTGGGCGTATCGCAACCGGCCAGCGCTGGACTGGACCTACCATTTGAACGTGTGCCGCTGGCTGCTGGGTTCACCCTACAGTACGCAAATCGGTGACGAACCTATCGAAGCCTTCATGGCCGCCGCCGCGCGCTGGATTCTCACCGACGACAGCCAGGCCTCAGGGGTTGCCCTGAGCTGGCGAAACGTGAGGGTGTTGGATTGGAAAGGCGCCGCTTCAACAGCCGCAGAGCGGCAGGTATCTGCGGCGCCTGACCTGGATTTCGCCTGGTGCCCGTTGAGTGAGCGAGGCGCGTTCGGCGAGTGGTTGCCGGTACCGTAAAAGGTCTGGGTGATCCTTGCGAAGGATAACGCGACAGGACCTGATGGCAGGCCTGTCGCGAGGGCATCACGCGGCCAATGGCTTGCTAGCCATCGACTTCTTATAGGCCGCTTTCATCGCTTCCATCTCGGCCCCCAGATCATCCAGCAGCGCCTTGCCCAACAGTTTCTTGGCTTGAGGAAACATCTCGCTTTCCTCTTCCTCGATGTGGTGCTCCAGCAGCTCTTTAACCACTTTCACGCGACCGGAAAATTCGGTGGATGACGGGTCGGTCTGCTTCAGGTCGGGCAGCACCAGCGAATCGACGGTGCGGTGTTCCTCCTTGGCTTCGTGGTACATGATCTCCTGTTCCTTGCCGCCGGCTTTCTTGAAAGCAGGGTAGAGAATCTCTTCTTCCAGCTTGGTGTGCAGGGTGATTTCCATCTCCAGCTTGGCCAGCAACTCGGTGCGTTTTTTCACCCCGCGCTCGGTGGATTCGCTCAGTTGGGTCAGCAGGGCCTTGACGCGTTCATGGTCGGCTTTGAGAAGGTCGATGGCATTCATGTGGAACCTCACGGGTAGTCGTCGGGCATGTCGAAACGCACGCCTCGTGAGTAATGAAATGCATCAGGCGTACCAGTTTTAGCGTCTTTTAAAAGCTCTTTAAAATCAGCGGCATAGGCTCGATAGAACGTTTCGTTGTCGTGCAGCTTGCATGATTGGGCGTTAAGTGGATTGCACAACGCCGATCTGCCGATGCCGCACCTTCAGCGACAGGCCTCGTTTCGAAAAAATCCAATGGAACCCTTGGCGCTTCTGCTTGACCTAACCTTTAGACCTCAGGAGGTGAAGCATGGAAATAAACTATATCTGGATCGCATTGGCGGTGATTTTGCTGCTCTTGGAATTGTGGGCGATCAATACCGTATTGCGCAGCACCGGTGGCTGGGAATCCAAGGGGTTGTGGCTGGTGGTGCTGATCTTCGTACCGCTGCTGGGGCTGATTGCCTGGGCGATGTTCGGGCCCAAGCGTGAGATGGCGCAACAGCGCAAAAACTGAAAAACCCGCCATAAGAAAACAGGCGCCCCATGGGGCGCCTGTTTTTTTTGCAGGTTACGGATCAGCCAGCGACAGCCTTGGCAATCGCCTCGTTGAACGCCGGCAAATCGTCCGGCGTGCGCGAGGTGATCAAGGTCCAGCCGTTGGCCGTGCATACCTGCACCTGAGCATCGACCACGCTGGCAGCGCCGGCGTTTTCAAGGTCGATACGCACGCTTTTATACGCGGTCAGGGTCTTGCCCTTGACCACGCCGGCGTCGATCAGCGTCCACGGGCCGTGACAGATCGCAGCGATGGTCTTGCCGGCCTGGGCGAACTCATTGATCAAGCGCAGCGCGGCGGCATCCTGGCGCAGGGTGTCGGCATTCACCGTACCGCCGGGAATGACCAGTGCGTCGAAGTTGCCGCTGACCACGTCCGACAGTTGCACGTCGGACTCCACCGTCTGGTCCTTTTCGGTATCGCCGACAAAGGTCTGGGTGATCCCGCCTTTGCTGGACGCGTGGGTTACCGTCGCGCCGTAGCCGCGCAGGGCTTGCAACGGCTTGAGCAGTTCATCGCGCTCGATACCGGTGTTGGAGGTGATGACGAGGATGTGCTTACCGTTGAGTTGCGAACTCATGGTCGAGTGCCTCCTTGGGTCATGGGTGGATTACTTGGCGTGTTTGGCTTGCAGTTCCTTGGCCATCTTCAGGTGCGCTTCAAGGGTCGGCAGGGTCTTGGTGGCGAAGGCCTTCAACTCCGCGTTGTCCGAGGATTCAGCTTCCTTCTTGAACAGGGCGACGGTGGTTTCGTGGGCGTTGACCTGGTTGTTGGCGTACGCCTTGTCGAAGGATTCATCGCGCATTTCCAGGATGGCTTTCTTCGCCTTGTCCGTCAGGGCGGCGTCATCCGGCACTTCGATATCCAGCTTTTTCGCCAGTGCCATCAGTTCTTGATTGGCCTTGGTATGGTCATCAATCATATGTTGCGCGAAGGTTTTCACGTCCGCCGAACTGCTTTTTTCCAGGGCCAGCTTGCCGGCTTCCACTTCGGTGATACCGCCTTGGGCGGCATTGTCGACAAAGTCGTTGGACGTTGCGGCCATTGCGGCGGAAATCGAGCCTGCAACCAGTGCGAATGTCAGGCCCATTTGTTTCATCAGTCGAGTCGTCATGGTGTCTCTCCTTGGAAATGGCGTGATGCCGTTACCTGACTGTTGAACCGAGACCTGCGCAAAAGGTTTAAATTTTTTTTACACGAATTGACTCAACGGCCAGACGCGGCAATTTCCTTGAACTAATGCAATTCACCGCGGTTCTGCTGCATAGGGTCGCCGCTCCCGGTGGCCTGTTATTGACCAGGAGATTGCACTGTGACCGATCACACGCCTGACGATAAAACCCCCGCGCCCATCAGCTCTGAAGACACGCAAAAGGGCAATGCCGACGGCGCCAAAGGGCAGACGCTGGAACGCCCCAACCCCAGGACCGAAACCATCGACAAGGTCGTCACGCCTACCTCGATCAAGGACATCGAACGCCAGACCGATGCCATCAACGAGAAGCTCAGCAAGGGGCAGTGAGCATGGCCCGTTCCATCAGCGCGGCGCAATTGGGTATCGAGCTCAAGCCTGACGATGACAGCAGCCTGTTCAAGTGGTTTATCGCCAGCTTTCTGATGGGCAAGCGCATTCAGGCGCCCATTGCCGCGCAGGCCTACAAGGTGATCGTTGAAGAGGAGGGCCGCGACACCGCACGCAAGTTGCAGCACTGCACGTCGCGGGAGTTGGTGGCCATGTTGGGCCGCGCGCACTACGTGCGCTACGACGAAACCACCGCGCAGCGCCTGTTGGACCTGAGCGCCAAGCTCAACGCCGATTACAGCGGCAGCATCACGCGGATGGTGCAGGCCAGCGATAACCGCCAGGCGTTCGAAAACCGCCTGGCTGAATTTGACGGTGTCGGCCCCAAAACCATCGAGATTTTCATGCGCGATGCCGCCACGGTATTGTTTTGACCGCACCTTTGTATGTGGGCTGCGCCGGCTGGAGTTTGCCTCGCGAACATTGGCCGGCCTTCGCCGAGCAAGGCACGCATTTGCAGCGCTATGCGTCGCGTTTCAACGCGGTGGAAATCAACAGTTCGTTTTATCGGCCCCACTTGCCCAAAACCTATGAGCGTTGGCGTGAGTCGGTGCCCGAGGGGTTTCGTTTCTCCGTCAAGGTACCCAAGCGAATCACCCATGAACTGCGCTTGCAGCAATGTGGCACTGCGTTGGACGAGTTTCTCGCCCAGTGCCTGCAACTGAACGAGAAGCTGGGCTGCCTGTTGGTCCAGCTGCCGCCTTCCCTGAGTTTTGAACGGCCGGTTGCCCAGGCTTTTTTCGAGGCGCTGCGCCAACGCTTTGCCGGCACCGTGGTGCTGGAACCGCGGCATGCCAGTTGGCTCGCGGCGGGAGCCTTGCTGCAGGCCTTCGAGATTGCCTGGGTCACTGCCGACCCTGCGGTGATCGATGCAGGCGAGGCCTGGCAAGGCGTGCGCTATTGGCGCCTGCACGGCTCGCCGCGGATTTATCACAGCGCCTATGGGCACGATCGGGTGCAGGCTTATGCACGGTCGTTACAGCAGTCGATTGAGGCGGGCATTCCCACTTGGTGCATTTTCGATAACACCGCCAGTGGCCACGCGGTGGCCGATGCCCTTGACCTACTCGGCGTCCATCCGCAGCACGTGCAGGCCTGATTGCTCGTAAGCCTCGACACCGGGTGCATCCCACTCGGTAATCAGCGTATGGATGCGGTTGCACGGCGCCACCACAAAGGGCTCCACCGCACCAAGCTTGTCCGAGGTAGTCACGGCCACCACCTGGGAGGCGCTGTCGAGCAAGGCTTGCTTGACGGCCACTTCAGCAAAATGCAGTGACGTGATGCCCACTTGCGGATGCAGTGCGCACACGCCGGTGAACAGCAAGTCAGCCTTGATGCTCTGGATCAGGCGCAGCGCTTCATGGCCGCCAGTGGAGAGGGTGATGGGGTTGAGTTGACCACCGGCCAGGATCACGGTCACGTGGGGGTGGTCCGCCAGCGCAATGGCAATCATCGGCGATGGGCTGACCACGGTCAGGTGGATGGAGTGGGGCAATGATCGGGCGATCTGCAGGGTGGTGGAACCGGAATCGAACAGCACGATCTGGCCGTCTTCAACCTGCTGCGCGGCCAACTGTGCCAGGCGCCGCTTGACGTCATCGGTCTCGCCGACACGGGTGAAAAAATCCTTGCCAGTGTCCCTGGGCCGGGGCAGGGCACCGCCGTGTACGCGCTGCAACAGGCCAGCGGCGGCGAGTTCGCCGAGGTCGCGGCGGATGGTGTCCTGGGACACGGCGAAATGCTCGACCAGCTCGGACGCCGTGACTTTGCCGTCGCGCTCCAGCAGCAACAGAATCTTTTGTTTGCGCAGGGAAGGCAGGTCGATGGCGTGGTGGTTGTTTTGCATGTTTGTGCGCTTTATTGCGGGTTTGTGCAAGATTAAGCGCCGGCCTGTCCAAACGCAACGACTGGTTGCCCGAGCCATCGCCGGTTACTCTCTGGGTTCAGTTCAGGGAGAGGTGACCCGATGTCGTTGATCACAACCATCGAAGACTTACGCAAGCTTGCGCAAAAACGTGTGCCCCGGATGTTCTACGACTACGCCGATTCCGGCTCCTGGACTGAGAGCACCTACCGGGCCAATGAAAGCGACTTTGCCCGGATCAAGTTCCGTCAGCGCGTGGCGCGCAATATTGATGAGCGTTCGATTCGCGCCAGCATGATTGGCCAGGACATGGCCATGCCGGTGGCCCTGGCGCCTACCGGCCTGGCGGGCATGCAGCATGCCGATGGCGAGATCCTCACTGCGCGCGCCGCCGCAGCGTTCGGCCTGCGCTATACCTTGTCGACCATGAGCATCTGTTCGCTGGAAGACATCGCCGAGCACGTCGGCCAGCCGTTCTGGTTCCAGTTATATGTGATGCGCGACCGTGGCTTTATCGAGCGGTTGATCGAGCGCGCAAAGGCGGCAGGCGTTGACGCGCTGGTGCTGACGCTGGACCTGCAGATACTCGGCCAGCGACACAAGGACTTGATCAACGGCCTGTCCGCGCCGCCCAAACTGACCCTGCCCAATATCCTCAACATGATGACCAAGCCGCGCTGGGTCATGGGCATGCTGGGTACCCAGAGACGTGGCTTCGGCAACATCGTCGGGCATGTGACGGGGGGTGGCCGACATGAGTTCGCTGTCGGCCTGGACCGCCCAGCAGTTCGACCCGCGCCTGAGCTGGGACGATGTGGAATGGATCAAGAAGTGCTGGGGCGGCAAGCTGATTATCAAGGGCATCCTCGATGTGGAGGACGCACGCCTGGCGGCCAATGCCGGCGCCGATGCATTGGTGGTGAGCAACCACGGTGGCCGCCAGCTGGATGGCGCGCCGTCGAGCATCAGCCAGTTACCGGCGATTGTCGAGGCGGTGGGCAGCCGGATTGAAGTGTGGCTCGATGGCGGTATTCGCTCCGGCCAGGACGTACTCAAGGCCATGGCACTGGGCGCCAAGGGCACGATGATCGGGCGCCCGCACTTGTATGGCTTGGGCGCAATGGGTGAGGCGGGTGTGACCCGAGCGCTGGAAATCATCGCCCGTGAATTGGACGTGTCGATGGCGCTGTGTGGCTATAACGATATACGTGATGTGAACCGCGAGATCCTGCTACCTGGCACGTTTCCTGACGGCGTTGAATGGGTAAATAAAACCTGAAAAAGTAAAAAGAGTTGTCCACGAAAACCGTGGGTATCTCTGTGGATAACTTTGCAAGGCCCCGGCAGCGTTGGCGATTTAACCTGCGGTCAATTTTTGATCAACTTTCAGCGGGGGCCAATATGGGCAGGGTTTGCGCTTGACAGGCCTGAGCGAACCCAGTGCCGAAAAGCGCATTTATGAGTCGCCCACGCGGCCTTTGGAGTGCGTGACCACGGGTGTTGGCATCGTCGTTTGCATCAGCTTGTTCAGTGCCTGACCATAATTTGGCCCGGCCAGGCTCATGCTGTTGTTATGGCTGGCACCCGGCACCATCAGCAGCCGCTTGGGTTCGCGGGCGGCTTCAAACAATTGCTGGCTGAAACGCGGTGGCACGTAGCGGTCATCGAGGCCATGTACCACCAGCAAGGGCATATGGATATCAGCCATCTTGTCGATGGAATCGAATTTTTGCGAGAGCAGCCAGCGCACCGGCCAGGAGGTATTGGCAACCGCCGTGGCGACATCCCCCAGGGAGGTGAACGTGGACTCGATCACCAATCCGCGCACCGGCAGCGGTACCTGCTTGCTCAACTGCGCGGCAAGGTCGATGGCCACCGCGCCACCCAGGGAGTGCCCGTAGATCAGGCGTTTGCCGGGGTCTGGCTGCAAGGTCTGGAAGCGCTCCCAGGCGATGCGGGCGTCTTCATATACCGTGGTTTCCGAAGGCAGGTCGCCCTGGCTTTTGCCAAAGCCGCGATAGTCGATGGCCAGTACCGAAAAGCCCATGGCGTGCAGTTGTTCGATGCGAAACAGCTGGCCGGTGAGGTTCCAGCGCACGCCGTGCAGGTAGAGGATCGCGGGTGCGTCCTTTTGAGCGGCCGGGTACCACCAGCCATGGATATTCTGGCCGGCCTTGAAGGCAGCGGGCTTGATATCGAACTCCTGCACGGCGCTGGGCAGCCCGGTGTACCAGCCTGCGGTACCCGGCTCGATGCGAAACACCAGTTCGCGCTCCTTGTGTTGCAACACGGCGCAGCCCACCGGCAGGCCGACGATCAATACGGCCATGCACAGCAGTGTCAGCCAGCGCAGGCCCCGGCGGGGCATAGAACGAGAGGACATGAAGGTTCCATTACAAAGATCAAGCACGGGTTTTACCAGATGGCCCGGGAAGGAAGGAATTAATACGACAGCCGTGAAGCAGGATTGCTTGCAAAGTGTTGCAGCGCTACAGGCCAGTCACCGGCTTGACGCTGCATGACCTGCACGCGATGCTCCGCTTCTTTGAGCAAAGGCCCGACCATGAACAACAGCCCCGTGCGCATCACTGCCGAAGAAACCCTTTCGGATAACTGGTACCTCTTGAAAAAATACAGCTTCGACCTGCGCCGCCGCGACGGCAGCTGGCAAGCCCAGACCCGCGAGGTGTACGACCGCGGCAACGGTGCGACCATCCTGCTGTACAACCGCGCCCAGCGCACCGTGCTGCTGATCCGCCAGTTCCGCATGCCCACGTTCGTCAACGATTACACCGGTTACCTGATCGAAGCGGCGGCCGGCCTGCTCGACAATGCCAGCCCCGAAGAGCGTATCCGTCTGGAGGCCGAGGAAGAAACCGGCTACCGCGTCGGGCATGTGGAGAAAATCTATGCGGCGTTCATGAGCCCGGGGTCGGTGACCGAGCGGATTCACTTCTTTATCGGTGAGTACCAACCGGGCGACCGCGTTGGCACGGGCGGTGGCTTGGAGGAAGAGGGCGAGGACATCGAAGTGCTGGAGCTGGGGTTCGAGCAGGCGCTGGAGATGGTGGCCAGCGGGGAAATCGTGGATGGCAAGACCATCATGCTGCTGCAGCATCTGGAACTGCGCATGTTGAAAGAGCGCTGGTAGCCCAATCGAGCCTGACGATCAACCTGTGGGAGCACCTGTCTTATTGGATTCAATTCAGAAGTCATCTGTGGCGAGGGAGCTTGCTCCCGCTGGGCCGCAAAGCGGCCTCAAAAAATGGGCCTGCTGCGCAGTCCAGCGGGAGCAAGCTCCCTCGCCACAGGTACGGTGTTTGCCTTAACTGATTGGCATCAGGGCAAGCCCCGCCCTGTTTTGCTTGTGGTTCCCAGGCCAATCCCCAGCCCCGACTGACGGCTATTGTCAGAAAATTCCGACAGGAGTACAAATGTACTCCATGACAAACCTGACCCCCCGCCGCACCGCCATCCTGACCTTCATCCGCGACCGCATCGCGCAGCAAGGCCAGCCCCCGAGCCTCGCCGAGATCGCCGAGGCGTTCGGCTTTGCCTCGCGCAGCGTCGCCCGCAAGCATGTGGTGGCCCTGACCGAAGCCGGCTTTATCGAGGTCAACCCCAACCAGGCACGTGGTATTCGCCTGCTCAACCAACCGTCACGCCCGGAATGGCTGGACATCCCGGTGCTCGGCCGGGTGGCCGCGGGCCTGCCCATCGGCGCGGATGCCGAAGTGCACAATCGTCTGCAACTGGACCCCGCCACGTTCGCCAAGACACCGGACTACCTGCTGCGCGTGCAGGGTGACTCGATGATCGAAGACGGTATTCTCGATGGTGACCTGGTAGGCGTGCGGCGCAGTGCCGAGGCCTTGAACGGGCAGATTGTGGTGGCGCGCCTGGACGGTGAAGTCACCATCAAGCGTTTCGAGCGCAGTGGCGACAAGGTGCGCCTGCTGCCGCGCAACCCGGCGTATCAACCCATCGTGGTCGGGGCCGATCAGGACCTGGCCATCGAAGGGGTGTTCTGCGGCCTGGTGAGGCAAGGCTGATGGGCGCCGTGGTTGCCCTGGACTCGCTGTTCAATGGCGGGCGAGTCTGGAAGGGTCGTCCTGCCGCGCCACCGGCCAGCGTACATCCCACCGGGCTTGCGGCGCTGGACGCGGTGCTGCCCAGCGGCGGCTGGCCGGAAGCGGCGTTGAGTGAAATCCTGATGGCCAAGGACGGCGTAGGCGAACTGCAACTGGTGCTGCCGACCCTGGCGCGCTTGTCGGCGATGGGCGAACGCATTGTGCTGGTAGCGCCGCCCTACACGCCGTATCCCCATGCCTGGCAGAACGCCGGGGTGGATGTGCGCCAGCTCGCGGTGATCCAGGCCCAGGAGCGCGACGCGCTGTGGGCGGTGGAGCAATGCCTGCGCTCCGGCAGTTGCGGCGCGGTGCTGTGCTGGCCGCACAAGGCCGATGACCGGGCCTTGCGCCGTTTGCAGGTGGCGGCGGAAACCGGGCAGACCCTGGCGTTTGCCTGGCGCGCCTTGAGTGAAGCGGTCAATCCATCGCCGGCCGCCTTGCGCCTGGCGGTGGAGGCCAGGCCCGCACAAGTGCGCGTACTCAAGTGCCGAGGCGGCCTGGCCCACCCGGCGCCCATTGCCCTGGCGGGGCATTGAGGTTGCCATGCGCTGGGTGTGTATTGTCTTCCCGCAATTGGCGCTGGACGGGGTGTTGCGTGCCCATCCCGAGCCCGACCAGCCGCTGGCACTGCTGGCCGGTACGCCGCAGCGGCGCGTGCTGCAAACCGTCAATGCCGCCGCCCGCGCCCTGGGCTTGCGCCCCGGCCAGTCGCTGACGGCCGCGCATGCGCTGGTCAAAACCTTTGCCTGTGCCGAATACGACCCGCTGGAAATCCAGCGCTGGCAGCAGTTCCTCGCCGCCTGGGCCTACCGTTTCAGTTCCCAGGTCAGCGTGTATTACCCACGCGCCTTGCTGTTCGAGATCGAGTCGAGCCTGGGCCTGTTCGGGCCGTGGCCGCAGTTCGAAGCGCGTTTGCGCAAGGAGTTGACCGAGCTGGGCTTTCGTCACCGCATCGTCGCCGCGCCCAACCCGGCCGCGGCGCGGGTGCTGGCGAACCGTTACGATGGCCTGGCCGTGGCCGACGACTACGCCCTGATGCAGGCCCTGGCGCCGCTGCCGATCGACCGCGCCGGGATTGAACCGCAGGCCGCCGTGGCCTTGTCGCGCATGGGCCTGCGCACGGTGGCCCAGGTGCAAGCGCTGCCCCGGCATACCCTGGCGCGGCGCTTTGACGCCAGCCTGCTCAAGCACCTCGACGCGCTGACCGGGCACCGGCCATTGGCCCTGGAGTTCTATCAGCCGCCGGACCAGTTCGATGTGCGCATTGAGTTGAATTTCGACGTGCAATCCCACCAGGCGCTGCTGTTTCCCTTGCGCCGTTTGACCGCTGACTTATCCGCCTTTCTGTGCGGGCGTGACAGTGGCGTGCAGCGCTTCGACTTGCACCTGGAACATGCCCAGGCGCCGGACAGTGTGATCAAGGTGGGCTTGCTCAGCGCCGAGCGCGAACCGGCAATGCTGTTCGAACTGGCCCGTGGGCGATTGGAACAGGTGCAGGTCACAGCGCCCGTGCGCGGTTTTCGCCTGGTGGCCCAGGACTTGCCGGTATTCGTGCCGCAACGCCAGGACCTGTTTGACGACCGTCCGCAACAGAGTTTGCCCTGGGAGCAATTGCGCGAACGCCTGCGCGCGCGCCTGGGTGACGAGGCGGTGCAGGGCCTGCGTTTTCACGCCGACCATCGCCCCGAATGCGCCTGGCAAGCCACCGTCGACAACCACCCGTGCCCGACCTTGCACAAGGTGCGCCGTCCTGGCTGGTTGTTGAATCAACCGACCTTGCTGGCCGAGCAGGGCGTACAGATCCTGATGGGGCCGGAGCGCATCGAATCCGGCTGGTGGGATGGCGCCGATATCCGCCGCGACTATTACCTCATCCAGACCCGTGCCGGCCAGCAAGGCTGGGCCTACCGCACGGTGGGGCAGCCGGATGGTTTGTGGTTGCAAGGCTGGTTCGCATGAACGCCAACACGCCACCACCCTTTGTAGGAGCGAGCTTGCTCGCGAAAAACTCCAGAGCACCGCATTCATTCTGGTGCCCCGCGTTATCGTTAACCTCCTTCGCGAGCAAGCTCGCTCCTACAGGGGCGGGGCAGGCATGAGTTACGCCGAGCTGCATTGCCTGTCCAACTTCAGCTTCCAGCGCGGCGCCTCCAGTGCGCTGGAACTCTTCGAGCGGGCTAAGCGCCAGGGCTACAGCGCCCTGGCGATTACCGACGAATGCACGCTGTCGGGCATCGTGCGCGCCTGGCAGGCAGCGAAAGCGCTGGAGCTGCCGCTGATCATCGGCAGTGAGGTGCGCATCGAGAACGGTCCGAAACTGGTGTTGCTGGTGGAGAACCTGAGCGGTTACCAGCACCTGTGCCGCTTGATCACCCTGGCCCGGCGCCGCGCCGAAAAGGGCAGCTATCGCCTGCTGCATGAAGATTTCGAGCAACCGCTGCCCGGCCTGCTGGCGCTGTGGGTAGCCCAGGACAGCGACACCCAGGCCAGCATCCAGTGGCTGCGCCGCACCTTTGCCGAGCGCCTGTGGCTGGCGGTGCACTTGCACTGCGGGCAGGACGATGCGCGCCATCTGGAGCAACGCCTGCAGCTGGCGGCCAGCCTGCAGATCCCGGCGGTCGCCTGCGGTGATGTGCACATGCACGCGCGTGGCCGCCGCGCCCTGCAAGACACCATGACCGCCATCCGCCACCACGTACCCGTGGCCGAGGCTGGCCTGCACCTGCACCCCAATGGCGAGCGGCACCTGCGCAGCCTCGACGCCCTGGCCGCGCTGTACCCGCAAGCCTTGCTTGATGAAACCCTCGCCATCGCGCGGCGCTGCACCTTCGACCTCGGCCAGTTGCGTTACCACTACCCCCGCGAGCTGGTGCCCGCCGGCCATGACGCCGAATCCTGGCTGCGCACCCTGACCAAGGAAGGTATCGCGCTGCGCTGGCCCGACGGCATTGACGCCAAGACCCTGAAGCAGATCAACACCGAGCTGGAGTTGATCAGCGAGTTGGGCTACGAGAGCTATTTCCTCACGGTGCACGACATTGTGCGCTTCGCCCGCAGCCGCTCGATCCTGTGCCAGGGACGTGGCTCGGCGGCCAACTCGGCGGTGTGTTTTGCCCTGGGCATCACCGAGATCAACCCGAGCCTGAGCAACCTGCTGTTCGAACGATTCCTGTCCAGGGAGCGCAACGAGCCGCCGGACATCGATGTGGATTTTGAACACGAGCGCCGCGAAGAGGTGCTGCAATACGTGTTCCAGCGCTATGGCCGTACGCGTGCCGCCTTGACGGCGGTGGTCAGCAGTTACCACGCCACCGGCGCGGTGCGGGATGTGGCCAAGGCCCTCGGGTTGCCGGCGGATCAGGTCAACGCCTTGGCCGAATGCTGCGGGCGTTGGAGTGACGATGCGCCGCCGTTGGAGCGCCTGCGTGAAAGCGGCTTCGACCCGGACAGCCCGCTGCTGCGCCGCGTATTGACCCTGACTCAGCAGTTGATCGGCTTTCCGCGGCATTTGTCCCAGCATCCCGGTGGCTTCGTGATCTCCGAATACCCGTTGGACACCCTGGTGCCCGTGGAAAACGCCGCCATGGCCGAGCGCACCATCATTCAGTGGGACAAGGACGACCTCGACGCCGTCGGCCTGCTCAAGGTGGACATTCTCGCCCTGGGCATGCTCAGCGCGATCCGTCGCTGCTTCGACCTGCTGCGCCGCCATCGCCACCTGGATTTGAGCCTGGCCAGCATCCCCAAGGAGGACCCGGCCACCTACGCGATGATCAGCAAGGCTGACACCATCGGCGTGTTCCAGATTGAATCGCGGGCGCAGATGTCGATGTTGCCCAGGCTCAAGCCGAAGACGTTTTATGACTTGGTGATCGAGGTCGCCATCGTCCGGCCGGGGCCGATCCAGGGCGGTATGGTGCATCCGTATTTACGTCGCAGGAATAAAGAGGAAGAAGAAACCTATCCGTCGCCGGCATTGAAAGTGGTGCTGGAGCGCACCCTGGGCATCCCCTTGTTCCAGGAGCAAGTGATGCAGATCGCCATGGTCGCCGCCGACTACGGCCCCGGCGAGGCCGACCAGTTGCGCCGCTCCATGGCCGCCTGGAAGCGTCACGGCGGCCTGGAACCCCATCAAAAGCGCCTGCGCGATGGCATGCTGAAAAACGGCTACACCGAAGCCTTTGCCGCGCAGATTTTCGAGCAGATCAAGGGCTTTGGCAGCTATGGTTTCCCCGAGTCCCACGCGGCCAGTTTTGCCTTGCTGACGTATGCCAGTTGCTGGCTCAAATGCCATGAGCCGGCGGCGTTTGCCTGCGCGCTGATCAACAGCTGGCCAATGGGCTTCTACAGCCCGGACCAGATCCTGCAGGACGCACGCCGTCATCGCCTGCAGATCCGCCCGGTGGACGTGCAGGCCAGCGACTGGGATTGCAGCCTGGAGCCCATCGACGGCCAGCAGCCGGCGATCCGCATGGGCCTGCGCATGATCTCGGGGTTTCGCGAAGAGGACGGCCGGCGCATCGAGGCCGTGCGCCAACACCGCGCCTTCAGCGACATCGCCGACCTCGACGCCCGCGTCGGCCTGGATGCCCGCGCCCAGGCATTGCTGGCGGATGCCGGCGCGTTGCGCGCGTTGGCCGGTAACCGGCACCAGGCGCGCTGGGAGGTGGCCGGTGTGCACAAGCAACTGGGCCTGTTTGCCGGCCTGCCGAGCCCCGATGAAGCGGTGGTGGCATTGCCCCAGCCCACGGTCGGCGAAGACTTGCATGCCGATTACGCCACGCTCGGCACCACCCTTGGGCCCCATCCCCTGACACTGCTGCGCGCCGAACTGCGCAAGCGCCGCTGCCGCAGTTCCCAGGAGCTGTTGACCGTGGAGCATGGGCGCAACGTGAGCGTCGCCGGGCTGGTCACCGGGCGCCAACGCCCAGGCACCGCCAGCGGCGTGACCTTTGTCACCCTGGAAGATGAGTTCGGCAACCTCAACGTAGTGGTCTGGCGTGACCTGGCCGAGCGTCAGCGCCAGGCGCTGGTGGGGTCGCGGCTGCTCAAGGTGGATGGGCGCTGGGAGGCGGTGGGCGAGGTGCGACATTTGATCGCTGGGCGCCTGACCGATCTGACACCGCTGCTGGATGGCATTGTGGTGCGCAGCCGGGATTTTCACTGAGGCCAGTGGTTTCTTAAGCTTGTGTCAGACGAGATGAAACCATCCCGCGCCGCTGCGCTCCAAAACTTGCAACTGCCCTCTCTTTGCCCAGAGCCAACCATGCAATTTTTATCCAACCCACACGGCTGTGAAGGTTGGGCCGGTGAAATGGCCCAGCAGATTCGCACGTTCGACTGGTCAACCACCGACCTGGGCCCGATCGATCGCTGGTCCACCAGCCTGGCCTGCACCGTGCAGATGATGCTCGCCTCGCCGGTGCCGATGGTGATGCTGTGGGGACGGGCCGGTTACATGATCTACAACGACAGCTACTCGGTGTTCGCGGGCGGGCGCCATCCCTACTTGCTGGGCACGCCGGTGGAGCTGGGCTGGCCGGAAGTGGCCGAGTTCAACCGGCATGTGCTGGACACCTGCCTGGCCGGCGGCACCTTGTCGTTCAACAACAAGGAACTGGTGTTGTCGCGTAACGGCAACCCGGAAAACCTCTGGCTGGACCTGTATTACAGTCCCGTGGCCGGCGACAACCAGCAACCGGCCGGGGTGCTGGCCATCGTGGTGGAGACCACTGAACTGGTGCGCTCCGAGCGGGTGCGTCAGGAGCTGACCCATAATCTGGAGCAGCGCGTGGCGGCCGAAGTGCAGGCGCGTTCCGCCGCCGAGGAGCAGTTGCGCCAGTCACAGAAACTCGAAGCCATTGGCGGCCTGACCGGCGGTGTGGCCCACGACTTCAACAACCTGCTGCAAGTGATCGCCGGCAACCTGCACTTGCTGGCCCGGCATGAACCGGACAACCCGCAGGTGCAACGGCGGGTGGCTGCCGCCATCGCTGCGGTGGAGCGCGGCGCCACCTTGTCTTCGCAACTGCTGGCGTTTGCCCGGCGCCAACCCTTGTCCCCCGCGGTGTACAACCCGCAACGCATCTACGCCGGGCTTGGTGAACTGCTGCAACGCGCGCTGGGCGAGACCATTCACCTGGACGTACAGTTGCCGCAGGATTCCTGGTGCATCAACGTCGACCGCAACCAACTGGAAAACGCGCTGCTCAACCTGGCGATCAATGCCCGCGATGCCATGCAAGGCGAAGGTGTGATCCGTATCACCGGCGAAAATATCATTCTCAACCCGGCCGAATGCGCGGGCAAAAGCATCAAGCCCGGCGAGTACGTGCGCCTGGCGGTCACCGACACCGGCGTGGGCATGCCGCCGACGGTGCTCAAGCGTGCGTTCGAGCCGTTCTTCACCACCAAGCGCGAAGGGCAGGGCACCGGCCTGGGGCTGAGCATGGTGTTTGGCTTTGTGCGCCAAAGCGGCGGGCATGTCGACATCTGGAGCGAGGAGAACAAAGGCTCGGTGGTGCAGATGTATTTCCCGCGCAGCCTGGAACCGGAACATCTGGACCTGGATACCGGCGAGGAAAGCCCCTGCACCGGCCAGGAAACCATTCTGGTGGTGGAGGACAACGAAGGCGTGCGCCTGACCGTGGTGGAGCTGCTGCAGCAATCGGGCTACACCGTGCTGACCGCTGAAGACGGCGATCAGGCCATGGCCAAACTGCAATCGGGCCTGCAACCGGAACTGATCTTCACCGATGTCGTCATGCCCGGCCGCATCAAGAGCACCGACCTGGCCAACTGGGCGCGTGAGCAGGCGCCGCCGATCCCGGTGCTGTTCACCTCCGGCCACACCCGCGACATTCTTTCCTCCAATCATCTGCTCAGCGCCGATATTCACCTGCTGAGCAAACCCTACAGCCCCGACGCCCTGACGCAACGGGTGCGTAGCGTGCTCACCGCCAGACAAGGTTGTCCATGACTTCACAGCGCAACATCCCTTCACCGACCGCCCAGCACACCGGCTTCGTGCGGGTGCGTGGCGCTCGCGAACACAACCTGCGTAACGTCGATGTGGACATCCCGCGCGATGCCCTGGTGGTGTTTACCGGCGTGTCCGGTTCCGGCAAATCGTCCCTGGCGTTTTCCACCGTATACGCCGAGGCCCAGCGTCGTTATTTCGAATCGGTGGCGCCCTATGCGCGCCGTCTGATCGACCAGGTCGGCGTGCCGGATGTCGACAGTATCGAAGGCTTGCCGCCCGCCGTGGCCCTGCAACAGCAGCGTGGCACGCCGAGTGCGCGCTCATCGGTGGGCAGTGTGACCACCTTGTCGAGCCTGATCCGCATGCTGTATTCGCGCGCCGGCAGCTACCCGCCGGGGCAGGCGATGCTGTATGCCGAGGACTTTTCGCCGAACCTGCCCCAGGGCGCGTGCCCGCAATGCCATGGCCTGGGCCGCGTGTATGAAGTGACCGAAGCGTTGATGGTGCCCGACCCGTCCCTGACCATCCGCCAGCGCGCGGTGGCGTCTTGGCCGTTGGCGTGGCAGGGGCAGAACCTGCGGGACATCCTGGTGACCCTGGGTTACGACGTGGACATTCCGTGGCGCGAGCTGCCGAAAAAACAGCGCGACTGGATTCTGTTCACCGAAGAAACCCCCACCGTGCCGGTGTACGCCGGCTTCACCCCGGCGCAGACCCGCGATGCCCTCAAGCGCAAGCTGGAGCCCAGTTACCAGGGCACCTTTAGCGGCGCGCGGCGCTACATTCTGCACACCTTCGCCCACACCCAGAGTGCGCTGATGAAAAAGCGCGTGTCGCAGTTCATGCAAGGCAGCGCCTGCCCGTTGTGCGAGGGCAAGCGGCTGACCAAGGCGGCGCTGTCGGTGAAGTTTGCCGGGGTGGATATCGGTGAGTTGTCGCAACTGTCCCTGAACCGCCTGGCCGAGTTGCTGCGGCCGGTGGCGGCGGGGCAGGACAAGATGAAGTTGTCGGTGGAAAAACGCCTGGCGGCCCAACGTATCGCCGAGGATTTGCTGGAACGGGTCAGCACCTTGATCGAACTGGGGCTGGGCTATCTGTCCCTGGAGCGCAGCACGCCGACCCTGTCATCCGGGGAATTGCAGCGCCTGCGCCTGGCCACTCAACTGGGCTCGCAGTTGTTCGGCGTGATCTATGTGCTGGATGAACCTTCCGCCGGCCTGCATCCGGCCGATGGCGAGGCCCTGTTCAGCGCACTTGCGCGCTTGAAGGCCGCCGGTAATTCGCTGTTTGTGGTGGAGCATGACCTGGAAACCATGCGCCGCGCCGACTGGCTGATCGATGTGGGCCCGGCCGCGGGCGAACACGGCGGCCAAGTGCTGTACAGCGGCCCGCCCGCGGGGTTGGCGGATATCGCCGCGTCGCAGACCCGTGAGTACCTGTTTGCCCAAGCGCGCCCGTCGAATCAGGCGCGGCGCGAACCCAGCGGCTGGCTGAAGCTGCACGGGGTGACGCGCAATAACTTGAACAATCTTGAGGTGGGCTTCCCGCTGGGCTGCTTCACGGCGGTGACCGGGATTTCCGGGTCGGGCAAGTCCAGCCTGGTCAGCCAGGCGCTGTTGGAGCTGGTCAGCAGCGGCCTTGGGCGCGAGCTGGAAAGCGTCGACGAGCCCAGCCTGGAAGACGCCGCGCCCGCCGCCAGCGAGGGGCGTATCAGTGCCGGGCTGGAGCATATCCGCCGTCTGGTGCAAGTGGACCAGAAACCCATCGGCCGCACGCCGCGCTCCAACCTGGCGACCTACACCGGGCTGTTCGACAACGTGCGCAAACTCTTCGCCGCAACGCCGGCCGCGAAGAAACGCGGTTACGACGCCGGGCAGTTTTCCTTCAACGTCGCCAAGGGCCGTTGCCCGAACTGCGAAGGCGAGGGCTTTGTCAGCGTTGAATTGCTGTTTATGCCCAGCGTGTATGCGCCATGCCCGACCTGCCACGGTGCGCGATACAACCCCGAGACCCTGGCGGTCAAATGGCAAGGCTTGAACATCGCCCAAGTGCTGGGCTTGACGGTGGAGCAGGCCGTCGACGTGTTCGCCGAGCAACCGAGCGTGCTGCGCGCACTGCAGGTGCTGCGCGATATCGGCCTGGGTTATCTGCGCCTTGGCCAGCCGGCCACCGAGCTGTCCGGCGGTGAGGCGCAGCGCATCAAGCTGGCGACCGAGCTGCAACGCAATGCGCGGGGCGCCACGTTATATGTACTGGACGAGCCGACCACCGGGCTGCATCCCAAGGACGTCGACCGCTTGCTCAGCCAGCTCAACCAATTGGTGGAGGCGGGGCATACGGTGGTGGTGGTCGAGCATGAAATGCGCGTGGTGGCCCAGAGTGACTGGGTGATCGACATTGGCCCCGGCGCCGGGGACGCGGGCGGCAAAGTGGTTGCCAGTGGTACGCCGCAGACGGTCGCCAACAGCAAGACCAGCCGCACGGCGCCATTCCTGGCGCGAGAACTTGGCTAGCCGCCAGGAATGCGGGAGGGCGCGTGCGTCCTCCCGCCGTTTCTCAAGCGACTTGCCTGGCCCGTTCGCGTTCGGCGACCAGCTGGCGGGTCAGCGGTATCAGCGTCTTGCCGTAGTCGATCGCATCGTTGAGCGGATCGAACCCGCGAATCAGGAATGTTGTGATGCCCAGGTCGTAGTAATCCAGCAGCGCCTGCGCGACCTGTTCGGCCGTGCCCACCAGCGAGGTGGAATTGCCCTGTGCGCCGAGCAAGCCGGCAATCCCGGTCCACAGACGTTTATCCAGACGCGAGCCTTGCGCCGCTGCCGCCAGCAACCGGCGCGAGCCTTCATTGGGCGGTTCGCGCCGCACAAAACCGCTTTTTTCAGCCAGCGCCGTGGCTTGCTGCAAGATGCTGTCCGCCCGCTGCCACGCCAGTTCCTCGGTCTCGGCCAGGATCGGGCGCAATGACAGACTGAAGCGAATCGTACGCCCGTGCCGCGCCGCTTCGGCGCGCACCTGGGTCACCACCTCGCGCACCTGCTCATAGGTTTCGCCCCACAGCGCATACACGTCCGCATGCTTGCCCGCCACTGCAATCGCCGCCGCGGACGAGCCGCCGAAGTACACCGGGATATGCGGCTGTTGCGGCGACTTCACCGTGGAATACGCGCCCTCGACCTGATAGAACTTGCCGGCAAAGTCGAAGGGCTTGTCGCTGGTCCATTCCTGACGCACCACGCTCAAGTATTCGTCGGTGCGCGCATAGCGCTCGTCCTTGCCGATATGGCTACCGTCGGCGCGCAGCTCGCGGTCGTCGCCGCCGGTGATGATATGCACGGCGGTACGGCCACCGTTGAACACATCCAGCGTGGCGAACTGGCGCGCGGCCAACGTGGGCTGGGCGAAGCCTGGGCGGTGGGCGATCAGGAATTTGAGCCGTTGCGTCACGCTGGCGGCGTGGGCGGCGATCAGCGTGCTGTCCGGGCTGTTGGAGTGGAAGGCCACCAGGGCACGGTCGAAGCCGGCCTCTTCGTGGGCGCGCGCCACACGTTCAACGTAGTCCGGCTGCAGGGTGGGGCCACTGCGCGGGTGAATTTCGGAGGCATGATGGCCGCCGATGTAGCCGATGAATTCGATGCTCATGGTCAGGTCCTTGTTGAAGTCGATAAACAAGCCTCCACCGGGCAGGGGGTCGGTCCGTAGCGTGAAAATAGAGCGCACGGGCGTGCCTGTAAAAGGCCGATTGGTTCTAACCTAATTATTAAATTATGGAATTATAGGTTTTCATATTATCAATGGATTGCATTTTGCTATTGCTGTGCACGTCTGTTGCGTGACGTGCTTGCCTGGTCAGCGCTCGACAGCCTGCCCATTTGAACTACCTTGATTGACGAGCCTTCCCACTCGGTACTCACGCATGCGCACGTTATGGACGCGGTACCTGGCGTTGCTGGAAAACGACCTGAGCACACAGATTTTCGACAACGTGAAAAACCTGCTGGTGTGCGCGCTGCTGTTTGCGGCGGGCACCAATACGCTGGTGGGGCATCATGAGTTATTCATCGGGGTCTTCGCCTCCTATGTCGCCGGTTGGGGGCTGATTATCCTGTCGACGCTGTTGATGCTGCTGAACGTCAGTGACGGCATTCGCCGGCTCGCCAAGCTGCGCTATCACCTGGCGCTGCAACTGCTGCTGATCCTGATCTACCTGGTGGTCGCTGAACGCGTGGTCGAGATTGTGTGGGGCTTCCGCGCCCATTGAAGTATCCTCCGCGCCTCGTTCACCACTGATTCAAATCAAGATGACAGGACAAGATATGCAGGCGCTGCTGGAGTCGATCCTCGACGAAGTGCGCCCCCTGATCGGCCTCGGCAAAGTCGCCGACTACATCTCCGCCCTGGCCGATGTGCCCGCCAACCAGCTGGGCATCGCGGTATACGGCAACGACGGCGCAGCCTACTGCGCCGGTGATGCCGACACGCTGTTCTCGGTGCAGAGCATTTCCAAGGTGTTCAGCCTGGTGCAGGCCATCGACCACGGCGGCGAAACCATTTGGGAACGCCTGGGCCACGAACCGTCGGGGCAGCCATTCAACTCCATGGTGCAACTGGAATTCGAACGCGGCCGCCCGCGCAACCCATTTATCAACGCCGGCGCGCTGGTGATCTGCGACATCAACCAGTCACGCTTCGCCGTGCCGATCCTGTCGATGCGCGACTTCGTACGACGCCTGTCCGGCAACCCGCAGATCCTGGTCAACAGCGCGGTCGCCGAGTCGGAAGCGCAGCACGGCGCGCGCAACGCGGCCATGGCCTACCTGATGAAAGCCTTCGGCAATTTTCACAACGATGTGGACGCGGTGCTGCACAGTTACTTCAATTACTGCGCTTTGCAGATGAGCTGCCTGGACCTGGCCAGGGCGTTCAGCTTTCTGGCCAACGAGGGCGTGAGCGCCCACAGTGGCGAGCAGATTCTGACGGCGCGCCAGACCAAACAGGTGAACTCGATCATGGCCACCAGCGGGCTGTATGACGAGGCGGGCAATTTTGCCTACCGGGTGGGATTACCGGGCAAGAGCGGGGTAGGCGGCGGGATCGTCGCGGTGGTGCCGGGGCAGTTTACGGTGTGCGTGTGGTCGCCGGAATTGAATGCGGCGGGGAATTCGCTGGCGGGGATGAAGGCGTTGGAACTGTTGAGTGAGCGGATTGGGTGGTCGGTGTTTTAGCGTCGCAGTGGAACGTTTAAGATCGTTCCCATGCTCCGCGTGGGAATGCCGCCCCGGACGCTCCGCGTCCTTTCCGGTGATGAGCCCAGGTCCCGCGCAAGGTGACGCGGAGCGTCACGGGATGCGTTCCCACGCAGAGCGTGGGGAACGATCGGTGTGAAGGGGTTGGGTGGGCTTCGTCCAAGACCGTGTTCACCAGCAGTCAGCCTGAAAGGGTTGTGAAAACTCTGAGAGTTCGGGGCGAAGTGCTATCTCTGTGGGAGGGGGCTTGCTCCCGATGCAGTGGGTCAGCCAGCTCCGTTGTAGCTGATACACCGCCATCGGGGGCAAGCCCCCTCCCACATTGGATCTTTATTGGTTTTGGGATTTATGTGAGCCCAAACAAAAAATGCGCCCCTGGGGGCGCATTTGAGATCGTTGCCACGCTCCGCGTGGGAATGCCGCCCCTGACGCTCCGCGTCCTTTCCAGTGATGAG
This sequence comes from Pseudomonas sp. MUP55, assembly GCF_034043515.1. Lineage (NCBI taxonomy): Bacteria > Pseudomonadati > Pseudomonadota > Gammaproteobacteria > Pseudomonadales > Pseudomonadaceae > Pseudomonas > Pseudomonas sp. MUP55. The sequence continues at coordinate 3,356,357 of NZ_CP138214.1, read as the reverse complement.
CCCAGGTCCCGCGCAAGGTGACGCGGAGCGTCACGGGATGCATTCCCACGCATAGCGTGGGGAACGATCGGTGTGAAGGGGCTGGGTGGGCTTCGTCCAAGACCGTGTTCACCAGCAGTCAGCCTGAAATGGTTGTGAAAACTCTGAGGGTCCGGGGCGAAGTGCTATTTCTGTGAGAGGGGCTTGCCCCGATGCAGTGTGTCAGCCAGCTCCGTTGTAGCTGATACACCGCCATCGGGGGCAAGCCCCCTCCCACATTGGATCTTTATTGGTTTTGGGATTTATGTGAGCCCAAACAAAAAATGCGCCCCTGAGGGCGCATTTTTTTGTTCGGTCAGCGATTGCCTATCAGGCCTTTGCATCCCAGGCGCGATCGCCGTGCTCGTCTTTGATCCGAGTCGGCAAGCCCATCACATCCAGCGCTTTGAGGAACGGCTCAGCCGGCAGTTCCTCAACGTTGGCCATGTGCTTCACGTCCCACTCACCACGCGCTACCAGCAGCGCGGCGGCCACTGGCGGAACGCCGGCGGTGTAGGAGATGCCCTGGCTGTCGGTTTCAGCGAAGGCTTCTTCGTGATCGGCCACGTTGTAGATGAACATTTCACGCGGCTGGCCGTTTTTGGTGCCTTTGACCAGGTCGCCAATGCAGGTCTTGCCGGTGTAGCCCGGAGCGAGCGAAGACGGGTCGGGCAATACGGCCTTGACCACTTTCAACGGCACCACTTCCAGGCCTTCGGCGGTCTTGACCGGCTTCTCGGAAAGCAGGCCGAGGTTTTTCAGCACGGTGAACACGTTGATGTAGTGTTCGCCGAAGCTCATCCAGAAACGCACGTTCGGCACGTCGAGGTTTTTCGACAGCGAGTGCACTTCATCGTGGCCGGTGAGGTAAAGGTTCTGCGAACCGACTACCGGCAGATCGTCGGTGCGTTTGACTTCGAACATGGTGTTGCTGGTCCACTGGCTGTTCTGCCAGCTCCACACCTGTCCGGTGAACTCGCGGAAGTTGATTTCCGGGTCGAAATTGGTGGCGAAGTATTTGCCATGGGAGCCGGCATTGACGTCGAGAATGTCGATCGAATCAATGCGGTCGAAATGCTGTTGCTGCGCCAGTGCGGCGTATGCGTTGACGACACCTGGGTCGAAGCCCACGCCAAGGATGGCGGTGATGTTCTTCTCTTTGCACTCTTGCAGGTGGTTCCATTCATAGTTGCCGTACCACGGCGGGGTCTCGCAGACCTTGCCCGGCTCTTCGTGGATGGCGGTGTCCAGGTAAGCCACGCCCGTGTCGATGCAGGCACGCAGCACTGACATGTTGAGAAACGCGGAACCTACGTTGATGACGATCTGCGAGTCGGTCTCGCGGATCAGGGCCTTGGTCGCTTCCACGTCCAGGGCGTTCAGCGCGAAGGCCTGGATCTGGGCGGGTACCTTGAGGCTACCCTTGGCCTTGACGCTGTCGATGATGGCCTGGCATTTGGAGATGTTGCGCGACGCGATAGCAATACGACCGAGTTCGTCGTTGTGCTGCGCGCACTTGTGGGCCACCACCTTGGCGACACCTCCTGCACCAATGATAAGAACGTTCTTTTTCAATTGCTTTATCTCTCCTTTATCCGCCAGCTTACGAAAGGCTGGACAGGTAGTCGTCGTAACCAAATTCACGAACCACCTCGACTGTACCGTCGAGTTGTTTCACTACGATGGACGGCATTTTCAGGCCGTTGAACCAGTTTTTCTTGACCATGGTGTAGCCAGCGGTGTCGATGAACGACAGCCGATCGCCGATGGCCAGCGGACGATCAAATTGATACTCGCCGAAGATGTCGCCGGCCAGGCAGGATTTGCCGCACACCATGTAGGTGTGCTCACCCTCGCTCGGCGCCAGCTTGGCGTTGAGGCGGTAGATCAGCAGGTCCAGCAGGTGGGCTTCGATGGAGCTGTCGACCACGGCAAGATTTTTGCCGTTGTAGAGCGTGTCGAGCACCGTGACTTCCAGGGAGGCACTGTTGGTGATGGCCGCTTCGCCGGGTTCCAGGTACACCTGCACGCCGTACTTCTCGGAAAATGCCTTCAACCGCGCGCAGAACGCGTCCAGCGCATAGCCTTCACCGGTGAAATGGATGCCGCCGCCGAGGCTGACCCACTTGACCTTGTGCAGCAGCGCGCCGAAGCGTTCTTCGATGGTGCCGAGCATCTTGTCGAACAGGCTGAAGTCGCCGTTCTCGCAGTTGTTGTGGAACATGAAGCCTGAGATCTGATCGATCACGCCGTCGATCTTCACCGGGTCCCACTCGCCCAGGCGGCTGAACGGGCGCGCCGGGTCGGCCAGCAGGTAATCGGAGCTGCTCACCTGCGGGTTCACGCGCAGGCCACGGGTCTTGCCTTCGCTGCGTTCGGCAAAGCGCTGCAGCTGGCTGATGGAGTTGAAGATGATCTTGTCGCAGTTATCCAGCATCTCTTCGATTTCATCGTCGGCCCAGGCCACGCTGTAGGCGTGCGCCTCGCCTTCAAACTTCTGGCGACCGAGCTTGAGCTCATACAGCGACGACGAGGTGGTGCCGTCCATGTATTGCTGCATCAGGTCGAACACCGACCAGGTGGCAAAGCACTTGAGCGCCAGCAGCGCCTTGGCGCCGGACTGCTCGCGCACATAGGCAATCTTCTGCATGTTGACCAGAAGCTTCTGTTTGTCGATGAGGTAGTACGGCGTTTTGATCATTTTTGAGAGCCTGCGGCGGTGCCTGCCAAAAAAGGACACGCATTGTGCCCGCACTTGGAGCAGATCGAAAGGTTAGCCGGCGGAATTTGCGCGCCTGCATACAAGCATAGGCTCTCGGTGTGACGGTACAGATAATCAGGCGATAGAGGGGCGCCCAGCGTCCCTGAGTGATTTTGATCGCGAGCAACGCCTGCAATGGCGATCAGTTGCCCAAGACAAAACGCACCGAGAAGGCATTCACCGGATTGTTCAAATCGATTGGAGTGCACTAAGCCAGCCCACCTTGGACTCAACACAGCTGTGCGTTTGTTCCGACGCACTGAAAGGCGTGTCCAATGTGCCCAGCGCAATCGAAATCCAGCCCGGATAAGCGCCGTTGGCATCCGACCAAAACAGTGACGAGCCGCACTGCGAGCAGAATTGACGGGTCACGCCCGGCGAGGATTCATAGCCCCGCAGCGCATCTGCGGCAGCGTGAATGTTCACCGCTGTCCTGGGTGCGCTTGCGTAGCTGGCGAACGCTGCGCCGTGGCCCTTCTGACATTTTTTGCAGTGGCAGTGGGTGGCGGCCTTGAGCGGTGTCGTGACCTGATAGCGGATTGCGCCGCAGAGGCAGCTGCCTTGGCTGGTTTTACTCATCTCAATCCTATCCATGTTCAGCACTGAACGCTGTGGCGAGGGAGCTTGCTCCCGCTGGGCTGCGTAGCAGCCCCGAAAGCCGCAATTGAAGTGTTTCAGATGGCAAATATGACTGATTTGGGGCCGCTTCGCGACCCAGCGGGAGCAAGCTCCCTCGCCACAGGTGTCAGCCTATCAACATGAGCGCTACTTGTGATCATCTTCAATTATATGAGTTTGTCTCATTGCCGCTCGCTGCCGACAATAGCTGCCATACCTTTCTGTACCGGAGCTGTAAGTCATGGCAGTCGCTCATTCCCTCGGTTTTTCGCGCATTGCGCACGACCGCGAACTTAAAGGCGCGCAGGAAGCGTTCTGGAACGGCAAGCTCGATGAGGCCGGTCTGCGCGCCGCAGGCCGTGACTTGCGCCGCAAGCACTGGGCGTTGCAGAATCAAGCCGGCATTGAGCTGCTGCCAGTTGGTGATTTCGCCTGGCACGACCCGGTGCTGACCCATTCGCTGATGTTTGGTGTGGTCCCTGAACCTTTGCGCCCGGTCAAGGGCCAAGCCACGTTGCGCACGTTATTCGAGATGGCCCGCGACACCCGCTGCGGCGATGCTCACGCCCCGTGGTTCGATACTAGCGCTGACTACCGGGTGCCGGAGTTCAGCGTCGACCAGCAATTTCACCTTGGCTGGGACCAATTATTTGAAGAGGTCGAGGAAGCGCGGAACCTGGGACACACCGTCAAGCCGGTCATCATCGGCCCGCTGACGTACCTGTGGCTGGGAAAGGCCGAGGGCGCTGACTTCGACAAGCTCGACCTGCTGGACCGCTTGCTGCCGCTGTACGGCCAGATCTTCCAGCGCCTGGCCGAGCTGGGCGTGGAGTGGGTGCAGATCGATGAGCCAATCCTGGCGATCGAGCTGCCACAGGCCTGGAAGAACGCGTTTGAGCGCGCCTATAACCTGATCCAGCGTGACCCGCTGAAAAAACTGGTCGCCACCTATTTTGGCGGGCTGGAAGACAACCTGGGCCTGGCCGCCAACCTGCCGGTCGACGGCCTGCACATCGACCTGGTGCAGGCGCCGGAGCAATACCCGACCATTCTTGATCGTCTGCCCGCCTATAAAGTGCTGTCTCTGGGTGTGGTCGATGGCCGCAACCCAGGGCGCTGCGACACGGAAAAAGCCCTGGCGACCTTGCAGCGCGCCCACGAAAAATTAGCCGATCGCTTGTGGGTGGCGCCGTCCTGCTCGCTGCTGTACGGCCCGGTGGATCCGGTGCGTGAAGACACCACTTGGCTGACCTGCGCCTTGCAAACGTGCGCGCAAGTCGCGGCGCTGGCCCAGGCCGTCGACCAGCCCCAGGTGCCAGGCACGCCCGGAGCGGGGTTGAGCGCGAAAACTGCGCGGCCGGCGTTGGCGTTGTAGGTCATACTGGCGGGCATGACTTTCGACTCGCCGCTCGCCGCTTATCAATACGCTATCGCCCAGCAGGGCTTTGTGCCCGACGACGCTCAACAACACGCTGTCGACGCTTTGCAAATCTGTCATCAGGCTTTGCATCAGGCTCGTTCGCCCATTTGCGGCGTTTACCTGTGGGGGCCGGTGGGGCGGGGCAAGACCTGGCTGATGGATCAGTTCTACCACAGCCTGCGCGTGCCGGCTCGACGTCAGCATTTTCATCACTTCATGGGCTGGGTACACCAGCGCCTGTTCCAGCTCACCGGTATCAAGGACCCGCTGCAGGCGTTGGCGCGGGAGCTGAGCCGGGAGGTGCGGGTACTGTGCTTCGATGAGCTGTTCGTCAATGACATCGGTGACGCGATCATCCTCGGGCGTCTGTTTCAGGTGATGTTCGAGGAGGGCGTGGTGATGGTCTGTACCTCCAATCAACCGCCTGACCAGCTGTACGCCGACGGCTTCAACCGTGAACGTTTGCTGCCCGGTATCGAGGCGATCAAGCGGCATATGCAGGTGGTGGCGGTGGACGGCAGCGAGGACCATCGCTTGCATCCCGGTGTTGGCCTGCAGCGCTACTGGGTCAATCAGCCGGATGCACTGGCCGCTGTGTTCAAGCAGTTGAGCGCCGGGCATACCGTCAGCGACGCGAAGGCGGTGAGCGTGGGGCACCGCACCGTCAAGGTGGTGCAGGCCAGCGACGAGGTACTTTGGTGTTGTTACGCCGAACTGTGCGAGCAGCCCCTGGCTGCGATGGATTTCATGCTGCTGTGTGACCGTTACAAGGCCATTGTGTTGGCACAAGTGCCCAACCTCAGCGCACAACAGCGCCCCGGTCGCATTGCCCGTGGCACCGAAGACGGGGCCGAGCGCGTCGCCGCTGGGGATCGGCAATTGCCGGCGTTGTCGATGCACGATGACAGCGTGCGTCGCTTTATCGCGCTGGTGGATGAATGTTACGACCGCAAAGTGCCGTTGTTCATCGAGGCCGCAGTGCCACTGGAGAGTCTTTACACCCAAGGCTACCTGGCATTTGCCTTTCGTCGCACCTTAAGTCGCTTGCAGGAAATGCAGCTGCAGCGCTTCGGCGCCTGAGCGCCCGGATTCGCCTCGTTCAAGGCTTTGGCTGCCTGCAAGCTGGGCGCTTTCTGTCAGACTTTTGTCGTTAATCTCCTTCATCTGCCGCAGCTCCATGCTTACAATCAGTCCTTTCAAAGGGAATCGGTTCCCTGGTTGTCGATATCGAGGACGGAAATGGACACCCCAGACATCCTGGTGCTGCAAGCCAGTTACACCAACGCCGTGCACGCCGATGCCATCGGTTCGCTGCTCAACCACTATGCTCAAGACCCAATGGGTGGCGGCCACACCTTGCCAGCCGATCTGTTGCAGCAACTGCCTGCGGAGCTGGCCAAGCGCCCTCATGCGTTCAGTGTGCTGGCGTTCATCGGTGGTGAACCCGCTGGATTGGTCAATTGCTTCGAGGGGTTCTCGACGTTCGCTTGCCGACCGCTGGTCAACGTCCACGATGTGGTGGTGGACAAAAAGTTTCGTGGCTTGGGGTTGAGCCAGAAGCTGCTGCAAAAGGTCGAGGAAATCGCCCGCCAGCGCGGTTGCTGCAAGATCACCCTGGAAGTGCTTGAAGGTAACGACCTGGCGCAGTCGGCCTATCGCAAGTTCGGTTTTGACGATTCGGTATTTGATCCCGCCCACGGCCGCATGTTGTTCTGGAGCAAGGCGCTTTAATAAAAAAAGTGCAAAAAAAAGGCGCCATTTAATGGCGCCCAATAAACCTTTACCAAAGGAGCGGAATGGCAGAGGGTGTTGCGGATTAACTCAGCATTAAATCAACTGTTGGGTTGGGCTGCATCGACGGTGGTGGCTTTAACCGGTTTGCCATCGGCGGATGCAACTTGCTGTTCAGCCTTGCCGTGGGTTTTTTCCTGGACAAAGGTGAAGTTGTTATAGAACTCCTTGGAGCGCTCTGAACCGCCTTCTGCGAAGGCAGCGGCGCAGGTCATGGTCATCAGGCTGGCAAGCATCAATGTCGAAAGTTTCATGGCGGTATTCCCCATTAAGAGTGATAGGTGTCCGGTCACTCCTTGATCAGATCATGGGGCGACTATGGCGTTACCTTATTAAGTGGGAATTAACTGAATCGGGCTGCGAAGTTAACGTTTTTGTTAACTTCGCGGGGCAGGGCTTATAGCTTCCAGTCAAGCGCCAGCGTGATCGAGCGTGGATCGCCCCAATACACGCCGTTATAAAAGCCAACGCGTTCGTAATACTTTTTATCAAATAGATTGTTGACGTTAATCGACGCCGTAACGTGTTCATCGAACTGGTAGCGCGACATCAGGTTGACCACCGTGTAGCCCTGCTGGGTGATTCGCTCCCGCGTGGTGATCAGTCGGCCCTCGCTGTTGCGTGCTCCCGTGGGCCGGTTGCCGAAGTCATAGATGTCGCTCTGCCAATTCACCGCGCCACCCACGGTAAGGTTGCGCCAGGCGCCTGGCAGTCGGTAAGCGCTGGACACCTTCAGCAGGTTCAACGGCTGACCGGTGTTGTTGCGCGTGCCTGCGCCGTTCACCGAGTGGGTGTAGGTGTAGCCTGCGGTCAGGTTCCAGTCCGGGGTGATTTCCCCGGCTGCTTCCAATTCGAACCCCTTCACCTTGTTGCCCTTGCCGCCGGATTTGTAATATTCCTCGCCGGTGACCGGGTTTGGCGGCACCGAGTCATCGCGCTCGGCGACATTGTCCTGGGTGCTCCAGAAATACGCAGCCGCCAGGTTCAGGCGCTCGTTCAGCACGCTGCCCTTAAGCCCAACCTCATAGTTGCTGCCCACCACGGGTTCCAGGTATTTCCTGTTGGCATCGCGCGCCTCCTGAGGTTTGAAAATGTCGGTGTAGCTCGCGTAGACGGTGTACTGCGGGGTGATGTCGTAGAGCAGCCCGGCGTAGGGCGTCCACATATCGTTATGGGTCTGGCGGGTCTTGCCGGACGCGGTCAGTTGATCGTCGGCATTGTATTGGGGGGTGGCACTTTCCAGCTCCCAGCTGCCATAGCGACTGCCGAGTACGGCGTGCAGACGATCAGTCAGGCTCAGTCGCGTGGCCAGGTAGCCGGCTTTCTGTTGTTTCTTGCTGTGCTCGCCCTTGAGGTCGGTGACGTCATCGCTGAACTTGCCGATGCCGCCCATGTGTTTCCAGTCCTCGATGACGTAGTAGTCGGCGGGCAGGTTGCTGCGCATGAAGGGCGAACTGTCCCGTTGCGCCGCCTCGCCATAGCCCATCATCAGCGCGTGTTCGCGGCCCAGCAGCGCGTAGCTGCCAGCCAGGTTGAGGTCGAGGGCTTCCATTCTCGACGTGCCGCGCATATGGCTGGCCCAGGCGGTCATGCCGCTGCGGTCGGCATTGGGGAAACCCGCACCGCCGTAGTACACCTTGCCGTCGGTATCGCTCTGGCGGTGGGTGTAGGCGGCCTTCAGGTGCCAGTCGCCGCCGAGCCGATGGTCGAGGGTGGCGAAGGTGGTTTTGTCGGTCAGTGGCCAGGAACTCCAGTGCGCCGCCATATTGGTGGAGCGCGACAGCCCGGCCTTGCCGCCCTGGCTGTTCCAGTAGGGCACGGTGCCCCAGGACGTGCCCTGAACCTGTTTGTCCTGGTAATCGAAGCCCACGGCCAGCACGGTGTCGTCGGAAAGGTCGCCCTCAAGAATGCCGTAGCCCACCGCCCGCTGCAGCGCGTAGTTGTCGCGAAATGACTGGCTGTCACGGTAGGCCAGCACGCTGCGCCCACGCAGTTTGCCGTCGAAGGCCAGCGGGCCACCCACATCGAGGTAGCTGTAGTAGTTGTCGTGGGTGGCGCCGCTTATCCCGGTTTTGGCCTGCCATTGGGCGGTAGGGCGCTTGCGGACCATGTTGACGGTGGCCGAGGGGTCGCCCGCGCCGGTGGTGAGGCCGGTGGCGCCGCGAACCACTTCGATGTGGTCGTAGATGATGGTGTCTGCGTCGGACTTCATGTAGCCGAAGGTGTTGAGCATCCCGTCGATCTGGAAGTTGTTGATGCCGTAGCCGCGGGATGTATAGGACACGCGGTCTGAATCATTGTGCTGGACGTTGATGCCGGTGGTCTGGCGCAGCACGTCGGTCAGGGTGTTGAGATTGAAATCATCCATCTGCTGGCGCGTGATCACCGAGATCGATTGCGGGGTGTCCTTGATCGACAGGTTCAGGCGGGTGGCGGTGCTCATGGAACCGGTGGTGTAGGCGCCAGTGTCCTCGGTAGTCGCACCCAGGCCTTCGGCGGTGATACGGGTCGCACCCAATTGAAGGGCGTTGGCGGGGGCGTGTTCGGGGTCGGTTTCGGCCAGCAATTGCGGGCTCAGCGCCAGGCTGAACAGGCTAAGGGTGAAGGTGATGGAACGGGTAGCGGGCGCGAGCATCGCGGCGAACTCCTTGTCGTCTTTGAGGCCACCCGGAACGGGCGGGTATGGCTCAAAGACGAAAGGAGGGGCGGAACTTTAGCTTCAAACGAGAATGATTTGTATCTTAATGATGTAGGGCGCTGGCCTACTGAGTCACCACCTCGGTGCTGTCGGCCTTCTTCGGTTTGATCAGGCTGAAGTCGATCAAGGCTTTCTGCTTGGTCTCGTAAGGGTTGCCGATCAGCAGGGGGCGTGGCTTGAAGCTGTCACTGACCAGGCTTTTGCTGTGGTCCAGTTCATCGAAACTCAAGCCTGCCAGGTCCGCCCAGGTGTGAATCAACTGCGAACTGCTGTAAGGCCGTTGCAGGTCACCGGCAAAGCTCCAATCGTGGCTTTCGCGCCATTTGGGCGAGGCGTAGGCCATGAACGGAATGGTGTACATCGGCGCGGTCGGCTTGCCTTCGTTACGGCCCAGGGTGTCGTGGCCGGCAGAGTCGAACACGTCTTCGCCGTGGTCCGACAGGTACAGCAGGAAGCCGTTGGGGTCAGTCTTTGCGTAGTCCTTGATCAGGCTCGAGACCACGAAATCGTTGTACAGCACCGCATTGTCATAGCTGTTGTAGGTCGGCAGCTGTGCATCGCTGACGCCGGCCGGTACACCCTGGCGATCGGTGAACTTGTCGAACGTCTGCGGATACCGGTACTGGTAGCTCATGTGGGTGCCCAGCAAGTGCACCACGATGAACTTGCGCTCGGCGGTGTCGGCCAGGGCCTTGGAAAACGGGGCCAGGACATCGCCGTCGTACTGGCGGGCGTTCTGGTTACGGTTGTTGTTCAGGTACACCTGTTCGTCGGCCTGTTCGGAAAAGGTCGTGAGCATGGTGTTGCGCTTGGTCATGGTCTGCTGGTTGGTGATCCAGAAGGTCTTGTAGCCGGCCTGCTTCATTACGCTGACGATGGACGGCGTCTTGAGGTACAGGTCCGGGTTTTCTTCGTCGGCGAAGGTCAGTACCTGTTGCAGCGCTTCGATGGTGTAGGGGCGCGGAGTAATGACGTTATCGAACACCGCCAGCTGGTCGCGCAGCTTGTCCAGTTCCGGCGTGGTGTTGCGCGGGTAGCCGTAGAGGCTCATGCGTTGACGGTTGGTGGACTCGCCGATCACCAGCACCAGGGTAGACGGCTGGCCGGCCATGCTGTCCTTGAGGTTCTTCAACGGTGGGATCTGGCTGGCACTGGTGAGCATGCCTTGCATGTTGTCCAGCTGTTCGGTGTAACGGCGGTAGGCGACGATCATCTGCCATGGCACGGCCGGTTCGATGCGGGTTTCGAAGCGGTCGATGGCCAGTTCCATGGTTTCGCTTGTGGCGATCTGCTTGACCAGCGGGTAGCCGACCACGGCCAGCACGATGGCGATGGCCGCCACGATCGACTGGCCGCGAGGCAAGTACACCGGACGCAGGCGTGTCCACAGGAAAATCGCAAAGGCGGTGTGGGCAATAAAGGCCAGCACGATCCACCAGGCAAAGTACTGGGTGGCGTATTCGCCCGCTTCAGAAATGTTCGACTCGAACATGATGAAGATGACGCTCTGGGAAAATTCCTGCTGGTAAATAAAGAAATAACCCAGGCTGGCCATGGAGCAGGCCCACAGCACCACGCCGATCAGCGCCGCAAGCACGCGGGTCTGGCGCGGGAAGAGCAGCATGGGCGCCAGCCACAGCGCACTCATGAAGAAGGCCTGGCGGAACCCGCTGAAGCCGGAAGTACCGGTCAGTTGGATAAGCAGTTGGGTAATGCCCGAGAAATACCAGAAAAACAGGAATAACCAGCCGAGTCCGGCCCAATCAAAGCCTTTCGCAGACTTAGTGCTGCGTTTAAACATCGCCATACAGCGCTCCAACCAGATGAAAACGGTAATTGCGGGGCGAACCTGCCCCTGAAACTGGCGCCTCACGTTGCGATGGGCGCCATTGAATGGCGCGGAGTATCAACAAAACGGTGTGAAAGTTTTGTGAGAATCGGCTTACGGATGTCTTCTGCCCCGCGCACATACGGGGTTACCGCAGCGTTGACGGGCATGGCGGTTAGCGTGGGGGTTTGCCCAAGGAGCGCTTTGCGATGAGCACGACGTCCACCACGTCTGATCAAGTTACCCAATCCCGCACTTACCTCGGCCAGGTATTTGCCGATAGACCTCGGCTCGAAGAAGTGGCCGAGGCCGTGTTGCAGCGCGAAATGGATGATCAGTGGCCGGCCTCTGCCCTGAACGTCCGCCGGTTGCGACTCGCTCGTATCCTGGCGCCCGCCGATCAGGATCAGCCCGCGACCTACGGGCCATTGCTCAGCCTGGGTGATCTGTTATTGAAGCGGATCATGCAGGGAACGTTGCTGAACCTGAGCGCCAATGCCGATGTTTTGCTGGACAGGCAGCGAGACGCTTCCTGGAAGCCCGTGACGCCGTCGCCGTCGGTGGACGAGCTTGAAGTGCTCGTCAATCGGGTCGCACCGTCGCTGCTCGAAGCGTTCCAGGCGCGGCTGGTCGATTACTGGAGCCAGGCGCCGCGCCAGGATCTGCTGTCTACCCGCTGGCGAATCGTCGCCGAGCAACTGCGGCGCTGCCTGATGTCCGGACCGCAGGCGCCGCCGTTGTCTGCCGATGAGTACCGAACGCTGCTTGGACGGTTTTATCCGCTCAAGTCCGAGCGTGAACGGCGCTTGGGAGAGGGCGTGTTGCGGGTCTATCAGGTGTACGCCTGCGAGGAGGGCGGGGTGGGTGAGTGGCTGGTGGTGTTGCTGCTCGAAAGCCGCCCGTCGACGGTGTCGACCTATTACCTGTACAGCCCCGGCACTGGCCTGCAGCGCCTGCACGGCCTGGAGGATCTGGCCAACCTGTTGCCGCTGCACATGAGTCGTCGCTACACAGGCCGACGCGTGGAATGGGCGGTGCGCGAACCGCAAGACGACGTGTTCGACGCCATGGCCCAGGTGCTCCTGGAAAAACAGCTGCGCGACCTCCAGGCGCTACGCTGGTCGGATTTCCCCGATGTGCAATGGTACAAGCAGCGCTTTCATCGGTTGACTGCGCCCCAGGCCTGGTTTGTGACGTCGCCGGCACGCGGCGAAATGCCCGAACAGGCATTGCCCGCCTGGTTGCAGGGTGCCGACGCGGCCGACCGTCTGCACGCAAGCCGGCTGCTGGATGCCGTGCATGCTGCACAGGTCGAGGCGCAGGGCGCGAATTTCCTGGACGGACTGGAGCCCATTCACGTCTATGCCCGCAAAGCCCTGCAGGCGCGCATGCTTCGGGATCATCCCCAGGAAGTAGTGATTAACCCGGATGACTATATGCTGACGTTCACCCGCACCCAGGGCGGCACGGTCGGCTGGACGCAGTCCACCTCGCGCACGTTGACGCAATGGGCGCTGGACAACCCCTTCACCGAGTCCTATGCCCATGTGAGCATCACCAATCGCGTTGAGCCCGGCTATATTCCCGATTGGTGGCTGACCATCGACTACGTCAAGCGCCTGATCCCTGCTGTCGACATCGGCAAGCACTATCCGGCGCTGCTCAAGCGCAATTTGCTGGACGATCCCGCTGAGCGGCAACGGCGCCAGGCGCTGTTTGTCGGGCAAGCCCGTGCGCAGTTGCCCCTGGTTGCTCTGGAGTGCCTGCTGCGCCGGCGCCAGGGGCTGACTCGCAAGGGCGTGCAGTGGGTGCAAGCGCTGGTGCAGGCGAGCGTCGAGGCGCGCAAGGTCGACGGGCACGAGATTGTCGCGCGTCCGCTCGCGTTTTTGACCCACGCGGGCGGGCGCGGCTATCCGGCGGCAAACATGTTTGTGATCGGCCCTCGGGACAATGCCCTGCTACCGCATCTGCTCTACCGGCCCGGCTCGGATGCGCAGCTGCAACAATGGGCCAGCCGCCAGGAGCTGCTCGACGCCATCGCCCATGTCGGCCCGTTGCAAACCGAGGTGCTGAACAGCCTCGATCCCCAGGGCCGGGCGGTGCTGGGCAAGGGCGGTTTTCTTCAGCCCCATATTCAGCGCCAGGGCCGAGGCGGGGAGTTTGCACCTGTCGAGGTGCCTGCACCCGCGTTGCTCAGCGATCAGCAAGTACCCGGGGATTTCCTGGCCCATGTATTCACCACCAATGCGCAGGCCCTGGTGAGGCGCGCCGAGGCACAAAGCCGCTCCAACGAAGAACAGCGCTGGGCAGCCTTTCGCAATGACCTGTGGCAGCTGTTCAACGTGTTCCTGCCCTTGATGCGCGGGCCTTTGGCGACCGTGGGATGGTTGTACCAGAGCCTGCTCAGTGCCAGGACGCTGATCACCATGCCCGAGGATGCGGACGACGAACGTCGCGCCGCGGCTATTGTCGACGCCCTGGCCAGCCTGGTGCAGATCCTGCTGTATCCAGCGGTCGGACTGGACGAGCGCATCGGGTTGACTGATGTCGGGCCGGCTACGACCCGGCCGCCGGCACACGTGGAGCAGGCAGCTTCCCTGCGCCAATTGCGGCGTCAGGGCAGGGCCGACCTGCTGGCGATGGATGCCGGCTGGCACAGCGCGGGCGAACTATCGCCGGCACAGCAGACGTTGCTGGACAGCTACAAGTGGCGTCAGGGGCGGCAGCCCTGGCCGGTGACCGAGCGAAATATCGAAACCCAGGGCGCGCGCAAAGGCTTGATCAGGGTGCCCACCGGCGGTGACCGGTTTACGTTGCACGCGCTCATTCGTGGCGGGTTGTACCCCGTGATGGAAGCCCCCGAGGGTTTTCGTGTGGCCGACCCTCGGCAGCCGGGACGCTTTGGCCCCTGGCTCAAGCGTGACGCGGCAGGTGGGTGGCAATTTGACCTGCGTTTGCGCCTGGCCGGGGGCATGCCCAAGCCAAGCGGTGCGCAGCGGCGTGCGCAGATTCTGGCCAGAGAGGCGGATTTCAAGCAGCGCTATGAGCAACAGACCCGGGCGCAGGTGATGGCAGATGAGACAGCAGGCAAGGAGTATGACTACTACGTACGCGTGCACAGGACCGAGCGGGAAAAATTCAACGATGCGCTGCGGCGCAGTATCGACCAGCGCTATCAGGCCGCATTGCGCGAACAGAATCAGTGCCAGATCCAGCGGCTGGAAACCCTCAAGATACGCAACGCCAACAGACCGCTGCCGGGTTTCGAGACGGAGCTGATCGAGCAACTGCAGAACATTGTCCATACGTTGCAAGAGCGCGCCGCGCTGCTGGTGCTGGCGCGCAAGGCCGCGACGCCGGCACGTGAAACCCTTGACGCCTGGGGCGCGCAGTTGGAGTCCGACGACCCGAACACAAGCCAGCAAGCCCACGACAACACCGTGGGTTATCTGAGCCAAATGGCCGAGTTCAATCAGCAATTGATAGACCTGGGCAGCCTGGAGCAGGCTTTCGACACTGAACTGCAAGCGGCGCCTGGTTACGCGCCGCAGGTCGGCTCGCCCGATGAAACGGTGCAACGCCGGCTTTCGCCGATGGACTGGAAAGTCCATCAGGTGTCGACCCTGCAGGGGCTGCTGCTCAAGCGTGCGCCGGTGGAGGCCGAGTTTTACGACTTCATCGTACTCAAGGATGTCACTGATAGGGCGACTTGGACGGTTCGTTCGCATCGGGCCTTGCAGGAACCCGGTTTCATGACCGTCGAGGAGCGGGTTCAGGCGCTCGGTGACGTGGTGGGCAATTACACACAAGTCCTGGGCAGTCTGCGCCTGTATCAACAGACGCTGAGCGAGTTGCTTAACAGCCATTACACCGCGCGCCTGGTCAGCCTGGTCGAGGCGCTTCGCGGCGAGGCCGAGCATTCACTGGCCCTGCTGTTGCGCGACCAGGCCCGGCAATCCGAGGCGGTGCCGGAACCCTTATCCGTGCCGCAGCCCCAAGCCACAGCCGGCAGCCGAAGGCGCATGGTACGAACCCGCGACAAACGCATCCTGGTGGGGGTGGCGCGCGCGCGCACGCCGCAGGAGCCGGACGAAATTGTCGATGTGGTGGACCCGGTCGACAACGTGCCAGTGGCCAGCTATCGGCAAAGTCCGGAAAAAGACCTTTGGGAAGAGGTCGACCCGCAACCGGCGCCGCCGCCCCCCGAGCGTAGCCTCAAGCGCCTGCTCAAGGATGCTCGCGTTCTGCTGGAAGAGCAGCCCAGGCAAATCCGTGCGGCGTGGAACGATGCGCAGACTTCCAACTCACCCATCGGCCTGGAGGCGGTGCTGTGTGATCGGGCGCGGCAGTTGGAGGCCCTGCGGGGAAAAATTGCCCAGCGCGACCCCGGCAAGACCCAGGTGCTGTCCGACCTCGCCGAGGCTGGCGCTACCTTGCGCGAGCAAGGCCGCTTGATCAGGATCGACGTGATCAAGCGCAACCCGCCCGAGGCCAATCGTATCGACTACCTCAAGGCGCAGGGCGAAGTGCAGATCCTGAAGATCGAGGGCAGGGTCAGGCTCAGTCGCCCGGATGACTATTTACAGGAATACGTGATTCTTGATCGGCGCAAGCAGCCCCTGGCTTACGCGCATTTTCACTACCGCAGCGAGAAGGCGCCCCTTGCGGAGTTTACGGCCGGGCACCTGAAGCTGCCTGCGCAGCGCTTCAACAGCTACGTGATGGGGTCGGGGCAAAGTGAAGGGCAATACCTGGCAGTGCATCGGGCGCAGGTCAATGCTGCGCTGGCCGAAACGTTGTTCTTTGGCGTGGACGCCTCAGTTAAGCGCGGTGCGGGCCTGAAGTTCTGGTAGTGCCGGGGCGTGCAGCGCGATGAGCTGCTGTTGCAGGTGTTCGACTTGCGCCTGCAACTGTTCGCGCTCCTGCTTGAGCTGGGTAAGTTCGTCACGACGGATATTGACGTAGAGGGTCTGGGCAGGGCGGGCTGGGGCATAAGTGTTCATGAAGCACCTCGCAAGGGCAGGTAACAGCGTGAGGCTGGGTAGACGTCAGGGCCAATTCTGATTTCTTTTTGAGTGTAATGGAACTTTTTTATTTTTCATGGTCGCTGTGACTTTTTGCCTGGGTTCATCGCTGCGCGCGCTTTTTTTGCCATGAAACTATGGCAATCGGCTCTGGACTAACCCTCATTAGCCTCATTGCGCTATAAACTATGTCACACATTTTTTTGTAGTTAGGAGCATCAGCACATGCAACTGGGGATTATCGGACTAGGCCGCATGGGCGGTAACATTGCGCGGCGCCTGATGCTCAATGGGCATTCCACCGTTGTATATGACCGTAACGAAGCCTTCGTCAAAGGCTTGAGCGAGGAGGGCGCCACCGGCGTCTCCGGCCTGGAGGCCCTGGTGGCCGGGCTGCAGAAGCCGCGTGCGGTGTGGGTGATGTTGCCGGCAGGCGCGCCCACTGAAGACACCATCAATGAGCTGAGTGAGCTGCTCGAAAGCGGTGATGTGATCATCGACGGCGGCAACACCAACTACAAGGACGACGTACGTCGCGGCAAGGCCCTGGCAGAAAAGGGCCTGCACTACGTCGACGTCGGCACATCCGGCGGTGTCTGGGGCCTGGAACGTGGCTACTGCATGATGATCGGCGGCGACGTGGAAACCGTGCAGCGCCTGGACCCGATCTTCAAGAGCCTCGCCCCTGGAATTGGCAGCATTCCACGCACCAAGGACCGTTCGGCCTCTGCTGACCCACGCGCCGAGCAGGGTTACATCCATGCCGGCCCGGCGGGCTCGGGGCACTTCGTCAAGATGATCCACAACGGCATTGAATACGGAATGATGCAGGCATTTGCCGAAGGTTTTGACATCCTCAAGACCAAGAACTCGGAAAACCTGCCGGAAGATCAGCGCTTTGACCTGAACGTGGCCGACATCGCCGAAGTCTGGCGCCGTGGCAGCGTGGTGTCGTCGTGGTTGCTGGACCTGACCGCCGACGCCCTGGCAACCGATCCGAAGCTGGATGGCTATTCCGGTTCCGTGGCGGACAGCGGCGAAGGCCGTTGGACCATCGAAGCGGCCATGGAGCAAGCCGTGCCGGTACCGGTGCTGTCGACCTCATTGTTCGCCCGTTTCCGTTCGCGCCAGCAGAGCACCTACGGTGACAAAATGCTTTCGGCCATGCGCTTCGGCTTTGGCGGCCACGTGGAGACTTCCAAAAAATGACCGCCAACGGCAAGAAACCCAAGGCCGAACCTGCTCCACCGACCACCTTGTTTCTGTTTGGCGCCCATGGCGACCTGGTCAAGCGCCTGCTGATGCCGGCGCTGTACAACCTGAGCCGCGACGGGCTCTTGGGCGATGGCCTGCGTATCGTAGGCGTTGATCACAACGCCATCAGCGACGCTGACTTTGCCAAGAAACTCGAGGACTTCATTCGCACCGAGGCGGCCAGCAAAGTGCGCGGCAATGCCGACAATGCGCTGGACCCGCAACTGTGGGCCCAGTTGGCCAAAGGCATCAGCTACGTCGAGGGCGACTTCCTCGACGACAGCACCTACGCCGACATCGCGCAGAAAATCGCTGACAGCGGCACCGCCAATGCGGTGTTCTACCTCGCGACCGCGCCGCGCTTCTTCAGCGAAGTGGTGCAGCGTCTGGGCAGTGCCGGGTTGCTCAACGAAACCGAGGACGGCTTTCGCCGCGTGGTCATCGAGAAACCCTTCGGTTCCGACCTGGCCACCGCCGAAGCATTGAACGCGTGCCTGCTCAAGGTAATGAGCGAGAAACAGATCTATCGTATCGACCACTACCTGGGCAAGGAGACGGTGCAGAACATCCTGATCAGCCGTTTCTCCAACGTGCTGTTCGAAGCGTTCTGGAACAACCATTACATTGATCACGTGCAAATCACCGCCGCCGAAACGGTTGGTGTGGAAACGCGGGGTAACTTCTTCGAAAAAACCGGCACCTTGCGCGACATGGTGCCCAACCACCTGTTCCAGCTGCTGGCCATGGTTGCCATGGAGCCGCCGGCCGCTTTCGGTGCCGACGCGGTGCGCGGTGAGAAAGCCAAGGTGGTGGGCGCCATCCGGCCCTGGTCCTTGGAAGATGCACGGGCCAACTCGGTTCGCGGCCAGTACACCGCCGGTGAAATCGCCGGCAAGTCACTGCCGGGCTACCGTGAAGAAGCCAACGTCGCGCCCGACAGCAGCACCGAGACATTCGTCGCGCTGAAGGTGATGATCGACAACTGGCGCTGGGTCGGCGTGCCGTTCTACTTGCGCACCGGCAAGCGCATGAGCATTCGCGACACGGAGATCGTGATCTGCTTCAAGCACGCGCCGTACGCACAATTTCGCGACACCGAAGTCGATGAACTCAAGCCCACTTACCTCAAGATCCAGATCCAGCCGAACGAAGGCATGTGGTTCGACCTGCTGGCCAAGAAGCCCGGGCCAACCCTGGAGATGGCCAATATCGAGCTGGGGTTCGACTACAAGGACTTCTTCGAGATGCAGCCGTCGACCGGTTACGAAACGCTGATCTACGACTGCATGACCGGCGACCAGACCCTGTTCCAGCGCGCCGACAACATCGAGAACGGTTGGCGTGCCGTGCAACCGTTCCTGGATGCGTGGAAAGAAGATGACGGGATCCAGGCCTACAAGGCCGGTGAAGATGGCCCGGCGGCGGCTGACGCGCTGCTGGCCCGTGATGGCCGCACCTGGCACAGCCTCGGATGAGTGATACAGCGATTCATCCCATCCGTTTTATCCTCAGTGACGTGGACGGCACCTTGCTGCACCCGGATCACAGCCTGAGCCAGCGCACCGCCGAGGCGGTTCGAGCACTGCGTGAGGCCGGGGTGTTTTTCAGCCTGGCCAGCGGGCGGCCGCCCAAGGCCATGTTGCACTTGATCGAGACCTTCGGCATCGACGTGCCGGTGGCGGGCTTCAACGGCGGTACGTTGATCAACCCGGATGGCAGCATCCTGGTGGCCCACCATCTGCCGGCCGAAGCGGCGCTGGTGACATTGGCGCTGTTTTCGGCCGAGCCGGACGTCGAGGTTTGGGTGTTTGCCGATGGCGACTGGCTGCGCCGTGACCCGCCTGGGCCAATGGCGCAGCGCGAAGCCGATGGCCTGGGGTATGGGCCGGTGGTGGTGGACAGTTTCGAGCCGTACCTGGACCGGGTCGACAAGATCGTCGCCGCCAGCAACAACACGCAATTGCTGGTGGAGTTGGAGGCGCGGTTGCAGCCCAAGGTGAAGGGGCTGGCCCAGGTATCGCGTTCGCAGCCGGTTTACCTGGATGTGACCGCAATGCTGGCCAACAAGGGCGAGGCCTTGAAGACCATCGCCGCGCACCTTGGGGTGCCGCTTGCGCAAACGGCGGCCATTGGCGACGGTGGCAACGACCCGGCGATGTTTCATGTGGCCGGTTTGTCGATTGCCATGGGCCAGGCGGAAGACACCGTCAAGCGTCAAGCCAGTGTGGTCACCGGCAGTAATGTCGAGGACGGCGCCGCCGAAGCGTTCGAGCGATTTATTCTTGCCGCACAGTAAGTAAGTGCAACTTCCGATCACTGTAGTGCGGTGATCGGAAGTTACCCTGTCGACTTACTTGGGCATAACCCACTGCTGTAACTGGTGGCCGTCTTTGTCGAGTTCGGCGCGCGCCTGCAACAACAAGTTTTCCAGTTGCGCCGGATCGGTATAGGTAGTCGATGACAGCTGTTTGGAGCCGATACGGGTATTGGTGCGGTCGATCACGCTCAGGCTGAGGGCGCCATTGCCGTCGTGCCAGGCCACGCACTGGAAGGGTTGGAAAGCACGGTCTGCAATCAAAAGAGCTTCGTTGATGCGCAGCGTAGCGTTCATGTGGGTCGTCTCTCTCTATGCCCATTCAAGTGAGTACCGGCGGTTGGGCTGACCGTACGGTGAGTTACTTGTACTGATGCACGATGGTGGGGTGCGGGTCACATGCTAGAGCAAGAAATTTTAACCTTCCCTGACTAACGTCATCTAAGCGCTTGTTTTGAAAGCTGAACGAATATTTGCGCCGACCCTAGCGCTGTCTACATAGATGGCTTTTTGCCCGAACTTATAGCGAAAGGGTACAAGGGCTGCGTCAAAATTTTGCTAAGGTTCGTGCCAGCCATCACAAACTGTTGTTTCTAATAACGTTGGCTGTTTTGGCGTCAAGGAATACTCATGATCGTATCCTCCGTCCAACGCCGTTTGCTGGTGGTTGATCCTTGTGCTGACTGCCATGGGTTACTGCCCGGTTTGCGCACGGTTGGATGGGACGTCGACAGCTGCAGCCTGGAGGCGGTGGGTGATCGTTCCTGCGACGTGGGCCTGCTGCGGTTGCAGCCCTGCCACCTGGAACGCCCCGAAGCGGTCAAGGAGCTGATCGGTCGCAGCGGCACCGAGTGGATCGCGGTACTCAGCCAGGATGTGCTGCGTTTGCAGAACGTCGGCGATTTCGTCTGCGAATGGTTTTTCGACTTCCACACCTTGCCCTTCGACGTGTCGCGGGTGCAGGTCACCCTGGGACGCGCCTTTGGCATGGCGCGTCTGCGCGGCAAGGGCCACACGCCAGTGGGCGGGCCCGAGCACGAGCTGCTGGGTGACAGCCGCCCCATTCGCGAACTGCGCAAGTTGTTGTCGAAGTTGGCGCCCACTGAATCCCCGGTACTGATCCGTGGCGACAGCGGCACCGGCAAGGAGCTGGTCGCCAAGACCCTGCACCGACAGTCCCAGCGACACGCCAAGCCGTTTGTGGCGATCAATTGCGGCGCCATCCCTGAACACCTGATCCAGTCGGAACTGTTCGGCCATGAAAAGGGCGCCTTCACCGGTGCCCATCAGCGCAAGGTGGGGCGCATCGAGGCCGCTCACGGTGGCACGCTGTTTCTCGACGAAATCGGCGATCTGCCGATGGAGTTGCAAGCCAACCTGCTGCGTTTTCTGCAGGAGAAACAGATTGAACGCGTCGGCGGCAGCCAGCCCATCCCGGTGGACGTGCGCGTGTTGGCGGCCACCCACGTCGACCTTGAGGCCGCCGTCGAGAAAGGCAGCTTTCGCGAAGACCTGTATTACCGCCTGAACGTGCTGCAAGTCATCACCGCGCCCTTGCGCGAACGCCACGGTGACGTGGCGATGCTGGCCAATCACTTTTCGCGCTTCTACAGCCAGGAAACCGGCCGCCGCCCGCGCAGCTTCAGCGAAGACGCATTGGTCGCAATGGGCCAACACCTGTGGCCGGGCAATGTACGTGAGTTGGCCAACCGCGTGCGCCGTGGCCTGGTTTTGGCTGAGGGGCGCCAGATCGAAGCGGTTGACCTGGGGCTGCAGGGCGAGCAGGCGGTTTCGCCGCCGATGGCTACCTTGGAAGACTACAAACACCGCGCCGAACGTCAGGCGTTGTGCGATGTGCTCAACCGGCACAGTGATAACCTGAGTGTTGCGGCACGCGCACTGGGCATTTCCCGGCCGACGTTCTACCGGTTGCTGCACAAACATCAGATCCGCTAGGGCAGGTGTGGGAGCGGGCTTGCCGCTGCGGCTGCCTGCACCGTCATAACTGACCGAACCGAATCAAAATGTGGGAGGGGGCTTGCCCCCTCCCACATTTAACAAGCCCCTCCCACATTTAAATAGTTACGCCCCTCCATCAGAAGTAGTACGGGAATTTCAGGCTGAAGGTAAAGTCCGGCGCATCGTCGGTCATGCCAATCGCCAGGTTCGGCACGATGGTCAGGTTATCCGATGCGGCAATCGTCATGCCCACGTTGAAGTAGCCGGCGTTGGCATCGCTGGAGACCACCGACTGCCAGTCGCCACCGTCCGGCTTGAGTTTGCTCTTACGCTGGATCAGGTCCGACACCGAGAACGACATACTCATTTTCTCGTTGAGCGCGAACGCTACGCCGAGGCCGACCTGGAAGCTGTCGCCCAGGCGTACTTTGCCTCCGACTTTCTGGTTGACTTCACTGCTGATGTCATCGAAGGAGTCTTCGAAGTTGTGGGTATAGGACAGCGAGCCGAACAGCACCGCGGGGTCGAAGGTCTTGACCAGGGAAATGCCTGGCGTGATCGACCAGACGCCGTTGCCCGTCGGCAGGCTTTCCGGCAGGTAGAGGTTGTCGTTGTTGGGCTGCTTGACCAGTTTGATGCCAAACGGCTCTTTACCCGTGGGCGCCTTCACCCGTACCGATACCACCGCATCCGGCAGGGTGGGGGTTTCATCGAGAAATTTGTACGCCACGCCGAAGTTGACGTCGCCGATGGTGGGGTCGCGGGTGACGGAGCCTTCCGAGGTGGCCGTGGCATCGTTGCCGGCACCGGCGGACTGATAGGTGGAGTCGCGGTAGACCACCGGGACGTTCAGGTCGAACTGCCAGCGATTGTCGACGTTGTAGCGCCCGGTCAGGTCCAGGGTCCAGCTGTCGGACTTGATCCGGTCCAGGTTGATGTTGCCGAGGAAGATCGAGTCCAGCGCCAGGAAGCCATTGAGGGTCAGCTGACGGGCGTCATAACGGGCATAGGTCACGCCGGTTTCGAAGCTGAACTTGCCGTTGCCGAAAAAGCCGCTGGCTTCGTTATAGAGGTTGCTCACGCTTTGCGCGGGCGCCGAATCATCCTTGAGCGACTGGCCGTAGGAACTGCCGCCGCCGCCCGCGCCACCGGATGCCGCCGCCGCGCCCGTGCCGGCGACGACCGCGCCGCCTTTCTTGAAGTCGGCGGGGGATTTGGCCAGGCGCCTGGGCGCGGGCGCCGCCGGTTGGTCTTCCACCTGACGTACACGTTGTTCCAGCACGGCCAGGGCCTTTTGCTGCACTTCGTAGCGTTGCTTGAGTTCCAGGAGTTCCTGCTTGAGGGTTTCGATATCGGCATCCGGCGCGGCATACAACACGGATGCGGGCAATAGCGTACTTAGACAGACCACCGCGCGGAGCGATAACGATCGATGCATGAAATAAGCCGTCCTTTTCCAATGCGTAAGTGTCGAGGGTCAGCGTAGTTCAATAACCAAGCGTGCGTAGGCCTTTGAGTTGATCCAGGTTGCAGTTCAACGCGCCGTTGTTCAAACCGTTATTGTTCATCACGACATTGAGTTGGGTCAGGTTGTTGACGAAGTTGCTGTTGCCGGTCAAAACCGTGCCTTGCAGCACATTCCCGGCGCCGATCTGCTGCAGGCTGTTGCCTTGGTTGTGGTTGGCCTGGATCGCCATCTGCAGGCCGCCATTGTTGGCCGACACGCTGACATGGCCTGCCGGGCTGTCACCCGAAACCGTGCCACCGGCCACCAATACCTGCCCGGACTGCACGAGATTGGCCGGCGCAAAGCCGTCCTGCGTGACGTTGATGCCTACCGTGTTGTGGGCCGTGTTGCCATCGCCGGCGGTGCGCACGCTTTGCACCACGCCCTGGCCAGTGCCAAGGCCCGCGCCACCGACCACGTTGCCGGCCCCGGTGTTCTGGTTGCTCCCGGTTCCGGCCGAGCCAGTGGTTTGCACGTAGAACTGCGGGGTGATGGTGGTCTTGTCGAGTTGCAGGCTGGCCTTGCCGGTGATGCTGTCACCCACGGCATTGGTCCAGGTGCTGCTCATGACAATGCCGAAGCTGATGATTCGCCCCGGCATCACATAGCGGCCGCGCAGCTCGGCCATTTCCGAATCCTTGAGTTCGATCGGTTTGAAACCCGACGAAGCATAAGCGGGCATCGAGGCTGCCAGACACAAAACCGTCAGCCAACGGGAAGTGTTCATCTTTTGCTCCTGGAGCGTCCTGCCCCTTATTGCGCTTCTAGAAGAAGTCGCTCTGGATAAAACCGAAATCCATCAGCTCGGCGTCGCCCACGGGCCTGAACTCATTCATCTGGTTCTTGGCGGTCAGCGGCGCAGGCGGGTCGAGCAAAACGTTGGCCTTGTCGTAGCCTTCACCCAATACGGCGAACACGATGCCATTCCAACCCTTGACGAAGTCATCCCGCGAGTAGCGCTTATGGCCCAGCACCGGGTCGCCGATATACACCCAGTCCTTGTCGGCCCGCTGCATCACCACGAAGTGCTTGTAGCCACGAATTTCCAGCAGCACCACCACGGGGATTTTCACGGTCGTCAGGGTGTCCGGAGCGATCTTGTAGCCCCGGGCGCGCATGCCGATGCTTTCGAGGTAGCGCTTCATGTCCAGCATGGAAAAACCCTGGGTACGCACCAGGTCCTGGTCGGCGGTGACCAGCATGCCTTTGATGATGTGGTCTTCGTCGACGTCCAGCCAATAGGCCTGGCGCAGGATGGTGGCGAGTGCCGCGGCACCGCAGCTGAAATCGGTTTTCTGTTCCACCAGGTTGGCGAACCGGCGTTCACGAATGCTCTCGACCTTCTTGAAGATCACTGCACCGCCGGGCATGGCGGAGATTGCCATGGTGCCTGCCCAGGTAGTGCCGGCGAGCAACATCAGGAGGGTGAGGGTCGCGATGCGCATGATCGAATGACCTGCTGGACACTGGAATAAAAAAGGGCCTTGTTGCCAAGGCCCCGTTGGATCAGAAGCGCACGCCGCTGGCGCAGTCGCTGCAACCTTGACCGATCGACAGGCTGTTGCTGGCCCCGTTGCCGAGGCCCGATTGAATGTTCACACCCACGTTGCCGGAGTTGTGGTTAACCGAGTTGTCGAGGCTGGAGTTGTTGGACACATACTGCGGTTTGCCATAGCCGTGGCTGCTGACGGCGGTGTTGAGGTAGCTGTTGTTGAGCGAGTTCTGCTCGGTATTGGAAGCCGCCGCGATGTTCTTGCCGTCGGCGGTGGTGATTGCCAGGTTGTTTTTACCCTGGTTGCCTTGGCCGGCCTGGCCGTTGTAACCCACGTTCCCGGAGTTGCCGTTGACCGAGTTGTCCAGGGACGCGTTGTTTTGCGTGCCTTTGTTGACGAAGTTGTTGTGGCTGCTGCCTTGATCCACATCGATCACCGCGAACACCGTGGCGAAGTCGCCCTTGGCACTGGAGATGGCACCGGCGTTATCGGCCTGGTTGCCGGAGCCCGACTGCACGTTGACCCCGACGTTACCGCTGTTGCCGGTTACCGAACCGTCAGCCGAGGCATTGTTTTCGGTATTGGTGTCGTCGAATTTGTTGTGTTCGCTTTTTTGTACATCAGTGACCACTGCGGCAACCGTACCGGTAGGTTGCGGCGCCGGATGCCAGCCACCCCCTGCTTGAGCGGCGGCAGCCATGAGTGCGGCGAGCGCGAAAACCATTGGTTTCAGGGCCATTTGAGGTTTCATGGTGTTTCTCCTTGCTTCTAATTAGTTGAGTTAAGTGTTGGTACGGTCCAGCCAGTGCTACCAAGCATTTACTTGATAGTGATGCCCAGGGTGTTAGCCACTCGGTTCCCCACCCCGGCACTCTGGTTCACCTGAATCACTCCTCGGCTGCCGGTGAAGGCCTGGTCGCTGGTCACGACCTGGCGGCTGCCAGTGGTGGGGGTGAGCCCTGAGTCGGTCAACTGCGTCGTGTTCTGTTGCAACAGGACGCTGTCATCGATGCTTTGCGGGCCAGGGTTTAGGCTGATCCGCACGGCGTTGATCGATTGGTTATTGGCCCCGGCCGACTGGTTGATGCCCAGTACACCGTTGCCGTTGGTAAAAGAGGTGCCCAGGATCGCCGCCTTGGCGTTCAGGGACGGGTCGACGTTGCCGTCGAGTTTCTGGATGTTGACCGTGGTGGCCTGGCCGCCGAGAACGATGGCGCGGCTGTTGGACATTTGCTGCCGGGTGCCGGCCGCCTGGTTGATCGACAGAACGCCCTGGTACTGTGTGCCGCTGTTGTCGATCACGGCGCGGTCATCAGCCATTGTCGACGCGCTGGCCAGCAGCGCGAACACCCACACCGAGCGCTTCATCACTTGCCCCCCATCATGCTGCCGAGGTTGTTCAAGGGGGTCATGCCGCGCTGGATCGAATCACTGATCTGGCCACCCATGCCGCTGCCGGCACCGTGCCCGGCGGCCGCGCCGGAGCCGAGGGTCGACATGCCGTGTTGCGTGGCGCTCAAGCCCGACAGGTTGCCGCTGGGCTGCAGGGCAGGTGCGAGGCTGGAACCGCTGCGAATACCGCCGATGTCCACATCGCTGAGTTCACCGGACATGGCGCTGATCACTTCCTTGCTGGGATTGGCGTTGGCGGTATTGGGGTAGGGGTCGGGAAGGGAGGTGCGCCCATACATATGACCTTGCACCACACGTCCCGTCACGATCACGCCGTCACCGGCCTGGCTCGGCAGGCTGATGCCGGCACTGAGCACGCAACTGATCAACAGTGCGTTTATCGAGGCTTGAGTGAGTGTGTTCACGGCGGCAGTCCTTATTATTCACGCTGACCCTAAACAGCGTTGTCAGGAACAGAGCAGAAGGCGTGCCGCTTTTTGTTTTTGCTGTGGTTTCAAGGTGTTGCGATTGGCCCTGGAGGATAGGTCGGCGGCAGTGTTTCAGCCGTGAGACAGTCGCCCCGAGACGCGATATGCCCGGCCGTTCACGCCTGCTGTCTCATCGATGAAACAGTGCCCATGACAAAATCATGAATGCGCACCCACGGGGCGATTCAGGACACTTGGCTGTTTCAAAAATGGACAGTTGCGGCGCCAGGGGCGTGCTCAGCCCTTGGGGGTTTTGCGCGGAATGGAATTGAGTACGGGGTTGCCGTCCTGATTCTGGGTCAGGTAGACCGGCAGCACCTTGGGCAGGGAAGGGATGAGGTTGTTGACCTCACTGAGGTTGTAGATACCGCCAATGCGAATGGTCCCGGTGCCCGCATCCGCCAGCATCGCGGGCTTGTCTAGGTAGCGGTTGATCAGCGGCAGGGCGTCGGCCAGGGCCAGGTTGTCGAGCACCAGCTTACCGGTGCGCCATGCCAGCGTGGGATCATTGGGCCTGGTCGTGGACACCCGCGGGGTGGCATCGCCGTGCTGGTAGCTGGCCTGCATGCCCGGGGTAAGCGGCACGCTGCCATGCACCGAGTCGCTGGCGATCTGCACCGAGCCTTCGAGCAGCATCACCCGGACCTGGTCTTCATAGGTCCAGACATTGAACTGGGTGCCCGTCACTCGCACTTGCCCATCGCCAGCCTGCACGATAAACGGATGATCGCTGTCATGAGCGACCTTGAAAAACGCCTCGCCCTTTTTCAGTCTGACCTGACGTCGATCCTTGTAAGCGCTGTAGACCAGTTCGGTACCCAGGTTCAATTCCACCTGGCTGCCATCGCCAAGGGTGACGCTGCGCAAGCCGTTGGCCGCCTGGTAATGCTTGTAGGAACTGGGCAGCCAGCCGGCTTGCCAGCCAGTGAAGGCGGCCAGCGGTAACGCGGCAAGGCAAACCGCGGCTGCGACCGCATAGGTGCGCCAGCGCGGGCGAGGCTTGAGCGCCGACACCACCGGCGCCGGCGCGGTGCGCGGCAGATGATCGGCCACGTCCCAGATTTCCAGCATCGCCGCATACTCGAAGGCATGCAGCGGATGAGCATCGTGCCATTGGCTGAAGGCCTGGCGCTCGGCCACCGTGCAATCGCTCGCGTGCAAGCGCATGCACCAGTGCGCGGCCGCATCGGTGATGGCGTCATACTCGGCTTCGGAAACGGGCTTGTCGGTCATTAACACATCCTGATTTGCGCCATTCTAACCTCCCAGGCCGTACGGCGAGAACCGCCATCATGGCAAATGAGCATCAATGAGAATGAATCTCTCTGAAGCACACTGGCGCAGCGCCCGCTGACGGCCTGTCAGGCACCGGCGTCCAGCTCCCGGCCCAATTGGCTGATCAGGTAGGTGACCGAGTCGGCGTTGCCCAGGATCGTGTCCAGGCGCCGGTCGGCGTTGCTCATGAACACAGACCGGGCATCCTCCAGGGTCCGAGCGCCAGTGGTACTCAGCACCTTGTCCTTGAGCGCCGAAGTACCCTGGCGGTTGCCATAATCGTTCCACTGCTGGGTGAGCGCGTCCAGGCTCTTGAACAGGTAGATGGCCGGTGTCAGCACCGAGAGGGCTGTTTCACGCAAGTCGGTCAGGTCGGTTTTCATCTGCGCGGCGCCGGTGATCCGCACATTGATCAGGTCCGGGAACGGTCGCATGCTGTCCAGGTAAGCCAGGTCTTCGGTGGCGGATGTCAAGTGCGTGATCTCATGGATCAACACGGTTGCGCGCGCATGGGCCGAAATATCAAACGGGGTGGTCAAGCGATTTTGGTAGACGTCCATGTTGGGGTCGAAGAACCGGTCCAGCAGGTAGATCTTTTTGTCCGCATCATCTGGCAGCACGAAGGCATAGGTATGGGTCTCGCCAGTACGGTGGGTACCACAGACGAAGCGCATCGTGTCAGGGTTGATCAGCGTGGGGTTGACCAACTCGTCGAGCACCTCGTCGACGCGGGTTTCGATGCGCTGCACCTGATCGGGCGTCAGGGTAAGGATGCCGAACATTTCGGTGAAAAAACGCCCGAGGCGGCTGTTCGGATCGCGCAGGCCTGCAAAATTTGAAAGGTTGCGTTTGCACGTCACCGCGTAATACGTCGCCACGTTGAGCGCTTCGTTGATGCACAGCGCCTTCCAGCTGGACAGCGCAGCAATGGCCGGCATGCCCACCGCCTCGATGTTGATGGACTCGCGCTCAGCCGAGCGAGTCAACGCCCTGTAAGTGTATTTGGAGAGCGTCTTGCCGTAGCGCGGGCGATGCGAGTCCAGGTCCAGCACCCATTCGCCACGGCTGTTACGCTGCACGTAGGGGCCGTGCCGGTCACCGTCGTTCATGCGCCAGTGCTGACCGGCTTTCTTCACCCGGTAGACCTTGCCGTCCAGCGGGACGAAAGCGCGCGTGTTGGCCTCGTCCTGGTAAACGGTCGCAGGACTCTTTTTCAAGTCTTTGAGGCTGACCCGCGTGTTTTCGAACTGACTCAGTCGAGTGCGCTGGGGCGCTGTCATGTCCAGGGTCGCCAGGGTCATTGCCGCAGGCGCGGGTGCGTCAAGCCATTGGCCCACCGTGGTGGCTGGCGCAGGCGTGGCGGTATCGGGCACGAGCCCGTCCAGTGCCCTGCGCAAGGCGGCCATTTCGGCCACGCCGGCGATAAACGTCTTCAGCGCGTGTTGCCAGCGCTGTTGCTGCAGGTTTTCGGCCGACGCCTTGAACAAATTGAAGCTGCGCCAGATCACCAGTGGATAAGCCAGCTTGCCAGCCATGAATTGAAAGGCGTTGGGAATGCCCTCGCCGAGCAGGCTTGTGACCGCGTCCCACTGCGCCCTGGCGCCCGGCGTAAACTGGCACGCGAGCAGCTGGGATAACAGGGCGAGGTTGTCTTCGAACAGTCGCGTCAGCAGGTTGCCGGGGATAGGTGTGTCGCCCAGACGAATCTCTTGCAATTCGCGAAGTGCGTGCTGGCTCAGCAGATTGCGGTAGGTTGCCTGCTGAGGGTCTTCCAGGCGACCGACTACCCAATCCTGCAAAGCACCAGGGGTTGTGAATTCATCGAGCAGTCTCGATTCGCTGGCGTATTCCTTGAGCAAATGCGTGGGACTGTAAGGTGCATACAGCAATGTGGGCCCGCTAGCGCCGGCCTTCGGGCCGATCAGGTAGCAACCCAGGGCCGTGGCAGGGGTTGCACCGGGCGTGGCGATCAGCGCAAGGGGGCGAATGACCGCCGTCACGCCGTGAATCAGGGCCCGGGCTACGGCATCGGGCATGTCGAAGACCTGCTGCACAAAGCTCCAGGCCGAGGCCGAGAGCTGTTCGTCGAGCCTCTGTTCGTGGGCGTACTGCAGCATTTGCCAGGGCAACTGCCGACAGAACCGATCACGGCGTACGAGTGCGTCATCGCCTTGGCCTTCCAGGTGGCTGGTCAGGTGTGCCTGGTACAACCGCTTGAGGTCCAGTTGGCGCACCAGCTGCACCACGGCATCGCCGTCCAGGCCCGGTGGCAGTGGCGTGGCGGTGCGCGAACTGAGCCGGATGCCTTCGGCACGCAGCTCGGGCAAATGGCGCAAGGCAAAGTCCGTCAGGGTCTGGTTGTGGCCCTTCAGATCGATACGAGGGGCGATCAGCACATTGTCCGGATTCACCACCTGCCCCGGAAAACGCTTTGCGAGCAGGTTGGAAAGCGTCACTACCGCCTGCTGGCGCATCGGGATGATGCCGTGAAGGTAGTCACGTTCCTGCGGGGCGCTGAGGCGGTACTGTTCCAGCAGTTCGGCATGCAGAATCTGTTCGTGGGGCGGCGCCATGCCCAGCCAGACCGCAAGCCCTTGCTGATGAAGTATGGCTTGGGCGATGGCAATGCTCCTGGGCAACCCGGACGGCGGTGTGCGGTGCAGCAAAGCATTCAGCCAGTCCTGCAGCGCCTTTGCGCTAAGGTTCATCAGGAGCACGTGGTCAATATCGGCCCGCGTCAGCCGGCTATAACTGTCTTGACGATCGTTGAGCAGATGGCGGTCGATGCGTTTCAGCGGGCCGAGTTCGAAGGTTTGATGAGGCCTGCGTTTGGCGGCGGGCAGGTTTTCCAGCAGGAACAGGCGTTGCGTGGGGGACGCCAGGCGGTGCTTGAGCTTTTTGAGCAGGTCGGTGATCGAGGTAAACGGCTCATAGCCATGGCGGGGCGTCCACAGCAGGACGATGCCGGAATGCAGCGGGTCGTATCCGCCGCGCTCGGTCAACGCAAAGCAATTGGCCAGCGGCTCTGGCTCGGCCTGGTGACCCGCGTAGAGGGTCAGGCCGAAGGCATCCGGTATGAAGCCGTTGAGGCCGTGGCGGGTCGGGCGCGTCAGGCTGTCGGCCCTGAGTACACTGTCAAGCAGCGCGAGTTCACGCGGCGCCAGGCTTTTATCCAGCTGGCGCAGGTGCATCTCCCCACTGAGTCCCTGCAGCATGCCAAGACTCAGGCGTGTCTGTTCGTTGCTCAGGAATGCACCCGGCCGCGTACGCAGGTATTGCTGCGCAAAGGTCGCCAGGACTTGCTCGATCACCCGGTTGAAAACAGCCACTGTCAGGTCGTGAAGCTTGTCCGCAGCGCCCTCCACGCGCTTGCCGTAAAACCAAGTCAATGATGATTGCTTCACGGCTTCGGCCTTCCTGGCCAGGCGCGCGATAAAGTGGCCGACCATGCTTGACGATGCCTGGGGCAAGCGCGTTTCACGTTCTTGAGCTTCAGTGGCATAGGTATTGATATAGACATCCTCGGCATGCAGATCCAGCTGGCTTTTGCTCAACTGTGCATCCAGCGCCTTCACCGCCAGGCTGCGCAGGGTCGGATGCTTGCTGTGCGCGAGTGCGAGCGCTGCCTGGATGGCCTCCAACCGTTGCAAATGGCCCTTGGTGCGTTGCGCGATGACGGTGGTGGGGCCACCGTCGGTGCCGGTGACCGGGTGCACGCTCCAGCGCCCGTCGGTCTGCAGTGCAAGTAAACGGCTGTCCAGCATCAAGCGGATGTCCAGGGCACTGTCGAGCAGCGCGCCCAGGTCGATGGTGCCGCCGCTGCGTCGAAAAAGTCTGAGGGCGTATTCCAGGTTGTTGAGCTGCTTGGCGGCAATGTCCTCGACCATTTCCTGGAAAATGTCGTCGGCCACGGGACACCCGGTGACCTGCAACTGGTCCATCCCGATGTAGACATTCTGTTCATCCAGGGACAGGAAATTGAGCAGTTCATCTTCGTAGCCCGCAGCCTTGAGCATCGCCAGCAGGGTGGCGTGGAGGTCGTCCAGATCCTTGAGCACCTGCAGGCCACGGTTTTGGGTATACAAAAAGGCTTTGTCGTTGCTGATCATGAGGGTGCTGGCCAGTTCAACGTGATGTTGATACGGCGCGCTGACACGTATTTTTTCTATGCGCAAGGGGCTGTTCAGGGCGTTGCGCGCGGCTTGGCTCTTCAGGAACAGGGCCTGCAATTTGATGCTTTCGTCGGTGGACAGGATGAAATCCTGGTGCTTGAACAGCAGGTCCACACGGAATTTTTCACGGACGACCTGGGCGAAGAACGCCAGGCGAGACTGACCCTTGTCGAAATCCTCGTTCCAGTAGGTTTGCACCAGGCTGTTGAGCAGTTTCGACAAAATGCCGCTGGTTTGCTCAACCACGCTGTTCCAACGCAACTGGTCCTCGTCCCGTTGCTTCTGGTTAAAGGCGGTGGTGTCATGGCGCGGGTTGAAGAAACTGTGAGTCTGCTCGGCAGGCCAGCCTTGCCTGGCATAAAACTGCAGCAATGCTTCGCGCAACGGGGTTGAGGCGACCCAGTGGCTGTCCTCGCCGGCGCTGGCCCGGCTGTAAAAGTTCACACGGGTGTCGCCTTGGTTCAGGCCTGCAAAGTGCACGCGAGCCATGATGCCCAGCAGCGTGTCGAGCATTTGGTGCAGGTTGGGCAGCTGGCGCAGTTGGGCGAGCATTGCCTCGACGTTGCTGTGCTGGTTGGTCAGGATTACCTGTTCCTGATCGCGCATGACCTCGCCCTGTATCACCTCGCGTGTGAGCGCCAGCGAAGCGTTGGCAGGCAGCTCCTCGCGTTGGCTGATGGACAGAAAACGCAGCAGGTCGGCCCGTTCGCTCGGCTGCTCCAAGCGGTCTTGCAGTTCCTTGATCAACGCAGAGGGGCTGTCGAATACTTCCAGGCCTCCATAGGGCGTGTAGAGCACGGCGCGTCTGGCGTCCGGCGTGGGGCTCATCATGAACGCGCCGGCCAACGGCAGGGCGGGTTTGCCGGTGAGGATAATCAGCAGGCGTTCCACGGTCATCGGGTAGCTGTGGGTTTTGGTTTGCTGGCGCGCGGCGTTGGTGGCGTAGTAAAGCGTGTGCAGCCAGTCCAGATCTTTTACGGTAAACCCCAGCGCCCGTTCGCGCTCGGTGGGTGCGTTGCGTTTGACGGGTCGCAGCAATTCTTCGAAAAAATAGGGTGGGGTCAAGCGAGCCATGCCGTGTTCTCCATCAGCGTCGGGGGAGCAGGTGAAACTAAAGGCTGATGGGGCGCAGGTGGCGGTAGATAACTGGGTCAAGCCGCAGGCGCCCGTTGACAGCAGGCATGGGCCGCGTTGTTTAATCGGTGATCTGGATTCTTGTTGTCTCTTCCAATTAAAAAAATCGGAGCTACAGATGTCTGCCCAGTCCCCGGTAGTTGATCGTGCCAGCGCGTTCATCGGTTTCACTGAGCTGGTGGCCTTGCTGCAAACGGTGTTTGAAAAGCACGGTACCTCGCCCGAGGTTGCGGCCATTCTGGCGAACAATTGCGCCAGCGCCGAGCGCGACGGCGCCCACAGTCACGGCATCTTTCGCATGCCCGGCTACCTCAGTACGCTGGCCAGCGGCTGGGTAGAGGGTCACGCGCTGCCCGTGGTGACGGACGTCGCCAGTGGCTTTGTGCGGGTTGACGCCTGTAACGGCTTCGCCCAACCGGCCTTGGCGGCTGCCCGGCCCTTGCTGGTGGACAAGGCTCGCAGCGCCGGTATCGCGTTGCTGGCGATCCACAATTCCCACCATTTCGCCGCGCTGTGGCCAGACGTCGAGCCTTTTGCCGACGAAGGCCTGGTGGCCTTGAGCGTGGTCAACAGCATGACCTGTGTGGTGCCCCATGGCGCCGACCGGCCGCTGTTCGGCACCAACCCCATCGCTTTTGCCGCGCCACGCGCCGACGGCCCGCCGATCGTCTTCGACCTGGCCACCAGCGCCATCGCCCATGGCGACGTGCAGATCGCCGCGCGCAAAGGCGAGCGTCTGCCGCCGGGCATGGGCGTGGACAGCCTGGGCCAGCCGACCCAGGACCCGAAAGCCATTCTGGAAGGCGGCGCGCTGCTGCCGTTTGGCGGGCACAAGGGCTCGGCCCTGTCGATGATGGTCGAGTTGCTGGCGGCCGCGTTAACCGGAGGGCATTTTTCCTTTGAGTTCAACTGGGCTGATCATCCGGGTGCGCGCACGCCCTGGACCGGCCAGTTGCTGATTGTCATCGACCCGAGCAAGACGGCCGGGCAAAGCTTTGCCGCGCGCAGCCAGGAACTGGTGCGGCAGATGCATGCGGTGGGATTGCGGCGGTTGCCGGGGGATCGGCGTCATCGCACGCGGGCGAAGTCTGAGGAGACTGGGATAGAAATTGAAGTAGAGGATCTGCGGCAGTTGCGCGAGTTGGCGGCGCAGTGAAAGGGGGCTGCGCGTTGCGCGCAGCCCGCACTCGTCAGTTGCGGCGACCGAGCAACAGGCCTACCACCAGGCCAAAGCCTGCGGAAATAGCCACGGTCTGCCATGGGTGGCCACCGATATAGGTCTCGGTGGCATCCACCACCGGCTTGCTGCGCTCACGTACGCTGGACACCGAGTCCAGGGCTTGCTTGAGTTTGATGGCGACCTGCTCGCGCAGGGTTTCACCTTCCTCGCCCACCAGTGATGCGCTGCTCTTGAGCAGTTTGTCGGATTCTTCGATCAGCGCAGTCAGCTCGCTGAAAGCCTGATCCTTGATTTGTTCTTCGACGGCTTGGGCGGCGGTTTTGCGGGCCATGTGTGACTCCTTGCAAGTGGATGTGGCAGTGACCAATGGAGTATCGGGCGGTGGCAAAAGTTGCAGTTTATTTTGCCGGCTCGCCGTTTGCGGCAAAATCGAAATCGGGTCCTTTGGACCTACAGTGTAAGATGTCACCTATTTGTGCAGCAGGTAATTCAACATGAGCTTCAATCTCGCCAACAAGACCCTCGCCGAACGCGCCGAGCTGGAAGATGAAAAGTCCCGTCTCTACGACCTGTGGCAAACCAACCTGGGCAAGGCCAAGGGCGAAGCCGCGCGGTTGTTCGGCGAGCGCGCCAAGCGCAAAGGCAAATGGGCCGAGTGGGTGCGCGCGGAACTTGACGGCATGTCGCCGCCTGAGTTTTCCAACATGGTGCGCAGCGAAGTCAACAAGCTGATGGCAGCGGCTAAGTAAAGCTCGCCTCGATCGCCTCGCGCACCTTCAGCAGCAACGGGTCGAGCTGGGCCTGGGTGCGCCAGCCCAGCTCCACCGGATAACGGGGCAACGCCAGCGGGCAGGGCAGGACGCGCAAATCGGTCAGGCGGGCGATGGCTTCGGCGGCATGCCCCGGAATCGTCGCCACCGCCGCACTGCCCTTGAGCAGAAACGCCAATGCGGCAAAGTGGCTGGTGGATGCGCACACCTGGCGGCTCAAGCCGTGCGCCGCCAAGCCCTCATCGGTAATACCGATGAACCCGCCCGATGACACCAGCACATGTTCGCGCGCGACGAACTCCCTCAAGTCGATCTGTTGCTGACCGGGCGCCAGGCTGTCGGCGTCCACCAGGCAGCGATAGTCACCTTCGCCGAGCACTTGCCGGCTCAGGCGCCGCTCGGCAAAACCGCCGGCGGTGATCGCCAGGTCCAGGCTGCGGTCGAGCAGGGCGTCGGCGACGATCTGGCTGTGGGTCTGGCGGAAAATCACCCGCAGTTTCGGCAGGCGCTGTGCAACGCTGTCCATCAGGCGGCGGCCGTAGGCAATCTCGAAATCGTCAGACAGGCCCAGCACCACCGAGCGGCCCTGATAGTTCGGGCTTTGCGGGTTGATCATCGCCAGGCTTTGCCGGCAGCGCTCCAGCGCCTCGCTGATCACCGGTTTGAGTTGATTGGCGCGTACCGTCGGCGCCAGTCCACGGCCGGTCCGCACAAACAACTGATCGCCGTACAGCTCGCGCAAACGCCGCAAACCGGCGCTGATGGCCGATTGCGTGACCCCCAGGCGCAAAGCCGCACGGCTGGCGCTGGACTCGTCATGCAAGGCTTCGAAGGTCTTGAGCAGGTTCAGGTCAACCTGCGCGATATTGATTTGGCTCATATCATTTAGCACTGAGGTGGGCTTTATTCATGATCCGGCCTGGCCGGAGAATGGGCAACCCCCACTGACTTTGGAGTGACGTGATGCCTGTATCTACCGTGGCTGCTTTACAAATAGGCTCGCTGCCGGGCGGCAAGGCTGAAACCCTTGAACAGATACTGGCCTATGAAGACCAGATCCGGCGCAGCGGCGCGCGACTGGTGGTGATGCCCGAGGCCTTGCTCGGCGGGTATCCGAAAGGCGAAGGGTTTGGCACCCAATTGGGTTACCGCCTGCCAGAGGGGCGTGAAGCCTTCGCACGCTACTTCGCCAACGCTATCGATGTGCCGGGTGTCGAGACCGATGCGCTGGCCGGGCTAGCCGCACGCACCGGTGCCAGCCTGGTACTCGGCGTGATTGAGCGCAGTGGCAGCACCTTGTATTGCACCGTGCTGTATGTCGAACCCACGGGCGGGCTCGTGGCCAAGCACCGCAAGCTGATGCCCACCGGCACCGAACGGCTGATCTGGGGCAAGGGCGATGGCTCGACGTTACCGGTGGTCGACACCGCAGTAGGGCGGATCGGCGGCGCAGTGTGCTGGGAAAACATGATGCCGCTACTGCGCACCGCGATGTACGCCAAGGGGGTAGAGGTGTGGTGCGCGCCGACCGTGGACGAGCGTGAGATGTGGCAGGTGAGCATGCGCCACGTGGCCCATGAAGGGCGCTGTTTTGTGGTGAGCGCCTGCCAGGTACAGGCCTCGCCCGAGGCATTGGGCGTGGAGGTGGCCAACTGGCCGGCGGATCGCGCGTTGATTGCCGGTGGCAGCGTGATTGTCGGGCCAATGGGCGACATTCTGGCCGGGCCGCTGGTGGGTGAGGCGGGACTGCTGACGGCGCAGATCGATACCGATGACTTGGTGCGGGCACGGTATGACTACGACGTGGTGGGGCATTACGCCCGGCCGGATGTTTTTGAGTTGACGGTGGACGAGCGCGCCAAGCCGGGTGTGCGCTACATCACTGACTAAACGCGGTTAAAACTGTGGGAGGGGGCTTGCCCCCGATAGCGGTGGGTCAGTGGCAGATAAGCTGACTGATACACCGCCATCGGGGGCAAGCCCCCTCCCACATTCAATCTTCAGCTTTTGATATTTACCGTTTGGGGGATTTGGATTCCAACCACTCTTCACGGGTCATTTCCCAAATATCCCGTGGGAAAGTGCCTGCAACAAATTCGCCCTCGTCCGTCTTGATCAGGCGCATGCCGGTGCGCTCTGAAATCCGCCGTGACCCAAGGTTCGGAGCAGCCTTGGGTACACGCAACACAGGGCGCCGGAGCACGCCAAACCAATAGTCCGTCACCGCGGCACTGGCTTCGGCCATCAGGCCTTGCCGCTGCCACTGCGGTGCCAGCCAGAACCCGCGGTTATTGTCTTCTTCGTCCATCAGGCTGATATTGCCGATCAACTGTTCAGGCGCGCTTTTAAGACGGATCGACCAGTGCCATTCCTCACCGCAGAGCATGGCGGGCAGGGCCATGTGTTGCAGGAAGGTACGCGCGCCATCTGCCGGATAAGGCCAGGGCACTTGCGCGTTGAGGTAGCGCACCACCTCCCAATGGGCAAATTGCTGCTGGATCGCCTCGGCATCGTCAAGAACCAGCGGACGCAGAATCAAGCGTTCGGTGAACAGTGTCGGCTGCATGCGCTTCACCAAGTAGCCGTATTCGGCAAATCCAGCGTGCCACGCTCGACAAAGCGCATCGTGCCAAACAGCCCACCCGCGAGCTTGCCGCGCAGTACATACGGCAGGTTGTTCAAGCTCTGGGTCTGGCTCAGGCCAAGGGTCTGGCGCAACACGGTAAAGGCCGAAACGCTGACCGGCACCATCACCACGGCTTCGGAAAACCTCGGGATGCTGCCGGCCTGGTCGCTCACCCCCGAGGCCAGTGGCCGGCCATTGACCTCCAGGTCCAGGGCTATGCCGTTGTAGTCGATTGCCGTTTCATTGGGGTTCTGCACCCGCAGTTTCACGGCGAAGCGCACTTCCAGGTCCTGGCTTTGCAGCGGTTCGATGCCCACCACATTGATGTTGACCGGGTCGCGCTGGGGGAACAGCGCGCAGGCGCTCAAGGTCAGCAACAACAGCGATAGAACCATGAGCTTGCGCATCTGAACGTGCTCCTACTGTTTCGTGACGTCCGGGTCCTGCATGACCTTGAGGGTCGAGGACTCCGGATCAAATTCATCTTCGTGCAGTTCTATGAACTCTTCAGGCAGGAAAATGTTCAGCAGGATGGCACAGAACGCTCCCACGGTAATCGGCGACTCGAAGATGTTGTGCAGCGCCTTGGGCAGGTCGCGCAGCACTTCCGGCACGGCGGCCACGCCCAGGCCCATGCCGAGGGAAATCGCCACGATCAGCACATTGCGTCGATGCAGCCCGGCTTCGGCGAGGATCTTGATACCGGCCACGGCCACGGTGCCGAACATGATCAGGGTCGCGCCGCCCAGCACCGGCTTGGGCATCAGTTGCAGCACCGCGCCGATCATCGGGAACAGCCCCAGCAGCACCAGCAGGCCGGCGATGAAGTAGGCCACGTAGCGGCTGGCAACGCCGGTCAGTTGGATCACGCCGTTGTTCTGGGCGAACGTCACCATCGGCAGGCTGTTGAAGGTGGCCGCCATGGCCGAGTTGAGCCCGTCGGCCAGCAGGCCGGACTTGATGCGCTTGATGTACAGCGGCCCCTTGACCGGCTGCTGGGAAATCATCGAGTTGGCGGTCAGATCCCCGGCCGCCTCCAGCGGCGAAATCAGGAAGATCACCGCCACCGGGATAAACGCCACCCAGTCGAACGAGAACCCGTACTTGAACGGCACCGGCACGCTGATCAACGGCACCTGGGGCAGGGCGGTCATGTCCACACGGCCGAGCATCCACGCCACGACAAAGCCCAGGGTCAGGCCGATCACGATCGAACCCAGGCGCAGGAACGGGTTGTCAAAGCGATTGAGCACCACGATGGTCAGCAGCACCAGCGCCGCCAGGCCCATGTTACTGGCGGCGCCCAGGTCGCTTGCGCCAAAGCCACCGGCCATGTCGGTGACGGCCACTTTGATCAGCGACAAGCCCATCAAGGTGATGATGGTGCCGGTGACCACTGGCGTAATCAGCTTGCGCAGCTTGCCGATGAACTGGCTGAGCACCACTTCGATAAACGCCGCAAAAAAGCAGATGCCAAAGATCGTCGAGAGGATTTCATCGGTGCCGCCGCCACGGGCCTTGACCATGAACCCGGCGCTCAGAATCACACTGATAAACGAAAAGCTGGTGCCCTGCAGGCATAACAGGCCCGAGCCGATGGGGCCGAAGGTACGCGCCTGCACAAAGGTGCCGAGCCCCGAGACGAACAGTGCCATGCTCACCAGATAGGGCACTTCGCTCTCCAGGCCCAGCACGCCACCGACGATCAGGGTCGGGGTAATGATGCCGACGAAGCTCGCCAGCACATGCTGCAAGGCGGCAAAAATCGCCGCCGTGAAGTGCGGGCGGTCTTCCAGGCCATAGATCAGGTCGGATTTATAGCGCGGGCGGGGGGCTTGAGCGTCAGACAAAATGAGGGCTCGGGTCAGAAAATGGAGGCGCAGGATGCCAGAAACGGCCGATTGCCTGAAGTGTAAAAAAATATTTATGAAAGCCCCGCATTAAATCCTCAAACGTGCCGATACTCCGTATAGGTCCACCTATCAATAACAACAGAGGTGGCCAAGGTGTGGGCAGCGTGTGTCGCTGTCCGATCGTTCGCGGCAGGGATGCTCGCAAACACTATTTCTGAGAGCCGCGCTTATGTCCCTTCGTCATCTGAATATCGCCCCTCGAGCCTTTCTCGGTTTCGCCTTCATTGCGCTGTTAGTGGTGGTTCTGGGGGTATTTGCGGTCAACCGCATGACGCAAATGCGCCAAGCTTCGATGGACATGAGCGCCAACCAGCTACCCAGCGTGACGTACCTGAGCACCATGACCGAAAACGTGCTGCGCATGCGCATCCTGTCGTTCCGCGTGCTGGTCAACCGTGAACCGGCCAGCCTGCAGGAAGCCCAGGTGCGCATCGGCGTACTGGCCGAAAAGGTCAAGACCGCCCAGGCCGGTTATGCCGCGTTGCCCGCAGGGCCAGAAGAGCTGGCGGTGTTCAAGGCCTTCAGCGTCACGCTGGACAACTATCTCAAGGCCCAGGCCGACATGGTGGCGCTGTCAGAGCAAGGCAAGGTCGATGAAATGCGCGCGCTGATCAACAGCCGGATCAAGGAGGGCACCGACCAGATGGGCGAGCAGTTGAACAAGCTGATCGCCATCAATATCGCCGACGCCAAGACCGCTGATGCCGAGGCCGGGCAAAGTTATGAGGGGGCGATTGCCGGGGTGATCGGGGTGTCTGTCGCCGCCGCGCTGCTCACCGTCCTGCTGGCCTGGTTGCTGACCCGCAGTATTGTCACGCCGCTGCGCAAGGCCGTGGAAGTGGCCGAAACCATTGCCGCCGGCAACCTCAGCAAAGCCATCGAAGACGATGGCAAGGACGAACCGGCGCGCTTGCTCGGTGCGTTGGCGAGCATGCAAACCAACCTGCGCCAGACCATCCAGCACATCGCAGGCTCCGCCACGCAGTTGGCCTCGGCGGCGCAAGAACTCAATGCGGTGACCGAAGAAGCCTCCCGTGGCTTGCAACAGCAGAACAACGAAATCGACCAGGCGGCAACGGCGGTCAATGAGATGACAGCGGCGGTAGAAGAGGTGGCGCGCAATGCGGTGTCGACCTCCGAAGCGTCCGGCCAGTCCAACCAGGCGGCGCGGGAAGGCCGTGACCGGGTAGTTGAGACCGTCGGGGCAATCCAGACCATGACCCAGGATGTACAAAACACGGCGGCGATGATCGAGGGGCTGGCGGCGCAGGGGCGTGACATCGGCAAGGTGCTGGATGTGATCCGCGCGATTGCCGAGCAGACCAACCTGCTGGCGCTCAATGCCGCGATCGAAGCGGCGCGTGCCGGTGAAGCCGGGCGCGGCTTTGCGGTGGTTGCCGACGAAGTGCGGGCGCTGGCCCATCGCACGGCGCAGTCCACCCAGGAAATCGAGAAGATGGTCGCCGGCATCCAGAATGGCACCGGTGAAGCCGTGCAGTCCATGCAACAAAGCAATCAGCGCACCCAACACACCCTGGAACTGGCCCGCGCCGCCGGTGTGTCGCTGGAGCAGATTACTCAATCGATCAGCCTGATCAACGAACGCAACCTGGTGATCGCCAGCGCTTCGGAGGAGCAGGCCCAGGTGTCGCGCGAGGTGGACCGCAACCTGGTGAATATCCGCGACCTGGCGACGCAGTCGGCGGCGGGCGCCAACCAGACCAGCGCGGCCAGCCACGAGCTGTCGCGGTTGGCGGTGGATTTGAACGGGATGGTGGCCCGGTTCGTTATCTGACCCTGTGGAATGCGGCTAAAAGGTGGGGGGGCTTGCCCAGATAGCAGTGTATCAGTCAGCTCATCTGTCGCTGAGGCACCGCCATCGGGGGCAAGCCCCCTCCCACATTGGATCGCTGTTGTGTCAGTGGGTATTGGTTCCAGGTTAGCCAGGCTTTCGGTGCTTTCCCCGCCACCGCAGCCAGCAGGGTTACCACTGAAAAATGTGGGAGGGGGCTTGCCCCCGATGGCGGCGGGTCAGCCAGGAATGCATCTGCTGACCCACCCTCATCGGGGGCAAGCCCCCTCCCACATTGGATCGCTGTTGTGTCAGCGGGTATTGGTTCCAGATTCGCCAGGCTTTGTGGTTCTTTGCTCCGCCAACGCAGGCAGCAGGTTATCGCTGAACCATGTGGGAGGGGGCTTGCCCCCGATGGCGGCGGGTCAGCCATAATTGTATTGGATGACCCACCCTCATCGGGGGCAAGCCCCCTCCCACAGTTGGTTGGTGTTGTGTCAGGGGTTATTGGGTCCAGGCAGTTGGATTCACCAGGTTTTTCGGTTTTTGCCCTGCCAATGCCGCCAACAGGTTGTCCACGGCACATTTGGCCATTGCTTCGCGTGTCTCATGGGTGGCCGAACCGATATGCGGCGTGGCCACTACGTTGTTCAAGCGCAGCAGCGGTGAGGCGTGATCCAGCGGTTCTTTCTCGAACACATCCAGCCCGGCCGCACGAATAATGCGCTGCTGCAACGCCTCGACCAACGCCGCCTCGTCCACCACCTTGCCCCGCGAGATGTTGATGAAGATCGTCTCCGGCCCCATCAACGCGAACTCTTCAGCGCCAATCAGCTTTTCGGTTTCTGCCGTCAGCGGCAAGGTCAGGCAGACAAAGTCGGCTTCTTTAAGCAA
Organism: Pseudomonas sp. MUP55; assembly: GCF_034043515.1. Lineage (NCBI taxonomy): Bacteria > Pseudomonadati > Pseudomonadota > Gammaproteobacteria > Pseudomonadales > Pseudomonadaceae > Pseudomonas > Pseudomonas sp. MUP55. Next base: position 3,314,036 of record NZ_CP138214.1, on the reverse strand, counting down.
TTGCGGCAGGCTGCGGTACTGCGCGCCAAAGCGTGCCTCCACCGCCGGCTTGGGCGAGTGGCTGTGGTAGATCACCGGCATGCCGAAGCCAAAGTGCCCACGCTGGGCCAGGGCTTCGCCGATGCGCCCCATGCCGATGATGCCCAGGGTCTTGCCGTGCACGTCGCTGCCGAAGTGCGCCGGGCCGATGTTTTTGTTCCATTGGCCGGCGCGCACCATGTCGGCCAGTTCCACCACGCGCCTGGCGGTGGCCAGGATCAGTGCGAAGCCGGTGTCGGCGGTGGTTTCGGTGAGCACATCCGGTGTGTTGCTGAGCAGGATGCCGCGCTGGGTGAGGTAGTCGATATCGTAGTTGTCCACCCCCACCGAAACGCTCGCCACCGCCTCCAGTTTCGGCGCCAGGTCAAGCAGCCTGGCGTCCAGGCGCAGGCTGGCGCCCAGCAGGCCATGGGCATCGGGCAGGGCGTTGCGCAGTTGGGCCAGGCCGGTCTCGTCGAGCGTGTCGATCAGGGTCACGTTGGCGTGCTCATGCAGGCGGGCCATCAGCGGCGCGGAGAGTTTCTTGTATAGGACCACGGATTTTTTCATCAGGAATTCGCCTTCATTTCGAGAGTAGCCAGGGGCTCGCGCACGCGGTCGCTGGCGCCGGGCTTGAGGAATATCGTCAGCACCACCGACAGCATCAGCGCACCGCTCATCAGCAGGTACGAAGCCCCCGGCGACCCGGTGCTGCTATTGAGGTAGCCCACCAGGTACGAACCGCCGAACGAGCCCAGCGCGCCCATGCTGTTGATCAGCGCCATGGCGCCGCCGGCAACGTTGGCCGGCAGGATTTCCGGGACGATGGCGAAGAACGGGCCGTACGGTGCGTACATGCAGGCGCCGGCGATCACCAGCAGGGTGTAGGACCACCAGAAGTGCTCGGCACCGAGGGCGTAGGAGGCATAGAACGCGATGGAGGCGATCAGCAGCGGCGGCCACACAAAGCGTTTGCGCTTTTGCAGCTTGTCCGAGCCCCAGGACACCACCAGCATGCCGATCACCGCTGCGAGGTAAGGCAGGGCCGACAGCCAGCCAGCTTCGACCATGTCCATCTGCAAGCCGGCCTTGAGAATCGACGGCAGCCACAGCACAAAGCCATACACGCCAATGCTCCAGCAGAAGAACTGCAGCGCGAGGATGATCACCTTCGGCGAGCGGAACGCTTCGGCATAATTTTTCACTGCCTTGATGCCCACCTGTTCGGCGGCGAGGGCACTTTCCAGGCTGCGCTTTTCGCTGTCGCTCAGCCACTTGGCATCCTTGGGGCGCTCGTCGGCCAGCTTCCACCAGATAAACGCCCAGAGCACCGCCGGCAAGCCTTCGATGATGAACATCCAGCGCCAGCTGAAATGCTGCACCAGATAACCCGAGACCACCGACATCCACAGCATGGTCACCGGGTTGCCGAGGATCAGGAAGGTATTGGCCCGCGAGCGTTCCGCACGGGTGAACCAGTGGCACAGGTACACCAGCATCGCTGGCATCACGGCGGCTTCGACCACCCCTAGCATGAAGCGAATGGCGATCAGCATATAGGCGTTGGAAACCACGCCGGTCAGGGTGGCCAGGCCGCCCCAGAGGATCAGGCTGACAAATATGAGTTTCTTGACGCTGCGCTTCTGCGCGTAGATCGCCCCGGGCACCTGGAAGAAAAAGTAGCCCAGGAAAAACAGCGCGCCGAGCAGGGACGACATGCCGGGCGTGATCATCAGGTCTTCGGCCATGCCGGAGGCGGCGGCGAAGCCGTAGTTGGCGCGGTCCAGGTACGCCAGGCTGTAGGTGATAAACACGATAGGCATGATGTACCACCAACGGCGGGTGGCGAGTTTCACGGTTTCCATGAGGTGCTCCTGAGCTTGTTGTAGTTGTGGCAACAGGTAGTGGGTCAGGCAACGGATCGGCTGGGTAATTCGGCGCGGGTGGGCAGGCCTTCCATGTCGCCGCGGCTCTGTACGGCGCGGCTGCCGATCCAGTTGCCGCGTTGTACCGCCTCGGGAAAACTCAAGTTTTCCAGCAGGGCGCTGATCATGCCCACGGCAAACCCATCGCCGGCGCCTACGGTGTCGACCACCTTGTCGACGCGTACGGCGGCGACGAAACCCTGGTCCATCTGGGTGCGGTAATAAGCGCCGTCGGGCCCCAGCTTGATCGCCACGGCTTCGGCGCCCTGGTCGAGATAGAACGCGGCAATGTCCGCCGGGTCGTCGAAGCCGGTGAGCAGGCGACCTTCGCCCAGGCCGGGCAATACCCAGTCCGCCAGGCCGGCCAATGCGTTGATTTCGCGGATCATCTGGCTTTCGCTGGCCCACAGTGACGGGCGCAGGTTGGGGTCGAACGACACGCTGCGACCGGCCTGGCGCATCTGTGTCATCAGTTCCACCGACAGCTCGCGGGTAGCCTCGGACAACGCCGGCGGAATCCCGGTGGCATGCAGGTGGCGGGCTTGCAGCAGCGCCGGCGTGATCGCCGAAACCGACAAGTGGCTGGCCGCCGAGCCTTTGCGAAAGTACTCCACCTGAGGGTCGGCGCCGGCGTCTTCGCGGGACTTGAGCTGGAAACCGGTGGGGTACAGCGGGTCGACCGCCACGTGGCGGCAGTCCAGGCCTTCGCGGGCCAGGGTGTCGACCACGAATCGGCCTAGGGAATCGTTACCCACCCGGCTCAACCACGCCACATTGAAACCCAGGCGCGAGAGGCCAATCGCGACATTGCTGTCGGCGCCGGCAATGCGTTTGTGAAACTGAGCGACCTGAGCCAGATCACCGGTCTGTTCGGCGACAAACATCGCCATGGTTTCGCCAAACGACAGAATATCGATCTCAGACATGGGCATTCTCCACGCGGGGTTGGCCGAGGCGGGCGAGGGCGGCGACCTGTTGCGCGGTGACCTGGACCAGGTCATCGCCTTGCAGCGGGTATTCCACTGCCCGGCTAATACCTTGGGTCATGTGCGTGAGCAGTTGTTCCCACAGATGCAGGTCGGTGGCGCCAGGCGGCTGAGCCACCAGCTTGCCGTCCGCGCGACGGGCCACCGCTTTGCAGTGCAGGTAGTCCACATGCCGGCCCAGCAGGCGCGCGGCGGTGAGGGCGGACTGGTCCTGCCACTGCCAGTTGCCGATGTCGAAGGTCATTTTCACCGGCAGACCCAGGCGTTCGACCTCGGTGAAAAACTGTTGCATGGGTTCGATCCGCCCGCCGTGCAGGGTCTGGTCATTTTCCACCAGCAGCCGGACCGGGTGGCGATTGAGCAGGGCGTGCAGGCTTTCGAGGTCGTTGGTGTCGGTGAAGTAACCCAGGGACACTTTCAGCCAACGCGAACCGAACGCCTGGGCGCGGTCCAGGGTAGCGGCGAGGTCGGCATTGGGCTGGGCACGGCCGGCCACCCAGAGTTCCAGGGGCGAGGAAAATACCGATTCCAGGCCTTGCTCGGCAGCGGCCTGGGCCAGCGTGCCAGGCTGTTCGGTGGTCAGCAGTTCCTCACGCCATTCGATGCGCTGGGCGCCGGCGGCGTGCAATAGCGCGACAAAACTCAATTGGCCCTGCTGGCGGACAAGCTCGGCGCCGTAGCTGGAAAGGCTGATGGAGACGGGATATTCATGCATTGTTGTTTACCTCTGAAACCGGTTTCATTTTTATGCGCAGAACAAAATGTGGGAGGGGGCTTGCTCGCGATAGCGGTGAGTCAGCTACAGATAAGCTGACTGACAGACCGCAATCGGGGGCAAGCCCCCTCCCACAGGGAATTGGGTGGAGCCTCGGATAATCAGTTGGGGCAGGAAGCCCAGGGTACGCGTGGGGGCTGTATCACCGCGCAGGCGCTTGAGCAGACAATCGAAGGCACTGGCGCCGATCGCCTCGGTCGGCTGGGCGAGGGCGGTGATGCCAGTGCCGACCAGTGGGTACCAGTCCAGGTCGTCCAGGGCAATCAGGCCGATATCGTCGAACAGGTGGCAGCCCAGCGCCTTGAGCGTACGGGTGCAGGCCAGCGCGGCCACGCCGTTGGCGCAGAACAATGCCTTGCGCCCGGGTTTGGCCAGGAAGGTGCGCAGGTGGTGTTCCAGCTCGTCGTCCAGCTCCAGCACGGCGCCCTTCATGTCGGGGCGCCTGGCGACTTCAGCCTTGAAACTGTGCAGGCGTTCGAGCCGAGAACTGGTGCCGTCGGTCGCCTCGCTCACCAGCAATACCTCGTCGTAGCCCTGCTGCGCGAGGTGCTCCATCGCCATCCGTACCGCCGCCGGGTTATCCAGCCCCACCAGGTCGCTGTGCAGCGGCTCGACCTTGCGGTCAACCAGCACCAGGGGCATTTCCCGTTGCAGTTCCAGCAGTTGGTCAAGGTGATGGCCAAGGGTGTTCACGATCAGCCCTTCAATGTTGTACGAACGCAGCGCCGCCAGGTGCTGGCGCTCCTGCTCGTCATCGCGGTCGGTGTTGCACACCACCAGGCTGTAGCCGTGCTGGCGGCAGGCGGTTTCGACGCCGTGCATCACGGCAATGGAATAAGGGTTGCGGATGTCGGCCACCAGCATGCCGATCAGGCGCGTGCGCCCACGCTTGAGGCCACGGGCCATCTGGTTGGGGCGGTAGCCGAGCTGCTCGATGGCTTGCTCGATGCGCAGGGCGATGGCATCGGAGAGCAGGGCGCGGTCGTCGCCGATAAAGCGCGACACGCTGGCCTTGGACACACCGGCGCGCTCGGCCACATCGAGCATGGTCACGCGGCTGCGCTGGGCGGCAGAAAATGAAGTCACGGTAGCGCCTTTCTTATTGGAGTTGAGCTGCACTGAAACCGGTTTCAGAAAACACCATGTTACCGGTGGGCGTCAAGTTTTTTCGTCGTCAGATCAGCAGGCTCAACCAGGTCGACCCTAACAGGAGCAAGGCCATGCACTGGTTGAAGCGTTGCATGGCGGTGGCTGAGCGCAACAACCGGCTCGAGCCGGCCCCTAACACTGCCCAGGCAGCGAGGCAGGGCAGGGAAATTACGAAGAACACCAGCGACAAAGACAGCACTTGCCCTTGGCGGTCCGGGCCGTTGCCCGCAAATACACTGACCACGGCCACGGCCATCATCCAGGTTTTCGGGTTGATCAGCTGCAGGCTGGCAGCGCCGGTCAGGCCCAGGCGCTTGTGGGTGGTTTGCGGGCCGACGGCCTGGGGCGGTGCGCTGAAGATCTGCCAGGCCAGGTAGCTCAACCAGGCAACGCCGGCCCACTGCATGGCGCTTTGCACCTTGGGCAGATGGGTCAATGATTGACCGATGCCTGAGCCCACCAGCAACACAATCCCCGCGGCACCGGCGCACGCGCCGAAAATGATCGGCAGCGCAGCCTTGAAGCCATACCGTGCGCTGTTACTGAGCACCAGTACATTGGTGGGTCCGGGGGTGATCGAGGCGACGAAAGCGAACAGCATGAATGGCATGAAGGTGGACAGCATGGTGAAGCACTCCATTGAACCCTGGGATGGAGTCGATCTTCACAAGCCTGGGGGTGACCTGTCTGGAAGATTTGAGCAGCGATTGCGGTAGGCGGCGGGCGTCAGCCCGTACGCGCGCACAAACCAGCGGCCCAGGTGACTCTGGTCGGCAAACCCCAAGGCACTCGCAACCTCGACGGGTTGCCCGCCGTTGGCCAGCAGATGCCGGGCGCGGGCCAGGCGCAGCTGTACCAGGTACGCATGGGGAGGCAGGCCGAACGCGCTCTTGAAGGCGCGGCTCAGGCGAAAACGGTCAACGCCGCAGGCCAGCGCCAGTTCATCCATGCCCACGTCTTGATGCAGATGGGCATGCAGATACTCACGGGCCTTGTGGGCCACGGCTGGCAGGCGTGGGTCTTCGCGGTAGCGGGCGCGCCAATGAAGCTGGCCGGTGAGGTGTGCGAGCAACTGGTCCATGGCCTGCTGACGCACGATGCGCAGTTCGCCGCTGTGCAGGGTCTGGAAGGCGCGGGTGGTGGCAAGGGCCAGACGCGGATCGCTGGCCAGTGTGCTGGCGAAGCTCAGTTGACTGTTGACGGGCGCCTCGTTGAACACCGCGCTCACTTCGCGGGTCAACCAGTTCGGGTCAAGGTAGAGCATATGGTAGGTAAAACCGTCGGCCGTGGGCGCGTCGCCGTCGTGCAACTCGTCAGGTTCCAGCAAAAACACCTGGCCGGGTACGCTGTTATGTCGGGTGCGCCGGCAATTGAATTGCTGCACCCCTTGCTCGGTAACGCCAATCAGGTAGCTGTCGTGCCAGTGGGGGTCGTAGGCATGGCCTTCGAAATGCGCGCGCAGGGTCTCGATGCCGGTGTCGGCGTCCTGGGACAGGTCGATCCAATTGTGCGCGGCCATAAATCACCGAGGCTGAATAGGTAAGGCTATTAGCGCCCAGCGCGGCGTGGGCGTCTAGAAGGTTTGTGCAGCCTCAGCCAAACAGCCCTGCGGCGATATTGATCGAAAAACCCAGGATCGCCGTGTTGAACAGAAACCCGATCAAGGATTGTCCCAGCACCACCTTGCGCATGCCACGGGTGGCAACCCCTACGTCCGACGTTTGCACCGCCACGCCGATGGTGAAGGAGAAATACAGGAAGTCCCAATAGTTAGGCGTGAGCAGTCCTTCGGCAAAGCGCAGCGCCGGCTCCTTGCCGTTCCAGGTGTAGTAGAGGCGGGCGTAGTGCACGCTGAAAATCACCCCGATCAGCAGCCACGAACCGATCACCGTCAGCCCGGTGAAGCCGTAATGCAGCAGGCGTTCGCTGCTGGCCAGGTCCTTGCTGCCCACCAGTTCGAAGGTGATGGTGGCGAGGCTGGCGATGGCGGCGATGCACACCGTGAGCAGCACCAGTCCGGCATTTTCGTCTTCGATCTCGGCGATGCGCTTGACGTCCTCGGCCTTGGCGCGGCTGGTCAGCCACAGCATCAGCATCAGGTAAGTCCAGACCCCGGCATTCCAACCGATCAGGATTTTGCTGGCCAGCGAATCGGCGGGTACCAGGATGCCCACGGCAAGGCCCAGCACAGCGGCGGATGAGAGGCGAGGGTGGGTACGGGCGAGGAAGGGCATGGTTGCTCACAAATGGGAAACTGTGAGCACCATAGCTCATCCGCCTGTACTTGATCATGAACTTGATCGATAACCCCTGTAGGAGCGAGCTTGCTCGCGAAAGACGTCCAGCCAACGCGTTCTCTCTGAATAAACGCGCAGGCCCTGAGTTCTTCGCGAGCAAGCTCGCTCCTACAAAAAGCTTAATCGGCCGTGTGGCGCTTGCGCACCAGTTTCATCACCACTACAAAGAACACCGGCACGAACACCACCGCCAAGGTCGCGGTGATCATCCCGCCGATCACGCCGGTACCGATCGCCTGCTGGCTCGCCGAGCTGGCACCGGTGGCAATCGCCAGCGGCACCACGCCAAGGATGAACGCCAGCGAGGTCATGATGATCGGGCGCAGGCGCAACCGCGCCGCCTTCAAAGTGGCGGTGATCAGGTCTTCGCCCTGGTCGTAGAGGTCCTTGGCGAACTCGATGATCAGAATCGCGTTCTTCGCCGACAGACCGATGATGGTGATCAAGCCCACCTTGAAGAACACATCGTTAGGCATACCGCGCAAGCTCACCGCCAGCACTGCGCCGAGTACGCCCAGCGGCACCACCAGCAATACCGAGGTCGGAATCGACCAGCTCTCATACAAGGCCGCCAGGCACAGGAACACGATCAGCAGCGACAAGCCCAGCAGGATCGGCGCCTGTGAGCCGGACAGGCGTTCCTGCAACGACAGGCCGGTCCATTCCTGGCCCAGGCCCGCCGGCAATTGGCTGACCAGATGCTGGATTTCATCCATCGCCTCACCGGTGCTGTGGCCCGGCGCCGCTTCGCCGCTGATGGCGATGGCCGGGTAGCCGTTATAACGGGTCAATTGCGTCGGGCCCTGGGTCCATCTGGCTTCGACGAACGCAGACAGCGGCACCATTTTCCCGGCGTTGTTGCGCACGTTGATTTTCATCACGTCCGCCACCTGGCTGCGCTGGTCACCTTCGGCCTGCACCACCACCCGCTGCATGCGGCCCTGGTTGGGGAAGTCGTTGATGTAGGCCGAACCGATGGCCGATGACAACACATTGCCCACATCGGCAAACGACACGCCCAGCGCGTTGGCCTGCTTGCGGTCGACCTCCAATTGCACTTGCGGCGCTTCGGCCAGGGCGCTTTCGCGCACGTTGGCCAGAATCGGGCTTTTCCCGGCGGCCTCCAGCAGCTCGGTACGCGCGGCCATCAACCCCGCATGGCCGACGCCGCCACGGTCCTGCAGGCGGAACTCGAAGCCGCTGGAGGTGCCCAGGCCGTCAACCGGCGGTGGCAGGATTGCATAGGCAATCGCATCCTTGAGTTCGCTGAAGGCCATGTTGGCGCGGTCGGCAATCGACGCCGCGGCGTCATCGCTGCCACGTTCCGACCAGTCCTTGAGCGTGGTAAATGCCAGCGCTGCGTTCTGCCCGGAGCCGGAGAAACTGAAACCCATGATCATGGTGGTATCGCCCACACCCGGTTCACCGGCGTTGTGCGCCTCGATCTGCTCGGCCACCTGCACCGTGCGGTTCTTGCTGGCGCCCGGTGGCAACTGGATATCGGTGATGGTGTAACCCTGGTCTTCCACCGGCAGGAACGAGGAGGGCAGGCGGCTGAACAGCAGCCCCAGGCCCACCAGCAACACCAGGTAGATCAGCAGGTAACGGCCACTGCGCTTGAGGGCATAGGCCACCCAGCCTTCGTAGCGGTCGGTGAGCTGTTCAAAGCGTTTATTGAAACCGCCGAAAAAGCCGCCCTTGGCATGGTGCTCGCCCTGGGCGATCGGCTTGAGCAAGGTGGCGCACAGCGCTGGCGTCAAGGTCAGGGCCAGAAAGGCCGAGAACAGGATCGAGGTGGCCATCGACAACGAGAACTGCTGGTAGATCACCCCCACCGAGCCGGGCATGAACGCCATCGGCAGGAACACCGCCACCAGCACCAGGGTGATACCGACGATGGCGCCGGTGATCTGGCCCATGGCCTTTTTCGTCGCGTCCTTGGGCGACAGGCCTTCGGTGGCCATGATCCGCTCGACGTTCTCCACCACCACAATCGCATCGTCCACCAGGATGCCGATCGCCAGCACCATGCCGAACATGGTCAGTACGTTGATCGAAAAACCCAACAACAGCATGGTGGCAAAGGTGCCCATCAGCGCAATCGGCACCACCAGCGTGGGGATCAGGGTGTAGCGCACGTTCTGCAGGAACAGGAACATCACCGCGAACACCAGCGCCATCGCCTCAAGCAAGGTGTAGACCACCTTGGTGATCGAGACTTTGACGAACGGCGAGGTGTCGTAGGGGATCTTGTATTCCACGTTGGCCGGGAAATAGCGCGACAGCTCGTCCATCTTCGCCCGCACCAGGGTTGCGGTGTTCAGCGCATTGGCACCGGGGGCCAGTTGCACACTCACGGCGGTGGACGGCTTGCCGTTCAGGCGCGTGGAGAACTGGTATTCCTGGCTGCCGACTTCCACCCGCGCCACGTCGCCGATGCGCACGGTGGAGCCGTCAGGGTTGGCCTTGAGCACGATGTCGGCGAACTCCGCCGGTGTCGACAGCTGGCCCTTGACCAGAATGGCGGCGGTGATTTCCTGGCTCTGGGAGCCCGGCAAGTCGCCGATGCTGCCCGCCGACACCTGGGCGTTCTGCGCGCTGATGGCGGCATTCACGTCGGCCGGGGTGAGGTTGAAGCCGATCAGCTTCTGCGGGTCGATCCAGATGCGCATGGCGCGCTCGGCGCCGTACAACTGGGCCTTGCCCACACCGTCCAGGCGCTTGAGTTCGTTCATCACGTTGCGCGCCAGGTAATCGCTGAGCGCCACGTCATCAAGCTTGCCGTCGTTGGACGTCAGCGTCACCAGCAACAGGAAGCCGGCCGAGACTTTTTCCACCTGCAGGCCTTGTTGCGTCACCGCTTGCGGCAGGCGAGGCTCCACCACTTTCAAGCGGTTCTGCACATCCACCTGGGCCATTTCCGGGTTGGTGCCCGGCTGGAACGTGGCGGTGATGGTCGCCGAGCCGAGGCTGCTCTGGGACTCGAAATACAGCAGGTGGTCGGCGCCGTTGAGCTCCTGCTCGATCAGGCTGACCACGCTTTCATCCAGGGTCTGGGCCGACGCGCCGGGGTACACCGCGTAGATTTCCACCTTCGGCGGCGCGACGTTGGGGTATTGGGCCACCGGCAACTGCGGAATCGCCAGGAAACCGGCCAGCAGGATGAACAGGGCCACCACCCAGGCGAAAATCGGGCGGTCGATAAAGAACTGCGGCATGGCGGGTTATTCCTTTACGAGCGGGCTGTCGTCCACTTCAACTTTTTCACCGGGGCGTGCATGTTGCAGGCCCTCGACAACAATGCGGTCACCGGGCTTGAGGCCGCGGCTGACGACCCAGCGGTCTTCGATCACCGCGCCCAACTCCACCGGCTGCTGGCTGACGGTCTGCGTGCTGTCCAGCAACAGCACCATGGGGATGCCGGCGCTGTCGCGGGTGATCGCGCGTTGCGGCACGCTGAGGCCTTGCTGGTCGACCGCCTGTTCCAGGCGCACTCGTACGAAGCTGCCGGGCAGCAGGTCGAGGTCCGGGTTGGGAAACTCGCTGCGCAGGATGATCTGCCCGGTGCCCGGGTCGACGCTGATCTCGGCGAACAGCAGCTTGCCTGGCAACGGGTATAGGCTGCCGTCATCCTGGATCAGGGTGGCCTTGGCCTGGTCCTGGCCGACCTGCTTCAGACTGCCAGCACGAAAGGCGCGGCGCAGGTCATTGAGCTCGCGGGTCGACTGGGTGAGGTCGGCGTGGATCGGGTCCAGTTGCTGGATGATCGCCAGCGGCGTGGCTTCGTTCTGGCCGACCAGGGCGCCTTCGGTCACCAGTGCACGGCCGATGCGCCCGGAAATCGGCGCGGTCACGGTGGCGTAACCCAGGTTCAGCCTGGCCCGCTCGACGGCCGCCTTGTTGGCAGCGACCTCGGCGTTGGCCTGGCGCAGCGCGGCGCGGGCGTTGTCGTATTCCTGGCCGCTGATGGCGTTACCTTCCACCAACTGGCTGTAGCGCTGCTCCTGCAGGCGTGCCTGGAATGCGTTGGCTTCGGCCTTGCTCAGGTTGGCCCTGGCGCTGTCGAGGTCGGCCTTGAACGGCGCCGGGTCGATGCGAAACAGCACGTCACCCTGTTTCACGTCATGACCTTCGCTGAACACCCGCTGCATCACCACCCCGGCGACCCGCGCACGCACCTCGGCCATGCGCGGCGCGGCGATGCGCCCGCTCAATTCGCTGGTGATGGACAGGGGCTTGGCCTGCAGCGTCTCGATGCGCACTTTGGCCAGGGGCATTTCCGGCGCCTCGGCTGCGGACTGGTCACACGCGCTCAGCGCCAGTGTGAGGGCCAACAGGCAAAACGGCGCAAACAGATTCTTCGACATGCTCTTATCCCAATATTGACTGGCGCATCCTAAGGTCACCTGCGCCGTGGTGCTGTGAAGCTATGTAGTGCGTCTGTGAAGAAATGTAAGGGCCGGGGCGCTAGGCCTCGGGGCCGTATATCCTTGCACAACCTCGCTTACAACAAAGATCAAATGTGGGAGGGGGCTTGCCCCCGATGAGGCCGTGTCAGTCATACATCTGTGACTGATCCACCGCTATCGGGAGCAAGCCCCCTCCCACATGGGATTTGTGTACGGCACTTCACTGTATTTTCTGGAAACATCTTGATGCCCAACATCCTCCTGGTGGAAGACGACGCCGCACTGTCCGAGTTGATTGCCAGCTACCTGGAACGCAATGGCTATCAAGTCAGCGTGCTCAGCCGGGGCGACCAGGTGCGCGAACGGGCGCGCTTGAACCCGCCGGACCTGGTGATCCTTGACCTGATGCTGCCTGGCCTCGACGGTCTGCAGGTGTGCCGCCTGCTGCGCGCCGACTCGGCGGGCCTGCCGATCCTGATGCTCACCGCCCGTGACGACAGCCACGACCAGGTCCTGGGCCTGGAAATGGGCGCTGACGACTACGTGACCAAGCCCTGTGAACCGCGCGTGCTGCTTGCCCGTGTGCGCACGTTGCTGCGCCGCAGCAGCCTGTCGGAGCCCCAGGTGGCCAGCGACAAGATCATCATGGGCAACCTGTGCATCGACCTGTCCGAACGCACCGTGACCTGGCGCGAGCAGGCGGTGGAGTTGTCCAGCGGCGAGTACAACCTGCTGGTGGTACTGGCCCGACATGCCGGCGAGGTGCTCAGCCGCGACCAGATCCTGCAACGCCTGCGCGGCATCGAGTTCAATGGCACCGACCGCTCGGTGGACGTGGCCATCTCCAAGCTGCGCCGCAAGTTCGACGACCACGCCGGCGAAGCACGCAAGATCAAGACCGTGTGGGGCAAGGGTTACCTGTTCAGCCGTTCCGAGTGGGAATGCTGAGCCATGTTCCGGGTACTCCTGCGTCTCTACCTGATTACGATCGTCACCTACAGTGCGGCGATCTACCTGATTCCCTCACTGGTGATCCAGCTGTTCGAACACCGTTACATGGACTACAACATCGAACAGACCCGCGGCCAGCAGAAGCTGATCGTCAAGCAATACGTGCGCGCACCGGTGGAACGCTGGTCACAGGTCACCGAGCAGTTGGGCCGCGACTTTGCGCCGTTGAAAGTGCAACTGCTGCTGCGCCAGGATGCGCGCTACACCCCGGCGGAAGAAAAACTGCTGGAACAGGGCAAGTCAGTGGTGCGCCTGGGGGAATGGGGCTGGATGGAGGAGATCAGCTCGCCGATCAATGAGCAATTTGTGGTCAAGCTGACGGTTCCGCCCGATCCGTTGGACATGAACGTGCTGTACTGGGCGATCAACGTGCTGATCGTCGCCGCGCTGCTCGCCTGCCTGCTGGTGTGGCTGCGGCCGCACTGGCGCGACCTGGAACGCCTGAAAAGCACCGCCGCGCAGTTGGGGCAGGGCAACCTGGCCGAGCGCACGCGTATCCCCGTCAGCTCCAGCATCGGCAGCCTCGCCTCGGTGTTCGACACCATGGCCGATGACATCGAGCACCTGTTGAACCAGCAGCGCGACCTGCTCAATGCGGTGTCCCATGAACTGCGCACGCCGCTGACCCGCCTGGATTTCGGCCTGGCCCTGGCGCTGTCGGAAGACTTGCCCGCAGCGAGCCGGGAGCGCCTGCAAAGCCTGGTGGCGCATATTCGTGAACTCGATGAACTGGTGCTGGAGCTGCTCTCCTACAGCCGCCTGCAAAACCCGGCGCAGTTGCCGGAACGCGTCGAGGTAGTGCTCGACGAATTCATCGACAGCGTCCTGGGCAGTGTCGACGACGAACTGGAAAACCCCGAGATCGTGATCGACGTGGCGCTCGACTGCGCGGTGGAGCGCTTCAGCCTCGACCCGCGCCTCACCGCCCGCGCCTTGCAGAACCTGTTGCGCAATGCCACGCGTTACTGCGACAAGCGCATCCAGGTCGGCGTCAGGGTATGCCCGAAAAAAGGTTGTGAAATCTGCGTGGATGACGATGGCATTGGCATTCCAGCGGACCAGCGCGAACGTATCTTCGAGCCGTTCTACCGCCTGGACCGCAGCCGCGACCGCGCCACCGGTGGTTTTGGCCTGGGCCTGGCCATCAGCCGGCGGGCCCTGGAAGCCCAGGGCGGCACCTTGACCGCCGAGGACTCTCCGTTGGGCGGTGCGCGGTTTCGCGTGTGGTTGCCTGCCATCGAGTGATCAAAGCACCTTGACCGCGCGACCGATGGCCTGGATCGGCCCGGTCGGTTTGCCGGTGGGCGAGCCGCTCGGGTCTTCCAGGGTCAGTTCGAACAGCTGATTCGGCGCCAGCGGCGGCAGCTTGTCCAGCGGCACCGACAGGGTCTGCCCCGGCTTGACCAGCCCCAGGGAAACCGGCCCCTGCCAGCCATCGGCCTTGGTCCAGAACTGCAAGGCCTTGTCGGCGGGCACTTGCATGACGCCCAGGGGGATCAACTGGATCTGCTGGCGATCACTGGCCTGGATGACCCAACCCGGCGCCTGGTTTTGTGGGGCCACCAGCACCACCACGAAGGTGGGTTCAGCGATGGGTGGGCGGGCCCACAAGAGCGCCGCCAGCACCAGGGTCGCCGTCAGCCCCGCAGCCGCCAGGCCGCGCCACACCGCGAGCAGGTTCCACCAAGGCACCGGGTTGTCCACGGGTTTATCCGCCTGGGTGAGGGTGCGTTCGATGCGTCGCCATAGCTGCGCCGAGGGCGGTACCGGTGGCGCCAGCGCCGTCAGTGGCAGCAGCCGCTGCTCCCAGGCCTGCACAGCGGCGCGCAGTGGGGCGTCGTGCTGCAGGCGCTGCTCGACCTCGGCGCGTTGTTCGGCGGGCAGGGTGCCCAATACGTATTCACTGGCCAGTTCGTCGTCGTTCATGCCATGCACTCCCGCAGGGCGGCGAGGCTGCGTTTGATCCAGGCTTTGACCGTCCCCAGCGGGGTGCCCAGCTTTTGCGCGATTTCGCTGTGAGAATAACCGTCCACATACGCATGCAGGATGCATTGGCGCCGGGGCGGGTCCAGCTGTGCCAGGCAGGTGTGAATCTGTGCCGAGCGCGCCTCGAATTCAACGTGTTCGGCAGGTGCCGCCAGTTCTTCATGGGTATCGCTGAGCGCGATATCGCGACCGGCGTTGCGCATCCTGTTCAGCGCCAGATGGCGGGTCACACTGAACACCCAGCCGCGCGCCGAGCCACGGTCGGGGTCAAAGCCATGGGCGCCGTGCCAGACCTTGATAAAGGCGTCATGCACGATGTCTTCGGCCAGGGCCCGGTCCCGCACGATACGCAAGGCGACGCCGAGCAGACGGCTGCTGTCGTGCTCGTAGAGCCGGTGCAGGGCGCGATGATCGCCGCGGGCGCAGGCCAGCAGGCACACTTCATAGTCAAAGATGATTTCAGCCAAACCAGGGATTCCTGCCACTTCAGTAGACGTCTGCGCATTGTAGGGGCGAGCGTCCTCGCGCCCACAAGGCGAGCGTAGCCGAGTTTGCTCAGTTAGCGGCCCAGAATATGTAGTCTGCCTGATACTTCACGGTTTGCTGCGTGCCCTTGTTGGCAACCGTGCACGCGCTTGTGGGGGCGACGCCGCCCTTGAGCGCGACGCGCTGGATGTAACTCACGCCACGCATCGCGCCGTTGCCTTCGGCCGGGTTGGCCTTGACCAGTTGGTACGGCAGGTTGCCAGCGCCCGACGGTGCCACGGCCAACTGGGTACCGGTGATTTTCGAGCCGTCATTGGCCTGCCAGGTCGCCGGCGGGCCGAAGTAGGTGCCCACCGGCTTGCCGTTGCGGTCGTTCAAGACGGCCTTGGGCCCGACAAAGGCCCATTCGGTCTGCCCGGCGGCGTTGGCTTTGTCGCGGCATTCGTAGGTGATTTCGCCAACGCCGGTGGTTTCCAGGGCGACCTTATGGCCATCCGGTACCTTGATGCTGTCGGGCAGAGCGGCCTGGGCAAAGACGGCAGGGCTGGCGACCAGCAGACCGGTGAGGCAGAGCAGGGCTTTAGCGTTCATGGGTAGTTCTCCATTGGGTAGAACAGCGGGGTTGCTGCAAGTACTACCCGTGAGCGGCCCGATTGGATGCAGCGATTAGAAAATAAACGTGCCAGGGCGCACACTGTGCCCCCGCTTTACCCAAGGAGAGATTGGCAATGACTGGTGTACACACGTCTGCTCAACAAGGTTTCTCTACCCAGGCCGTCACCTACGCCCAAGGCCGGCCGGACTATCCGAGGCAGCTCACGGGCTGGCTGGCGCAGGCCTTACGCATCGACGGCCAGTCGAATGTGGTTGATCTGGGGGCCGGCACCGGCAAGTTCACCCGTTTGCTCAGCACCCTGGCGCCAAGGTTGACGGCCGTCGAACCGGTGGCTGAAATGGGTGCCCAGTTGAAAAGGCTTCTGCCGGATGTGCGTCTGGTCAATGGCACTGCGCAGTCCATGCCATTGCCCTCTGCCAGTGCGGACGCGGTGGTGTGTGCCCAGGCGTTCCACTGGTTCTCCACCGAGGCGGCCCTGGCGGAGATCCATCGCGTGCTCAAGGCCGACGGCCGCCTTGGCCTGGTCTGGAACGTGCGGGATGAATCGGTGGATTGGGTCGCGGCCATCACGCGGATCATCACCCCCTACGAGGGCGACACCCCGCGTTTTCATACCGGTCGCTGGCGTGAAGCCTTTACCGGCGAGTACTTTTCCGACCCTGAGATGACCTGTTTTCCCTACAGCCATGTCGGCAGCCCTCAGGAAGTGATCATGGACCGCTTCCTCTCCGTGAGCTTTATCGCCGCGCTGGCTGAGGGTCCCAAGGCAGCGGTCACCGCACAGTTGCAGACACTGATCGACACGCATCCGGCACTGAAGGGCCGGGACACCGTCGCCTTCCCGTATCAGACCCAGGCCTACGTCTGCCACCGGCTTGATAAAAAGGCATAAAGTCAGATCATATTGATATAAGTGGTTATAAGAAAAATCGCTATCCTGCGGCCAGAAATTTATAAGGCCGCAGGTAGCTGTAATGGATGTGGGTAATGTGGGGTTTGTGGTTGCTGGCCTGATCGTGGGTTTTATCGTAGGCATGACCGGCGTCGGCGGAGGCTCCTTGATGACGCCGATCCTGTTGTGGTTCGGCATCAACCCGGCCACCGCCGTGGGCACTGACCTGTTGTATGCCGCCATCACCAAGTCCGGCGGTGTGCTGGTGCACAGCAAGAACAGGAACATCGACTGGACCATCACTGGCTGGCTCACCCTGGGCAGTGTGCCAGCGGTATTGCTGACCCTGTGGTTCCTCGCCAGTCTGCACACCGACCCGAGTGCGATGAACGCGATGATCAAGCAGGCCCTCGGTGTGGTGCTGCTGCTGACGGCCCTGGCGATCCTGTTCAAGAAAAGTCTGTTGGCGTTTGCCCAACGCCATGCCGGCGATGACTATCACATGAGCCCGCGCAACCTGAACGCGCTGACCGTAGTGACCGGCGCGGTGCTCGGCACCATGGTGGCCCTGACCTCCATCGGCGCCGGGGCGCTGGGCACGGTGGCGTTGTTTATCCTGTATCCGTTCCTGGCCACGCGTCGCCTGGTCGGTACCGAAATCGCCCATGCCGTGCCGCTGACCCTGGTGGCAGGCTTGGGGCATGCCAGCATGGGCAATATGGATTGGCCGTTGTTGGGCTTTTTGTTGATGGGGTCGTTGCCGGGCATTTACCTGGGCAGCCACATGACCGGCAGGATCCCGGACGCTGTGCTGCGTCCGTGCCTGGCGGTGATGTTGATGGCGGTGGGTTACAAGCTCGCATTCTAAATGTGGGAGGGGGCAACCCCTAATGCCAGTCAGTTAAGACTTTTTGTAGGAGCGAGGCGGGCGGCTAGCCCTTGCTCGCGAAGAACTCAGACTCCCCGCGTTTATTCAGCATGAACGCGTCGCCTGGACGTTTTTCGCGAGCAAGCTCGCTCCTACAGGGGTCCTTTTCGCTTAACTGACTGGCATTGTGCGATCGTTCCCATGCTCTGCGTGGGAATGCAGCCCGTGACGCTCTGCGTCAGTTGTGTGCATTAGCCCAAACCTGGACGCGGAGCGTCGCAGGAGGCATTCCCACGCAGAGCGTAGGAACGATCACCAT
Organism: Pseudomonas sp. MUP55; assembly: GCF_034043515.1. NCBI lineage: Bacteria > Pseudomonadati > Pseudomonadota > Gammaproteobacteria > Pseudomonadales > Pseudomonadaceae > Pseudomonas > Pseudomonas sp. MUP55. The sequence goes on along the minus strand of NZ_CP138214.1, from coordinate 3,296,299 downwards.
TGCGACATCAAGCCTTCCCCGGCCCATTCCCAATCTGCCAAACAAACGGCGGCTCAGCCCCATTAACCACCCAATCCCCCACGATCCGCGCCTTGTAGATCACCGGATTATGCGAAGACACCGTCCGCGCATTGCGCCAATGTCGATCCAGCGCTTTACCCTGGCGCACATCAGAAGCCCCCAGTGCATTGAACAGTTCACTGGTAGCGCGCTGGATCAACTGCGACACCACCACCTGCGCAGTGGCCGATTCGATTTCCGCCGCCACATTGGCTTCGCGCTCCACGGCGTCATCCCCACCAAACCGCGCCAGGTACGCCCGTTGCGCCGGCAGCGTGGCCTTCAAGGCGCTGGCCTCGGCGGCGTAGACCAGGGCCGCCACTTCGCCCACCACTTGCTGAATCTGCGCGTCCTGGCTGACATGGGGCGCATTGCCATGGCTGTAGATGCGCTGGCGGCTGCGCACCTGATGTGCCACGTCGCGCAGGGCTGCGCGGCCGATGCCCGCCAGGCTGGCGAGCAGCACCAACTGGTAGAACGCGGTCTGGTATTTGAACCGTGTGGCAAAGTCGATGACGTTGTCTGCCTCCACCACCGCATGGTTAAAGCGCGATGTGCCGCTGCCGGTGGTGCGTTGGCCAAAGCCGTCCCAGTCATCGCTGTGGACCACCCCTGGCTGGCGGGCGCGAGTGGCGGCGATTACGTCGGCGCCGGTGTCGCTGCGTTGGGCGTAGACATCAATCCAGTCGGCGAAAATGCTGCCGGTGCTGTAGAACTTTTCACCGTTGAGCGTCCACTGGTCACCATCGGGGCTGACTTGGGTGACCACGTCGCCGATGGCCACGTTGCCGATCTCGGTCCAGGCGCAGCCAACGATGTCGCCGTCCACGAAGCGCTTGAACCACAGGTCGCGGGCGGCGCTGGGCGGCGCGTTGAGGCGGTCTTCGGCAAAGGCGAAGTGCCCACGCAGGGCTTGGGGCACGTTGGAGTCGGCTTCGGCCAGTTCGATCAGCAGTTCGAACAATTGCGGCAGGGAAGCGCCGCCACCGCCGTACTCCACCGGCACGCGCACCGCGCCAAAGCCGGCCTCCTTGAGCCACTGGATCGGTTCGTAGGGCAGGGTGCGGCTCAGTTCGCGTTCTACCGCGCCCTCGGCGATGCGCTGGAAAATCGGCCGAAAGCGGGCGGCCAGGGGCGGGTAATCGACGCCGATGGAAAGCGGGTTGATGACGTGTTGTTCGGTCATGGGCAAGGTTCCTGGGCAATGATCAATACGAGGTGATTGCACAGTCCGTGCCGGGCGCCGACGCCAGTATTGGCGGGCTTGAAGCCTTCATTCACTGTTGCCCTGGCAACAGCTGATCGACAAACCGGCCCATTCTGCGACATCGGCGCGCCCGCGCCGTCATCCGCGCTGTGCGCCTGGCATGGGCGTTTCCCTGGCCTGGCACGCTTGCTGCTCAGCCCCTGGGTACATCCCTGTGTGCGAGGAACTATCCATGAGTCAGCAAGCCGTGAAATTTGCCTATTGGGTGCCCAACGTCAGCGGTGGGCTGGTGGTCAGCAAGATCGAGCAACGCACCCACTGGGGCATCGACTACAACCGCAAACTGGCGCAACTGGCCGAAGCCGCCGGCTTCGAGTACGGCTTGACCCAGATCCGCTTCACCGCCGGTTACGGCGCCGAGAACCAGCACGAGTCGGTAGCCTTCAGCCATGCGCTGCTCGCGGCCACCACCACCCTCAAGGTGATCGCGGCGATCCTGCCGGGCCCATGGCAGCCGGCGCTGGCGGCCAAGCAACTGGCGACCATTGACCAGCTCACCAATGGCCGTATCGCGGTGAATATCGTCAGCGGCTGGTTCAAGGGCGAATTCCAGGCCATTGGTGAGCCGTGGCTGGAGCACGATGAGCGCTATCGCCGCTCCGAAGAGTTCATCCGCTCGCTCAAAGGCATCTGGACCCAGGATGACTTCACCTTCAAGGGCGACTTCTACCGCTTCAACAATTACACCCTCAAGCCCAAGCCCCTGGGCCAGCCCGAAGTGTTCCAGGGCGGCAGCTCACGGGCGGCACGGGACATGGCCGCGCGGGTGTCGGACTGGTACTTCACCAACGGCAATACGCCGGAAGGCATCAAGGCCCAGGTCGATGACATCCGCGCCAAGGCGGCGGCGAATAACCACTCGGTCAAAGTCGGCGTCAACGCCTTTATCATCGCCCGCGATACGGAAGAAGAAGCGCGCGCCGTGCTGGCCGAGATCATCGACAAGGCCGACCCGGAAGCGGTCAACGCCTTTGGTGATGCGGCCAAACAAGCGGGCAAGGCCTCACCGGAAGGCGAGGGCAACTGGGCCAAATCCAGTTTTGAAGACCTGGTGCAGTACAACGACGGCTTCAAGACCAACCTGATCGGCACGCCGCAACAGATCGCCGAGCGCATCGTTGCGCTCAAGGCGGTGGGGGTGGACCTGGTGCTGGCCGGCTTCCTGCACTTTCAGGAAGAAGTCGAGTACTTCGGCCAGCGTGTGCTGCCGCTGGTGCGTGAGCTGGAGGCTAAGGCCGGAATCAGGCAGGTGGCTTGAAGACCACCACGGCCGCGCGAAGTTTGTTATTACCGAACCGGCACATGCGCTCGAATTCCCCATGGCTGACCGGCAGGTGCTGGCAGTCCAAGGGCTGGCGGTGCTGACTGTGGTCGACGTCCGGGTCGTGCAGGTAGACAAAGTCATCGTCGCAATCGGTGATCATCACCCAGTGCGGTGATTTGGAGCGGGTGAGGCGGTAGCTGCTGATCAGCACCAGCGGTTGGCCGCCTTCGCGCAATACCCGGGGCAGGTCGAGCGCACCGCCGACCACTTGCTCGACGCCACTGGCCGCCAACTCCTCGTCGAAGGCCTCATGCACCAGACGCATCACGTCCTTTTTATGCGCGTCCCGCACGCCATCCAGAAACAGCGGCCCACGCACATTCACCTGCATACGCACACCAAAGCCCCGGCGCCAGGCCGCCAGCGCCAACCCTTGCGGGCTGCAACCGCCATGGCCGGCGGTCATGAACACGGTGGTCGCTTCGCGCCAGATCTGCAGCTCTTCGCGACGCTGCGTCACGCGCTCCGGCACCAGCGCGCCCATGGCCATCAGCAGGCACGCGGCGCCACAGGTGAAGTCAGTGGTCTGCTGGTAATACGGCACGCTTTGCGGGCGCGCATCCTGGTGCTGGACGATGCGCTTCTCCAGGCGCAGGGCGTCGGTGTGGTCTTCGTAATAGTCGTTGATCAGGGCGAAGCGCCGGTAGCCAGTTCGCTCATACAGCGCGAGGGCGCCTGGGTTATCGCTGCGCACTTCCAGGCGCAGGTAGGCGCAGTCATGTTCCACCGCAATTGCCTCGATGCGCGCGAGCAATTGTTTGCCCAGCCCCAGACCACGCGCAGGCTCGGCAATGGCGATGGAATACAGGCGCGCCAGCGAGGTACCACGGTGGAACAGCACCAACGCATAACCAAGCAATTGTCCGTCGTTCTCCGCGACCAACAACTCGCCATGGGCGCGGCTGATCATCCACTGAAAACTGCGCGATGACAGCCGGTCGGTGGTGAAACAATGTTGTTCCAGTGCCACCAGTTCAGGCACATCGCACGGAGTTGCAACGCGAAAGGAAAGAGCCATATGACCGCCGTAAAAGTTGCGTAACGAAACGGGACTTCTCTAAAAGATCGTGCTTAATAGAAAAGGTCGAGTTCTCTAAAGCGGATCAAACATTATGTCGGCGGTACACACTCATTGGCGTGAAGTATCCGAGCAAACAGTCGCGGCGACAATAACTTCCAACGGTTATTTTTCGTCCTCGCCCAAAGGTGCAAGTCAAGTCGTGATTATTGTCGAACGCAAGGAAGACTGGGCCTCCTACTTCCCCAGTGAAGACATTGTGACTGCCCAGGAATACCTGGAACAGACCCGGGAAAACGAGACGGGCAAGCGCGTGCAGGTGATCAACCTGTGCCGCGGCTACAAGTACCTGGGGCATGGCTACTACTGTTCCCTGCTGGCCGAAGCGCGGGGGCACAAGGTGATCCCGTCGGTGCGCACCATCAGCGAACTGACGAAAAAGGCATTGTACGGGCTGGCCCTGGACGACCTGGATAAAACCCTCGATAAAGCCTTGAGTCACCACCTTTACAGCAATACCGAAGGCTTTACCCTGACACTATATTTCGGTCGAACCAATATAGAGCCGTTGCAGGACTTGGCCCGTCAATTGTTTGAAGCGTTTCCGTGCCCGATCCTGTTGGTTGATTTCAAAAAGAATAACGGTTGGCACATCGAAGGGGTCAAGTCCGGCGTGTTGCATAAGTTGCGTGATGATCAGGAAGATCAATTCGCCCACGCCCTCGACAACTTCAGCCGCAAGATCTGGCGCCAACCACGCTCGCGCCGACTGGCCCGCTATGACCTCGCGATCCTCCACGATCCCCAGGAGCAACTGCCGCCGTCCAACGCGCGAGCCCTGGAGAATTTCGTACGGGTAGGCAAGGGCCTGGGCATCGATGTGGACCTGATCGAGCGCAAGGATTACTCGCGCCTGGCCGAGTACGACGCCTTGTTGATCCGTGAGACCACCAGCGTCGACAACCACACCTATCGTTTCGCCAAGAAAGCCGAAAGCGAAGGCCTGGTGGTGATGGACGACCCGGCATCGATCCTGCGCTGTACCAACAAGGTTTACCTCACCGACTTGCTCAACAGCCATCAGTTGGGCATGCCCGCCACCGAGATTCTCTACAAGGAACGACCGGAAGACTTTGAGCGGGTCGGCGAGCGCTTGGGGTTCCCGTTGGTATTGAAGATCCCCGACGGCTGCTTTTCCCGTGGCGTGATCAAGGTGGAGAGCCAGGAGGCGTTGCTCAAGGCCACCGCCGAGTTGTTCGAGCATTCGGTGCTGCTGCTCGCTCAGGAGTTCTTCTACACCGAGTACGACTGGCGTATCGGTGTGCTCAACCGCAAGCCGATCTTTGCCTGCCAGTACTTCATGTCCAAGGGCCATTGGCAGATCTACAACCACAAGGCCATCGGCCAGGACATCAATGGCGAATGCCGCACCCTGGCCGTTCACGAAGCGCCCAAGGCGGTGGTGGAGCTGGCCGTGAAGACCGCCAACCTGATCGGCGATGGCTTTTACGGTGTAGACCTCAAGCAGTCCGGCGACAAAGTGGTGGTGATCGAGGTCAACGACAATCCCAACCTGGACGCAGGCATTGAGGATGCCTATTTGCAGGACGACCTCTATGGCCTGGTGCTGGAGGAGTTCGTGCGGCGCCTGGAACTAAAACGCCAAGGGCAAGTGTGGTAGCGCGCCTCATCCAACGGTGGAGGTTGTTCAGGTGCTCGCTTGCAACGTCAGCACCTCAAACCCATCCGCCGTCACCGCGACCGTATGTTCCCATTGCGCCGACAGGCTGTTGTCTTTGGTCACCACCGTCCAGCCGTCCTTCAGGCTGCGCACCTTGGCGCTGCCCTGGTTGAGCATCGGCTCGATGGTAAACACCATGCCTTCGCGCAGTTCCAGCCCGGTGCCGGGGCGACCGAAGTGCAGGATTTGCGGCTCTTCGTGCATTTCCCGGCCGATGCCATGGCCGCAGTATTCACGCACCACGCTGTAGCCGTTCGCCTGGGCGTGACGCTGGATCGCATGGCCGATATCACCCAGGCGGGCGCCGGGCCGGACCTGGCGGATGCCGGCCCACATCGCCTCGAAGGTCATCTCCACCAGGCGCCGCGCCTTGGGGGTGACGGCGCCGATCATGTACATCTTGCTGGAGTCGGCAATAAAGCCGCCTTTTTCCAGGGTGATGTCGATGTTGATGATGTCGCCGTCCTTGAGGATTTCCTTCGCGCTGGGCATGCCATGGCACACCACTTCGTTGATCGAGGTGTTGATGCAGAAGGGGTAGTCATACTGGCCCAAGCTGGCCGGGCGGGCCTTCAGCTCCTGGCGGATGAAGGTTTCTACCGCGCTGTCCAGTTCCAGGGTAGAGCGGCCGGCGGCGACAAAGCCGTCGAGCATACTGAACACCTGTGCCAGCAGGCGCCCGGATTCGCGCATCACCGCAAGCTGTTGTGGCGTCTTGATCATTGGCTGCGTCCCCGGATCAGGTCGGGTTTGTCCAGCAACAGCTTGTTGATCAGCTCGTTGTAAGGCAGCTGCGGGTTGAGCTCGGCCAGCAGGCCGATCTTGATCCAGAACTCGGCCTGGGCGTTGATGGAGCGGTCCATCGCGGCGCTGGCCAGGCGCAGTTGTTCGTGCAATTGGTCGGTGATCTTGACGATGCCCATACGCTTCACTTTCAGGATTTAATATACGAAGCGTATATGTTTCATATGTTCCGTGTAAGCCTGTCTCGACGAAAGGGTGACGGATTGATTGTTTGCCATATGTTGCCAGAAGCATCGGCTCCCAAGGTTGCGCCCGGCTCAGGCTGCGGGTTAAACGATTAATCGATGGGGTTCGACGATGATCCTGCGCGAGCGTCCAAGCTTATATAACCAAGCGGCGCGCTTATGAAGAAAGGTTACAACAGCCATTGATATTGCCGAGTACGCTTCTGAAGAAGGCGTCTTCCAGGGTTGGCAAGACGCGGCAGGCAAGTGCCTGCGCGATACCTATAAAACGATTGGCAGTCTCAAAAAAGGAGAGGTTGGCCATGCTTTCGGAACTAGAGCTTCGCAGCATTATTGAAGGAAGTTTCCTGCCTAAACGGTGTGAGTGCACCAAAGCCGAAGATGCGTCGTTGACGATCAGGGTCTATGACGACCGCGACCGTGATCGCGTGGACCTGGAGGTCAAGGGCGTGAGTGCGGACAAGCTCAACAGCAGTCGCGCCATCTGCAACCTGATCGCCCAATTGCGCGAAGAACTCAGGCACACCCACGCCCCTGTGCTGCAACGAGCGGCAGGGCGTGGTTATTACTCCTGAGTGACTCGTGGGCCTGGCGTTTGCCAGGCCCTAGTGTTGGCTGGTCACCAACTCATCCGCACACCGGCATTGCCACTGACACCCTCCAGGGCATTACCGTCCAGGTTGGTGTTGTAGTCCGCCGCCAGATAAACGCTCACCGCCGACGACAACTGGGCGACAACCCCTACGCCCACATCGGCGCTGGACGACTTGTGGTCGCTCTTGATGCGGTCCACGTCATCAAAGGTCACCGTGTCGCTGCCGCCGAACGTGCGCCACGCGTTCGCGCGCAGGTAAGGCTCGACGGGCGTGTTGCCCACTAGGTAGCGGCCCTTGAGGCGCGCACCGACTCGGCCGGTCCAGTACTCCTGGGAATCGAACGACACCTTGGAAATGCCGTCGTTCTGGCTGTCCAGGTCGATGGTCTGGCGGATTACCTGGGCCTGCGGTTCTACCACCCAATGTTCGGATAGTTTGAACGGATAACCGGCTTCGGCGGACAGCGCCAGGGCATGGCCTTTGGTGTCCATCTTCACGCCACGGTCGGATTTGTTATCGCCGTCCAGGCGCGTGAACATCGCGACCACATCCAGGTACCCGCCCGCGGAGTCGGTGAGCGTCCAGTAGGCGCCGAAGTTGTCGCCATCGAGCTTGACCCGTCCGGAGCGCCGGTTCTCAAAGCCTTCGGCGAATCCCTTGACGTCACCGTTCAAGCGACTCTGCCCGACGAACAAGCCAAAGCGTTGCAGTTGCCCGCCGCTGGTGTGCGCCGCATAAAGATCATGCCCCACCTGATAGCCCTTGACGCTGCCGTCGAAGCTTGGCGACACGGTGCCCGACCAGCGCTTGTTGAAGTCGCTGCCATAGGCACGTGCCCAACCGGCCGGCACCGCCCCGCTTTCAGTGAGCAGGCTTTGCTCGCCCTGGCGGTCGTGAAAGGTGCCCAGCGCCTGTAGCGTCATCAGTTGCGCGGCCGGAACCACGACTGAGTACACCGGCACTTCCAGGCGGTACAGCGCGATAGGCTCGGCACCGGCCACGGCCGTTGGCAGCACCGGGTTGCTGGCGGCCGATTGCGGTGACGTGGCCGCCGCGACCTGGCTCGGCGGTGGCGCCGGCGGCTCGACTGGCGCCACCGGTTGCGCGGTCGGCGGCTCTACCGGCGGTTCATCGGGGTCGACCACAGGCGGCGTCGGTGGAATCGGTGGCACAGGCACCACCACCGGCGGGGTGGGCGGTACCGGTGGCACGGCGGGTGGCTGCACGGCCACCACCGAGGAGCGCAGGTACCAGTTGTTTTCCGTACCGGCAGTGACGCCGCCTTTGAACAGCAGGTACTCATAGGCGCCGGCCGACACCGAGCCCTTCAAGGCGAAGGCATCGGTGCTGCTGACCGCGCCGTTGAGCGCCTGGACCACCTCGATGCCGTTGTCCTGGGTAAAGCCACCGGCACCGCCGAGGTTGGTGACGGCCAACTGGGTATGGCCGCTGAGCGTACCGTCGGACACCACCAACTTGTCCGTGGCGGAGTTGTCGTCACCGAGCACGGTCTGCAGCCACAGTTGGCCGTTGTTGCCCACGTAATTGCCATGCACCGTGAGCGTATCGCCGGCGCTGGCGCTGCCGGTGGTCATGTCGATGGTGCCGGCGTTGTTCAGCGTTGCCAGTTTGCCTGCGCTGTAGGGGCGGATCGCGCCCTGAGTCACGGCCAGGGTACTGCTGCCATCGAGGTTGAACGTACCGGTGTTGCTGGTACTGTCGCCGAGGAAAAAATCCCCGGCCAGGTCAAAGCGCGAAGCGTTGTTGAGGTTGACGGTCTCCCAGCCGACATAGCGCGCCGGCGTGCCGGAGGTGGTGTTATCGAAGGTCAATTGATCATCGCCCAGGCCGCCGTCGAGGGAGGGCGTGCTGGCCAGCTGGCTTTCGCTGAGGCCGCGCAGCATCGCGATGTCATCGCCATCACCCATCAGCACGGCGGATTTGATCTGGCCGCCGCCCAGCCAATTGAACGTATCGTTGCCGACACTGGCGCGGATCTCGCCATTGATCACGCCGCCACTGACGGTGATGTTGTCATCGCCGCCGCTGACACTGATATTGCCGCCGATGGTGCCGCCCGAAACGATGATCGTGTCGGTGCCGAAGGCGGTCACCAGGTTACCCAGGATCGCGCCGCCGGACATATCGTAGAGGTTGTTGTCGAGCTTCATGTCGACGCGCCCGATGGTGCCACCGGTCTGTCGTGCGGTGTCGCCGTCCTCGAACGCGCCGACGATGGTGCCGCCGGTCATCAGGAAGGTGTCGCGCGAATCACCCTGGGCCAGGGACTGGATTTGCCCGCCGTTCATGATGAAATCATCGACGCCGTTGCCTTGCTGCACCGCGCCGGTGATCACGCCGGAGTCGACGCGTACCGTATCGGCGCCCGCACCGAAGGTGACGCCTCCATTGAGGGTGCCGGAGCCGCCGGAGGGTAGGGTGAGGCTGTTGTTGCCCAGCAGATCGGTCAGGCCAGTGGCGCTGGTGCCGCTGTCGCAGACGTAACTATCGTCGCCGGGTCCGGGGGTAAAAGCGCACGCGGAGTGCGCGGTCTGGGGAGTGATGTACTGCAGTGAAAGAATGCCGACAGCAATAACGGCTCGGGTTGGAAAGCCAGATGCCTTGGTCATAACGTGTCCTACGTATTGTTTTTGTTACTGCTGTTTTTCGGTCTAGCACACACCTCGCTTATCGGAGAATTTTCTGACAAAGGGTACAGGCCGCGCGGCGCACGGCCTTCAGGGCTATCAGCCTAATTGGCTGCGGTAAGGCAGGTCCGGCCCGGTGCGTGTGCAGGTCAGCGCTGCGGCGCGGATCGCAAAGCCGAGCATGGCGTCGATCTGTTCGCGGCCAAGCTGCTGCAGTCCCTTGACCGAGTCCAATTGGTGCTCGGTCAACCAGGCAATCAGTGCTGCCTGGAAGGTATCACCGGCACCTACCGTATCGGCCATCACGATGTCGACTGCCGGCTGCGACCAGTTGCCATGGCGGCGGCTGAACACGCTGGCGCCATCGCCGCCACGGGTGAGAAATACCAGCTGGCAACGGTGTTGCAACCAGCCTTGCAGCACGCTTTCCGGGGATTGCTCGGGGTAGAGCAGGTGCAGGTCTTCATCGCTGACCTTGATCAGGTCCGCGTGCTTGACCAACTCCGCCACCCGGTCGCGCCACAGTTGGATGTCCGGCTGTGGGTTCAGCCGCACGTTGGGGTCGAGGCTGATCAGGCGCTTGCCGCTTTCGCGCTTGACCAGATTGAGCAGCGTGTCGCCGATTGGCGGTACCACCAGCGAAAACGAGCCCACATGCAGCCCGCGAATCTGATCACCCAGGGGCGGCAGATGGCTCAGCTGCAGTTGCCGGTCTGCGCAACCTTCGCCACGAAAGCTGTATTGCGGCGAACCATTGGCACCCACGGCCACCATGGCCAGGGTGGTCGGCGCGTCGAAGGGCACCAGGAAGTCTTGGTTCACGCCTTCGTTCTTGAGCACCTGCAACAGGCGCCGGCCCAGGTAATCGTTGGAAATCCCGGCAAAGAACGCCGACTCGATACCCAGGCGGCGCAGGCCGACCGCCACGTTGAACGGCGAACCCCCGGCAATCGCCTTGTAATCGAGCTTGGCGGCCTGCCCGTCGGCATCCTCCTGGCTGAAAAAATCAAACAGCGCTTCACCACACACCAGATACATAGTTGCTCGCTCTTAAAGGGTTGCCACAAGTTGTTGATAGCGCTCGTAGGCTTGTTGATAGGCCCTGACATTGGCCGGCACCGGCACGGTGCGGCTGGCCGGGTCAAGGCTCACGCATTTGTCGCACAGGCTGGCCAGGGATTCGCCGGACTGGCACCACGCCGCCTGGATCGCCGCGCCCAGGGCCGCGGCCTCGCTTTGTTCGGTACACACCACCTCGGTGTTCATGATGTCGGCGACCATCTGCCGCCACACCGGGCTTTTCGACCCGCCGCCGATCAAGCGGATGCCCAGGCTTTGCAGGCCGGTCTGGCGCAGCAGGTCCAGGCCGTAGCGCAAGCCGAAGGTGGTGCCTTCGACCACTGCGCGGCACAGGTTGGCGCGGGTCAGGTTGGTCATGGTCAGGCCGTGCAGGCTGCCGGTGGCCTGGGGCAGGGCGGGTACCCGTTCGCCGTTGAGGAACGGCAGCATGCTCACCCCGTCGGCGCCGATGGCGGCCTGTTCCACCAGCGCGTTGAAGGCGTTCAGGTCCAGTTCGAACAGCTCGCGGATCACGCTGGTGGCGTTGGTCAGGTTCATCGTGCAGATCAACGGCAACCAGCCACCGCTGGAGGAGCAAAAGGTGGCGACCGACGCCTGGGGGCTGACGTTGGGCTGGTCGGCAAAGGCGTAGACGGTGCCCGATGAGCCCAGGCTCATGGTGATCACGCCGGGGGCGATGTTACCGGTGCCGATGGCGCCCATCATGTTGTCGCCGCCGCCGCTGGCCACGACCGCGTTGGGGTTGATGCCCAGCCGCTCGGCGATGGCCGGCAGGATCGTGCCCACGGCCTGATCGGCTTCAATCAGTTCGGGCAGCGCCGCCTGCAGCCGACCACTGGGGTCGATGTGCTGGAGCAGCGCCACGTCCCATTCACGGCTGCGCACGTTGAAATAGCCGGTGCCCGAGGCATCGCCATATTCTGCGACGGCGCGGCCGGTGAGCCAGTAATTGAGGTAGTCGTGGGGCAGCAGGATGTGGGCGATACGCGCAAAGAGGTCCGGGTGCTGTTCGCGGGTCCACAGCAGTTTGGACACCGTGTAGCCCGGTGCAATGGCCACGCCCAGACGCTCCAGCGAGCCGCTTTCGCCGCCCAGATGCTGCAACAGGCGATCGTTTTCGGCGGCGGTTTCGGTGTCGCACCACAGTTTTGCCGGGCGCAGCACTTCACCCTGCTCATCGAGCAGCACCAGGCCATGCTGCTGGCCGGAAACGCCGATGCCGAGGATGTCCTGGCCGTCCACCCCGGCCTGTTGCAGGGCGCGGTGGGTGGCTTCGGTAAAGGCATCCAGCCATTCCTGGGTGTGCTGCTCGCGTCGGCCGTTGGCGCCGCTGATCAAGGTGTGCGCAGCGGCGCCCAGGCCCAGCACCTTGCCGCTGGACGCGTCGAGAACGATGGCTTTGGTGCCCTGGGTGCCGCAGTCGATGCCGAGGAACAGGTTTTGCTGGGTCATGATGATTTGCTCAGCAGTCTTATTTTTTGGATGGGTAATACAGTCAACATGTGGGAGGGGGCTTGCCCCCGATAGCGGTGGGTCAGTGAAGCCTGTATTGACTGATACACCGCTATCGGGGGCAAGCCCCCTCCCACAGGTTTAAGCCGGTTTCTTCAGGAGGTTCTGCAGGGTCGCAGTGACGCCGTTGTCACGCAGGCTCCCATAACACCGCTGGAAAGCTGCCACAAACCCAGGCGAGTTGGGAATAGCCGTACCGAAAATCTCTTCAACCCCCAGCAGGCGCTGGCTGATCAATGCGTCATCACTCACCAGTGCCTGGCAGAACTCGGCGCGCGGATCGGCAATGGTGTAGCTCGCCCCGTTCTCGTCCACGCCCTTGAGGTACAGCGCCCACGCCGCCACGACCAACGCTGCGCGCTCGGTCTCGCGCCCATCGGCAATCAAGCGATTGATGGTCGGCACGGTGAACTTGGGGAATTTCGACGAACCGTCCGAGCACACCCGTTCCAGCTGGTCGGCAATTGCCTGGTTGGAAAAGCGGTCCACCAGGGTCTGCTTGTACTCCGTCAGGTCGATGCCCGGCACCGGCGCCAGGTTCGGCGTGACGTCCAGGTCCATGTAAGCGCGCATATAGGCGACAAACAGCGGGTCGTTCATGGTTTCGTGAACAAACCGGTAACCCTTGAGAAACCCCAGGTAAGTCAGGGCCAGGTGGCTGCCGTTGAGCAGGCCGATCTTCATTTCTTCGTACGGCGTCACGTCGTCGGTGAACTGCACGCCGACCTTTTCCCAGGCCGGGCGGCCGTTGACGAACTTGTCTTCCAGCACCCACTGCACAAAGGGCTCGCACACCACCGGCCAGGCATCGTCGATGCCGTGCTCGTCATGCAGTTGCAGGCGGTGGGCGGTGCTGGTCATCGGCGTGATGCGGTCGACCATGGCATTCGGGAAGCTCACATTGGCGTCGATCCAGTCACGCAGTTGCGCGTCGTGCAGCGCGGCGAACGCCAGCAGCGCCTTGCGGGTGACCGCGCCGTTGTGCGGCAGGTTATCGCAGGACATCACCGTGAACGCGGGAGTGCCGGCGGCGCGGCGTTGGTTCAGTGCGGCGCAGAGAAAGCCGAACACGGTCTTCGGTGCGCCGGGGTGCGCCAGGTCATGCTGGATCTGCGGCAGGTGCGCCATGAATTCGCCGTTGCTGTCGTCGATGCAATAGCCGCCTTCGGTGATGGTCAGCGAGACGATACGAATGGCCGGGTCGGCCAGTTTATTGATCAGGGCCTGAGCGCCGTCCTCTGCCAGCAGCATGTCACTGAGGGCGCCGATCACGCGCACTTCGGTGTCGTCGGTGTCGCCCAGTTCGTACAGGGTAAACAGATAATCCTGGCCGGCCAGGTCGTCGCGGGCCTTGCGGTCTTCCGCGCGCAGGCCAACGCCGCAGATGCTCCAGTCCAGGCCTTCGCCGGTGTTCATCAAGGCGTCGGTGTAAAACGCCTGGTGCGCCCGGTGGAAACCGCCGACGCCGATGTGCGCGATGCCCTGGCGGGTATCGGCAATCGCATAAGCCGGCAGTTGCACTTCGGGCGCCAGCTGGGTGAGGTTGTGTCTATTCAGTTTCATCTGGGAATACTCGCGGTATCAGGCGGCAGCGCGCAGGGGACGGGCCACGGCCACGCCGTCGGTGTCGAACAGGTGGCAGTGCGCCGGGTCCAGGTGCAGCTGCAGGGTTTCGCCATATTGGCTGGCCATGTCGCCACGAATACGCATGGTCAGCGGCTCGCCGTTGGCGGTGATGACGTGGCAGAAGGTGTCGCTGCCCAGGCGTTCGCCGACGTCGGCGGTGACGGTCAGGGTGGTCTGGCCGGGGGCGGCGATTTCCAGGTGCTCGGGGCGAATGCCCAGGGTCACTGCGCTGCCTACGCTCAGGCTCGGGCCGCTCAGCGGCAGGCTGATCAGGGTGCCGGCGTCCAGCTGTACGTCGCAGCCCTGGCCCTCCACCCAGGTCACTTTGCCCTTGAGGAAGCCCATTTTGGGTGTGCCGAGAAAGCCTGCGACAAACAGGTTGGCCGGCTGGTGATACAGCTCCAGCGGCGAGCCCACCTGTTCGATGCGACCGCTGTTGAGCACCACGACTTTGTCGGCCAGGGTCATGGCTTCGACCTGGTCGTGGGTCACGTAGATCATGGTCGCCTGCAGCTCTTTATGCAGGCGTGCCAGTTCCAGGCGCATCTGCACGCGCAGGGCGGCGTCGAGGTTGGACAAGGGTTCGTCGAACAGGAAAATCTTCGGGTTACGCACAATCGCCCGGCCAATCGCCACGCGCTGGCGCTGGCCGCCGGAGAGCTGCTTGGGCTTGCGCTCCAGCAGCGGGCCCAGCTCCAGAATGCGCGCCGCTTCGCTGACCTTGCTTTCCACCAGCTTCTTGTCGACGCCGGCCAGATCCAGGGCGAACGACATGTTCTTGCGCACGCTCATGTGCGGGTACAGCGCGTAGGTCTGGAACACCATGGCCAGGTCACGCTTGGCCGGGGTCACTTCGGTGATGTCACGCCCGTCCAGCTCGATGGTGCCTTCGCTGACTTCTTCCAGGCCGGCGATCAGGCGCAGCAGCGTGGATTTGCCACAGCCCGACGGGCCGACGAACACCACGAATTCCTTGTCGTTCACTTCCAGGTCGATGCCCTTGATGATGGAAAAACCTTCGAAGCCTTTTTGCAGATTCTTGATTTTCAGGTTGGCCATGATGGGCCCTCCGCTTGGAATTATTATTTGACTGCGCCGAAGGACAGTCCGCGCACCAGCTGTTTCTGGCTGATCCAGCCAAAGATCAGGATCGGCGCGCAGGCCAGGGTCGATACGGCAGACAATTTGGCCCAGAACAAGCCTTCGGGGCTGGAATAGGAGGCGATCAGCGCGGTCAGCGGCGCGGCGCTCGATGACGTCAGGTTCAGCGACCAGAAGGCTTCGTTCCAGCACAGGATCAACGACAGCAGCACGGTGGAGGCCAGGCCGCCCTTGGCGATTGGCAGCAGTACCCGGACCATTTCCTGCCACAGGGTGGCGCCATCCAGGCGTGCGGCTTCGAGGATGTCCTTGGGAATGTCCTTGAAATAGGTGTAAACCATCCACACCACAATCGGCAGGTTGATCAGGGTGTAGATGATGATCAGCGCGATGCGCGTGTCCAAAAGCCCAAAGCTCTTGGCCAGCAAGTAGATCGGCATCAGCACGCCCACCGGCGGCAGCATCTTGGTGGACAGCATCCACAGCAGCGTGCCCTTGGTGCGCTTTGTCTCGTAGAAGGCCATGGAGTAGGCGGCCGGCACCGAGATCAGCAGGCACAGGGCGGTGGCGCTGAACGAGATCAGCACCGAGTTCCAGGCATAGCTGAAGTAGTTGCTGCGCTCGTTGATGTGCAGGTAGTTCTCCAGCGTCGGCGTGAAGATGAACTGCGGCGGCGTGGCGAACGCGTCGATTTCGGTCTTGAAACTGGTCAGCACCATCCAGAAGATCGGGAAGAAAATCAGGATCGCAATGGCCCAGGCCAGGGTGCCGAGCAACAGGCTCTGCAGGCGGCGGGATTGTTGAAGCGTCATGGCGCGGCCCTCAAGGCTTGTCAGTCAGGTTTTTGCCGATCATCCGCACCAGGATGATCGCCGCGATGTTGGCGATGACCACGGCGATCAAGCCGCCGGCCGAGGCCATGCCCACGTCGAACTGCACCAGCGCCTGGTTGTAGATAAGGTAGGCGAGGTTGGTCGAGGCGTAGCCGGGGCCACCGTTGGTGGTGGTGAAGATTTCGGCGAATACCGAGAGCAGAAAGATGGTTTCGATCATCACCACCACCGCAATCGGACGCGCCAGGTGCGGCAGGGTCAGGTGCCAGAAGATCGCGATGGCGCCGGCACCGTCCAGGCGCGCGGCCTCCTTTTGTTCCTGGTCAAGGGACTGCATGGCGGTCATCAGCAGCAGGATGGCGAAGGGCAGCCACTGCCACGACACAATGATGATGATCGACAGCAGCGGGTAGTGCGCCAGCCAATCCACCGGCTCGGCGCCAAACAGCTTCCAGACGGCGGCCAGCACCCCCGACACCGGGTGGAAAATCAGGTTCTTCCAGATCAGCGCACCGACGGTGGGCATGATGAAAAATGGCGAAATCAGCAACACCCGCACCAGGCCGCGACCGAAGAACTCACTGGCCTCCAGCAACGCACTGATCAACACGCCGAACACCACGCTGATCAGCAGCACGCTGCCCACCAGCAACAGTGTGTTGGTGGCACCGGGCAGGAAGCCCGAGTCGGTGACGAAGTAGGTGAAGTTTTCCAGGCCGACGAACTGGTTTTCGCCGGGGTAGAGCAGGTTGTAGCGGATCAGCGAAAAGTACAGGGTCATGCCCAGCGGCACGATCATCCAGAGCAGCAACAAGGCCACCGAGGGGCTGACGAGGAACCAGCCGGGGTTGGCCAGGCGGTTTTTGGCGGATGTATTCATTAGGATCAGGACCAGTCGGATACGAATCGGAGCGCGGTCAATGTGGGAGGGGGCTTGCCCCCGATAGCGGAGTGTCAGTCGATCAATCAGTTGGCTGATCCACTGCTATCGGGGGCAAGCCCCCTCCCACCTTTGACAGGGGTGAGGCCGGGTTACTTGGGGTAACCGGCCCGCTTCATTTCGCGCTCGGTGGTGGTCTGCGCGGCCGTCAGTGCGGCATCGACCGTCTGCTGGCCGGTCAGTGCGCCGGAGAAGAACTTGCCGACCTGGGTACCAATCGCCTGGAACTCAGGAATGGTCACCAGTTGAATGCCGATATACGGCACCGGTTTTTCCGTCGGCTTGGTCGGGTCCGCCACTTTCAGCGATTCCAGGGTCACCTTGGCGAACGGCGCGGCTTTCATGTACTCGTCGCTGTAGGTGGACTGGCGCGTGCCTGGCGGTACGTTGGCGATACCGTCGGTCTTGGCCACCAGTTGGCTGTATTCCTTGGAAGTGGCCCAGGTGGTGAACACCTTGGCGGCGTCCTTGGCCTTGGAGCTGGTGGGGATCGCCAGGCTCCAGGAGTACAGCCACGAGGTGCCCTTGTCGGTCTTCTCGTGCGGGGCAAAGGTAAAGCCGACATGGTCAGCCACCTTGCTTTGGGTCTTGTCGGTGACGAACGAGCCGGCCACGCTGGCATCCACCCAGATCGCGCACTTGCCACTGTTGAACAGTGCCAGGTTCTCGTTGAAGCCGTTGCTCGACGCACCTGGCGGGCCGGATTTTTTCATGTTGTCGACGTAGAAGTTCAGCGCGTCTTTCCACTCCGGGCCGTTGAATTCGGGCTGCCACTTCTCATCGAACCAGCGCGCCCCGTAGCCGTTGGCCAGGGTGGTGATCAGCGCCATATTTTCGCCCCAGCCGGCTTTACCGCGCAGGCACAGGCCGTACTGTTCTTTGGATTTGTCGGTGAGTTTGGCCGCGTATTCGCCGATCTGGCTCCAGGTCGGGTGCTCGGGCATGTTCAGCCCGGCGTCCTTGAACAGGTCGGTGCGGTAATAGGTGATCGAGCTTTCGGCATAGAACGGCAGGGCGTACAGCGAGCCTTTGACGGAAAGTCCGTCGCGTACAGAAGGGAATACGTCGTCGAGGTCGTAGGAAGCCGGCAGGTCTTTCATCGGCTCCAGCCAGCCCTTGGCGCCCCAGAGTGCGGCTTCGTACATGCCGATGGTCAACACGTCGAACTGCCCGCCCTGGGTGGCGATGTCGGTGGTCAGGCGCTGGCGCAGTACGTTTTCTTCGAGCACCACCCAGTTCAGCTTGATCTCTGGATGCTCGCTCTCGAAGGTTTTCGAGAGTTTCTGCATGCGAATCATGTCGCTGTTGTTGACGGTGGCAATGGTCAGGGTTTGCGCGCCGAAGCTGACGGCGCTGAGGGTCATGCAGGTCATCATGCAGGTGGAGACAAGCAGAGCTTTTGCTGTGAACTTCATCGCGCACTCCTTTTCTGCGCCCAGGGGCTACAGAAGGACAGTTATTGTTGTTGTGTCTTCCTACAGGGAGTCAGGAAGAGTGTGCGCTGATTACAGCCTTCAAACGGCACGCTGACAAATCCTTGGGAGCACTGGGACTGATACTTTTTTGCACTCGGCACGATCGTTCCCACGCTCCGCGTGGGAATGCATACCGTGACGCTCTGCGTCACCCGGGGACGCGGAGCGTCCCAGGCGGCGTTACCACGCGCAGCGTGGGAACGATCGTGCAGGGTTTAACCCTCGAGATCAGCCAGTACGCGTTCAGCCAACAGCCGAGATACCTCGATCAACTGCGCAATGCCCAGCGCGCCTTCGCGGCGTGAGCCGTCGAGCTCAAACGCGAAATCGCAGGTGAGGGCGTGGGCAGAGGCGAGTGATTCGCTGAGGTTGACCAGTAAGTCTTGAGGGGAAATGCCGTCTTTCACGGTGAACAGCACGCTGGGTGCTGGATCGATCGGGGGATTGGGGGTGGGTTTGATCATGGTGAAACTCCTGATTTAAGTGGAGCTGCCACCCGATCGCCGCGACGCTATTGGGTGGTAGCTGTACGCAGGTTCGCGGACCGGAATCAGGAAACCGGCATACCCGAAGGTATCCCGCGCACAGCCACCATGAGGCCGCACAGTAGACGATAAAAAAACATCGACTAACAAGCGGAAATGGCACTTTGCATCTGATTAACCGGGCCGCGACGCCCGTCCGCTGCGTATGCAGCGGTGTACGGAGACTAGAGATTGAGTGTCCTAGGGACAACCTCAAAACCGTGTAAGACGTTTCTGTTTTCCAGTATCTTCAAAAAGACCATGCTTTCATCTCCTTTCCAAGAGTGAGACTGCTATTTTGGTTTTTTCCACCACCACTGTAAGTCGTATTTAACTGGAAATGCACAGGCATGCAGCAGGAAGCAGGCCAGCGCTAGCCACCCAATAAATACATACTCATCGATTATGTCTGGCCTGTGCCCCAAGAATGGGAATATGTCGAGATAGACAATTTTATAATGTAAAGCCATGGCTAGCATGTTTGGGATTAGTCCAAGAAACAGTTTCACATACCCTAAGTTTTTACTGGAAAGTAAGACTCTAAGTGAGAATCCGCAAAGTAATCCGAGTGCGGACAGTATCGGGAATAGCCAGGAGATCATTTTTTTTGCTCTTTATAAAGCTGGTCTACCGTAATGCCATTGATGATGGCTTCAGCTCCCAGTGAAGCAGGACTCATTGTTTTGTAAGCGCGAACACGGTCCGCGTCCAAGTATCTGAACAATCGCCAAGCGTCAGGTTTAAGCACGTGCCTCACAATGCTGTAGGCCGACAACCCAATATCAACGGCGCCATAGGCCATGTTTGCCTCTCGCTCTCCGTGGCCGGCGGCGAAGGCAGCCGATTGGTACATGGCACGAACCGGGCCGATGGTATTTGATTGTGCGGTTACCAGGTTACGTCCTCCTTCATATAAGTTATTAGCACCATGGGCCATCAACGGGACGCCTGCGATGAGGCAAAGGCTCCCCACCGAGGCGTAGCAAATTCCAGCACCTGTGGCGATTTGAAGCGCCCCCGCGACTACTCCGATTCCTTTTTTTGCGATTTCTGCTGACTGATCCAGCAAGCTACGCTGCTCTTTTTTTATCTCAGTCAGCCCCTCTGCGACTGTCTTTTTTCCCTGCTCCACGTCCTTGACAATACTACGAGCGTAATAGGCTACTTCTCGATTGAATATCGAGCGAGTCACACCATCCTGCAGATGACGAGCGCTGATTGTGCAAGCCTGGCTGGTCAGATTGGCTGCGGCTTGGCTGACTATTCCTAAGTCATAGAAAGCGGGGGTTTGATTTTGTTTCTTTGAATTCATCGCCCGCTTTCCCATGAACCATAACCGCTGGTGCCCGCGAGATGATGTGTCCAGATGATCTCGCGATAACGAATAGCCAGATGTTCCTGAGCGTCTACATCGTTCAGTAAAACAGAATGCGGAACATCGACAGTCAGGCTGGCAATGATGCAACCTCTTATATCGACGGTGTAGTATTTTTGCTGTTGGCCGAACTGTGAAATACGATAAAAATCGATCACGCAGTTCAGCTCCTCTCTGTTGGATAACGCCACGGCGAGCAAGGGCGAGGATTTGTCAATATTTTTCGTGATAGTTACAGGGCCGTGCGTTGATACTCTGACGTTGCCGGTGTTGAGCATATTGTGGTTGAAGGACAGCACCAATATTTCGTCCCTGTGCCCTTCCTGACATTTGTTACCAATGGAGCCCTGGGTCGAGCAGCCCGCAGAAATGAGGCCTTGAGATTTTCCTTTGATAGACATGTAGCCGTGGTTAGCCATGGAAGCGAATTTCCTGATGTGTTAGACACAAACATACGGAAAAATGTAAATAGGAAATATCGGATGTTTCGCTTTTTGTAGTGCGAGTGGGATGTAGGAATATTCAGAGTGTTAAGCACGAAACATGGCAGTGCTCCGCTCAAGCCAAATTCTGCTCCGTCAAGCGCTGCACCGCCAACCGTCGATAGTGGGACGGCGTCATCCCCTTGAGCTGCTGGAAGCGCCGGTTGAAGTTGGAAATGTTATTGAACCCCGACTCAAAGCAGACATCGGTCACAGCTTTATTACCATCGGCCAGTAACTCGCACGACTTGCTGATCCGAAGGCGATTGACGAATTCAATGAACGTGCGCCCGGTGGCTTGCTTGAACACCCGGGAGAAATAGGTCGGCTTCATTCCCAGGTAGTCCGCGACTTCCTCCAGCGGCAGCTCGCGGGCGTAGTGGGCGAAGATGTAGTCCACCGCGCGGTTGGTGCGGTCGATGCTGTGTTCGTCCGCCAGTTGTGGCGTGTTTACCCCGGACAGCAGTTGGTAGTCCTCACAGGAGCTCAACACCTCCAGCAAGATAAAAAAGTGCCCCAGCCGCGCCATGCCCTGGGCATCCTCGATGCGCTGCATCAAGCTCATCGCCTGGGCAATCGTGCGTTTGCAGCGAAACTCGATGCCGTATTGCGCGCGCTCCAGCATCGGCGCCAGGGTCTTGAGCTCATTGAAGGTGTGACTGCCGTTCTCCAGCAGTTCATCGGTGAAATTGACCAGCATGTCGCGCTTGGGGATGACCTCGTCTTCCTCCACCTGGCTGATCCAGTTGTGGGGCAGGTTGGGGCCGGTGAGGAACAGGCTTTGCGGGTAGAAATTACCGATGTAGTCGCCGATGAACACCTTGCCGGAGCTGGCGACGATCAGGTGCAGCTCGTACTCCTTATGGAAGTGCCAGCGCACCAGCGGGCAGGGGAAGCCGTGCTGGCGATAGATGATGGACAGGCCGTTATGGTCGTCCATCAGCTCGTAGGAAGGGTCGGTGATGCGCGTTGCTCGGGTCATGCTGCCGTCGCTTTATTGTGGTTGCTGCGTAGGATAATGCCCCGTTGCGCACAACCCTGCCAGCGCCGGGCGTTTAAAGGCTACGGTTTTTTGCCTCGATCCACTGGGACATGTACTGGGTACTTTTATGGGCATGGTGGCGCAGCATGCTGCCGGTGAAATTATCCCGTCGATGCGCGTCCAGCTGGCTGCGGCAGTGTTCCAGGCAGGCGATCAGCGCTGGCCCGTGGATGTGTTGGTCGTAGCGCCGGGCAAGCAATTGGCGGCCGTTTTCCTGGGCCTGGGTCCAACGCTCGCGGTCCTGATACAGGCTCACGGCGGCAGCGGCCAGTGCCGCGGCGCTGTGCTCGATGGCGCCCGGCCAGGGCAGTTCGCAGCCCATGGCTTCGGCACCGATCGGCGTGGTGATGTTCGGCGTGCCGCACAGCATCGCGTCCGCCAGTTTGCCCTTGATCCCGGCGCCGAACCGCAATGGCGCCAGGCAGATGCGCGCGGCCGTCATCACGTGCAGTGCGTCTTCGGCCCAGTTCATCACATGAAAGCCCTGCGCCGGGTTGTGCAGCGCGGTGGCCTTGGGCGGGGTGTAGGCGCCGTAGACATGCAACTGGGCGCCGGGCAATTGCTGGCGAATCAACGGCCACAGGCGGTTCTTCATCCACAGCACCGCATCCCAGTTGGGCGCGTGGCGGAAGTTGCCGATGCTGAGAAAATGCGCACGCTCTTCGAACGGCGCGAAGGCGTCGGTCGGGGGCACCATCATCAAGGGGCACCAGTGGAGCAGGGCGGCGGGCACCTTGAACTGCTCGGTGAGCAGGCGAATTTCCACGTAGGAGATCATCAGGCTGATGTCACAGCGGTAAATCGCGGCGATTTCCCGTTTGGCCAGGTCGGTGTCGGCCATCCCTTGGAATTCTTGCTCCAGGCCCGGGGCGAACAGGGCGGTGAAGTCATCAGTGTCCGGATCGGCCTTGAGTGCATCCTTGAGCTGCTGGTGACGTGCGTCGCGCAGGCTTTGCAGATCGGAGGTTTCCAGTACGCGCAGGGCGTTGGGGCAGCATTTTTCCACGCGCCAGCCGAATTGCTCTTCCATCATGAAGCGGTCGAACAGCACGATGTCCGGTGCCAGTTCGCGGATAAAGTCGTCGAAGCTGCTGTTATTGAGCTCGATGGCGCACTCACGGATGCCCAGCGCCGGCAAATCGGCCTTGTGCTCACCGATGGTCGCGGGGCTGCTGAAGGTAATGTCCCAACCTTGTGTAAGAAAACTCTCCAGAATCTGCATCATATGCCCGCCCGCGGCCGAGGAACGGGGCTCCGGCCAGACATAACCAATGACCAGGACTTTGGTGGCGGGCTGATTCATCTACGACAGGTTCCTTGAGGTGCAGGCAAAAAAGCGCGCAATTAAACCACAACCCGGCGATATGACAATTTGTTGCTGGCGGTAGGTAGCCAACGCACTTTGTGGTTAACTTCCGCCTCTCGAATTCGTTTAACCAAACCCAACATAAGGATTCCGATCATGGCTCAAGTCACCCTCCGTGGTAACCCTGTCCAGGTTGAAGGCGAACTGCCGCAAGCCGGTACCCAGGCCCCAGACTTCACCCTGACCGCCAGCGATCTGTCGGACGCCACCCTGGCGACCTTCGCCGGCAAGCGCAAAGTATTGAACATCTTCCCAAGCGTCGACACCCCGACCTGCGCCACCTCGGTACGCAAGTTCAACGCCCAGGCCAACGAACTGAACAATACCGTCGTACTGTGCATTTCCTCGGACCTGCCATTTGCCCAAGCGCGTTTCTGCGGCTCCGAAGGCCTGGAAAACGTGAAAAGCCTGTCGGACTTCCGCAGCGCCGCGTTCTCCCAGGACTACGGTGTGGACATCGTCGACGGCCCGCTGCGCAGCCTGACCGCGCGCGCTGTCGTGGTACTGGACGAGAACGACAACGTACTGCACAGCGAACTGGTTGCCGAAATTGGCCAGGAGCCGAACTACGAGGCAGCCCTGGCTGTTCTGAAGTAACTGTTTGCGCGTATGACTGTCGTTTGGCAGTCACACGCGTCGTGCAAGATTGCGGCCTGGCCTAGTCCAGGCCGTTTTCATTTGGGTGTCAGCAGCTTAGCGAAACAGCCCATGCACCAGAACCCGACGCTGAAAAGTTGTAAGCCCAAGGTAAATAGCCGGTAAAGGCGCTTTTCTAAATGCGCCCCAGTGCTTATCTTTCAGCCTCCCAAAGTAGAAGCTCTCGCGCCCAATGGTTGATCAATCCATGCAATCCTCCCCCCGCAACTCCCGCCGCTGGCTGTTCGGCCTGCTCGTGCTGCTGGTTATCGCCGGCCTGTGCTGGAAATTCTGGCCCGGCGGCGCGGCTCACAAGGACGCGCCGGCCGGGCATACCGGCAAGAGCGGCATGGCCCGCCCAGGGTTTGGCGGCTCCACCGGCCCGGTGCCGGTGCGGGTGGCGCCTGCGGTGTTGGGGGAGTTCCCGGTGTACTACAAGGCGCTGGGCACGGTCACCGCGCTCAACACCATCAATGTGCGCAGCCGGGTGGGTGGTGAACTGGTCAAGATCGCCTTCGAGGAAGGGCAGATGGTCAAGGCCGGAGACCTGCTGGCGGAAATCGACCCGCGCAGTTACCAGAACGCCTTGCTCCAGGCCCAGGGCACGCTGCTGCAGAACCAGGCCCAGTTGAAAAACGCCCAGGTCGACGTCGAGCGCTATCGCGGCCTGTATGCCCAGGACAGCATCGCCAAGCAAACCCTGGACACCGCCGAAGCGCTGGTCCTGCAATACCAGGGCACGGTCAAGACCAACCAGGGCGCGGTCGACGATGCCAAGCTGAACCTTGAATTCACCAGGATCCGCGCGCCGATTGCCGGTCGCGTCGGCCTGCGCCAGCTCGATGTCGGCAACCTGGTGGCCGCCAACGACACCACCGCCCTGGCAGTGATTACCCAGACCCAGCCGATCAGCGTGGCCTTCACCCTGCCGGAAAACACCCTGGAAACCGTCCTCCAGCGTTACCACGCCGGCAACAAGCTGCCGGTGGAAGCCTGGGACCGTGGCGACACGAAAAAGCAGGCAGTGGGCGTGCTGCAAAGCCTGGACAACCAGATCGATGTGACCACCGGCACCCTGAAATTCAAGGCGCGCTTCGATAACAAGGATCAGGCGCTGTTTCCCAATCAGTTCGTCAACGTGCATTTGCTCGCCGATACCCTGCACAACGTGGTGCTGGCACCGTCCGCCGCGATCCAGTTCGGCAATAACGGCACCTTCGTCTACAAGCTCGATGGCGACAAGAAGGTCAAGGTCCAGCCGCTGGTGGTGGGCGACACCGACGGCGACAACACCGTGATCAAGCAAGGCCTGGCGGCGGGTGATCGGGTGGTCATGGAAGGCACCGACCGGCTCAAGGACGGCAGCGAAATCGAGGTGGTCAACGACAGCAGCCAAGTGCCGACCACCCCGACCGAACACCTGCAAGGCAAGCCTGCGGCAAAAGGGGAGACCGGTACTGACGCCGGCAAGGCGCAAAAGGTCGGCGCATGAACCTGTCGCGCCTGTTTATCCTTCGCCCGGTCGCCACCACGCTGAGCATGCTGGCCATTGTGCTGGCCGGGCTCATCGCTTACCGGTTGCTGCCGGTGTCGGCGTTGCCCCAGGTGGACTACCCGACCATTCGCGTGATGACGCTGTACCCGGGTGCCAGCCCCGACGTAATGACCAGCGCAGTCACCGCACCGCTGGAGCGCCAGTTCGGGCAGATGCCCGGCCTGACCCAGATGGCCTCCACCAGCTCAGGCGGCGCCTCGGTGCTGACCCTGCGTTTCAATCTCGACATCAATATGGATGTCGCCGAGCAGCAGGTGCAGGCCGCGATCAACGCCGCCACCAACCTGCTGCCCAAGGACCTGCCGGCGCCGCCGGTGTACAACAAGGTCAACCCGGCGGACACCCCGGTGCTGACGTTGGCCATTACGTCCAAGACCATGCTGCTGCCCAAGCTCAATGACCTGGTCGACACGCGCATGGCGCAAAAGATCGCGCAGATCAGCGGCGTCGGCATGGTCAGCATTGCCGGCGGCCAGCGTCAGGCCGTGCGCATCAAGGTCAACCCCGAAGCCCTGGCGGCCAATGGCTTGAACCTGTCGGACGTGCGCACCCTGATCGCCGCGTCCAACGTCAACCAGCCCAAGGGCAACTTCGACGGCCCCACCCGGGTGTCGATGCTCGATGCCAACGATCAGTTGGTGTCGCCCGAGCAATATGCCAACTTGATCCTGGCCTACAGCAACGGCGCGCCGTTGCGTCTCAAGGACGTGGCGCAGATCGTCGACGGCGCCGAAAACGAGCGCCTTGCCGCCTGGGCCAATGAAAACCAGGCCGTGCTGCTCAATATCCAGCGCCAGCCGGGCGCCAACGTGATCGAGGTGGTGGACCGTATCAAGGCCTTGCTGCCGAGCATCACTGACAACCTGCCGGCGGGCCTGGACGTGACGGTGCTCACCGACCGCACCCAGACCATCCGCGCGTCGGTGAAAGACGTACAACACGAATTGCTGATCGCCATTGCCCTGGTGGTGATGGTGACGTTCCTGTTCCTGCGCCGCGTGAGCGCCACGATCATTCCGTCCATCGCCGTGCCGCTGTCGCTGATCGGCACCTTTGGCGTGATGTACCTGGCGGGGTTCTCGGTCAACAACCTGACGTTGATGGCCCTGACCATCGCCACCGGGTTCGTGGTGGACGATGCCATCGTGATGCTGGAGAACATCTCCCGCTATATCGAGGAAGGCGAGACACCCATGGCCGCCGCGCTCAAGGGCGCCAAGCAGATCGGCTTCACCCTGATTTCCCTGACCCTGTCGCTGATCGCCGTATTGATCCCGCTCTTGTTCATGGCCGACGTGGTCGGGCGCCTGTTCCGCGAGTTCGCCATCACCCTGGCCGTGGCGATCCTGATTTCCCTGGTGGTGTCCCTCACGCTCACGCCGATGATGTGCGCGCGCTTGCTCAAGCGTGAACCGAAAGAAGAAGAGCAGGGCCGCTTTTACAAGGCCAGCGGTGCCTGGATCGACTGGCTGATCGAAGCCTACGGGCGCAAGTTGCAGTGGGTGCTCAGGCACCAACCGCTGACCCTGCTGGTGGCCATCGCCACCCTGGGCCTGACGGTGGTGCTGTACCTGGTGGTGCCCAAGGGCTTTTTCCCGGTGCAGGACACCGGGGTGATCCAGGGGATTTCCGAGGCGCCGCAATCGATTTCATTTGCCGCGATGAGCCAGCGCCAACAGGAACTGGCGAAGATCATCCTGGCCGATCCGGCGGTTGAAAGCCTGTCGTCCTACATCGGCGTGGATGGCGATAACGCCACCCTGAACAGCGGCCGCTTGCTGATCAACCTCAAGGCTCACGGGCAGCGCGACTTGAGCGCGATGCAGGTAATCGCCCGCCTGCAACCGGAAATCGACAAGTTGGTGGGCATCCGCCTGTTCATGCAGCCGGTGCAGGACCTGACCATCGAGGACCGCGTCAGCCGCACCCAGTACCAATTCAGCATGTCCTCGCCGGATGCCGAGTTGCTGGCGCTGTGGAGCGACAAGCTGGTGCACGCCCTCAGCCAGTTGCCGGAACTCACCGACGTGGCCAGCGACCTGCAGGACAAGGGCCTGCAGGTGTACCTGGTGATCGACCGTGATGCCGCCTCGCGCCTGGGCGTCAGCGTCTCGACCATCACCGACGCACTGTACGACGCCTTTGGCCAGCGGCAGATCTCCACCATCTATACCCAGGCCAGCCAGTACCGCGTGGTATTGCAGGCCCAGTCCGGCGAAACCCTGGGCCCGGCCGCGCTCAACCAGATCCATGTGAAGACCACCGACGGCGGCCAGGTACGGTTGTCGAGCCTGGCCCATGTGGAGCAGCGCCAGGCGCAGTTGTCGATTGCCCATATTGGCCAGTTCCCGGCGGTGATGATGTCGTTCAACCTGGCCCCCGGCGTTGCGCTGGGCAAAGGCGTGGAACTGATCAACCAGACCCAGAAGGACATTGGCATGCCGATCGGCGTGCAGACCCAGTTCCAGGGCGCGGCCCAGGCGTTCGAGGCCTCGCTGTCGAGCACCTTGCTGCTGATCCTGGCGGCGGTGGTCACCATGTACATCGTGCTGGGGGTGCTCTACGAGAGTTATATCCACCCGATCACCATCCTTTCGACCTTGCCGTCGGCCGCCGTGGGGGCCTTGCTGGCCTTGCTGCTCAGCGGCAATGACCTGGGCATGATCGCGATCATTGGCATCATCCTGCTGATCGGTATCGTAAAAAAGAACGCGATCATGATGATCGACTTCGCCCTTGACGCCGAACGCAACCAGGGCCTGGACCCGCAGACCGCCATCTATCAGGCGGCGCTGCTGCGCTTTCGGCCCATCCTGATGACCACCCTGGCGGCGTTGTTCGGTGCGGTGCCGTTGATGCTGGCCACCGGTTCCGGCGCGGAACTGCGCCAGCCCCTGGGCCTGGTGATGGTCGGTGGCTTGCTGGTGAGCCAGGTGTTGACGCTGTTCACTACGCCGGTGATCTACCTGTATTTCGATCGTCTGGGCCGGCGCTGGCGCAAAGAGCCGCAGAGCCTGGAGCCGGTTGAGTCATGAACCTGTCCGGACCTTTCATTCGCCGGCCGGTCGCCACGCTGCTGCTGAGCCTGGCGATCATGCTGCTCGGTGGCGTCAGCTTCAATCTGCTGCCGGTGTCGCCGTTGCCGCAGATCGACTTCCCGGTGATCGTGGTCTCGGCCAGCTTGCCTGGCGCCAGCCCCGAGGTGATGGCCGCTACCGTGGCTACGCCGCTGGAGCGCTCGTTCGGCGCGATTGCCGGCATCACCACCATGAGCAGCTCATCGAGCCAGGGCTCGACGCGGGTGATCCTGGCGTTCGATTCCGACCGGGATATCAACGGCGCGGCGCGGGAAGTGCAGGCGGCGATCAATGCCTCGCGCAATCTGCTGCCCAGCGGCATGCGCAGCATGCCCACGTACAAGAAGATCAACCCGTCCCAGGCGCCGATCATGGTGCTGTCGCTGACCTCGGACGTGCTGCAGAAGGGCCAGCTGTACGACCTGGCCTCGACGATCCTGTCCCAAAGCCTGTCCCAGGTGCCGGGTGTTGGCGAAGTGCAGATCGGCGGCAGCTCCCTGCCGGCCGTGCGCATCGAGCTGGAGCCCAAGGCCCTCGACCAGTACGGCGTGGCCCTGGACGACGTGCGCAATACCATCGCCAACGCCAACCAGCGCCGGCCCAAGGGCTCCCTGGAAGACAGCGAGCGCAACTGGCAGATCCAGGCCAACGACCAGTTGGAAAAAGCCAAGGATTACGAACCGCTGCTGATTCGCTACCAGGACGGCGCGGCGCTGCGCCTGCGCGATGTCGCGAAAATCAGCGACGGTGTGGAAGACCGCTACAACAGCGGTTTTTTCAACAATGATTCGGCGGTGCTGCTGGTCATCAACCGTCAGTCCGGCGCCAACATCATCGAGACGGTCCGGCAGATCAAGGCGCAGTTGCCGGCGTTGCAGGCCGTGTTGCCGTCCAGCGTCAAGCTCAACCTGGCCATGGACCGTTCGCCGGTCATCACCGCCACCCTGCATGAAGCGGAGATGACCCTGCTGATCGCGGTGGCCCTGGTGGTGCTGGTGGTGTACCTGTTCCTCGGCAACTTCCGTGCCTCGCTGATCCCCACCCTGGCGGTGCCGGTGTCGCTGGTGGGCACCTTTGCGGTGATGTACCTGTACGGGTTTTCGCTGAACAACTTCTCGCTGATGGCGCTGATCCTGGCCACCGGCCTGGTGGTGGACGATGCCATCGTGGTGCTGGAGAACATCTCCCGGCATATCGAGGAGGGCGTGCCGCCGATGAAGGCCGCCTACCTGGGGGCTGAGGAAGTCGGCTTCACCTTGCTGTCGATGAACGTGTCGCTGGTGGCGGTGTTTCTCTCCATCCTGTTCATGGGGGGGATCGTCACCAGCCTGTTCCGGGAGTTTTCCATCACCTTGTCGGCGGCGATCATCGTCTCGCTGATCGTGTCGCTGACCTTGACCCCGATGCTCTGTGCACGCTGGCTCAAGCCCCATCTCAAAGGGCATATGACCGGTTTGCAGCGCTGGAGCCACCGGATTAACGAACGCATGGTCGCCGCCTACGCCACCAGCCTGGACTGGGTGCTGCGCCATCGCCGCCTGACCCTGCTCAGCCTGTTCATCACCGTGGGCGTGAACATCGCGCTGTACGTGGTGGTGCCGAAAACCTTCCTGCCCCAGCAGGACACCGGCCAGTTGATCGGTTTTGTGCGCGGCGATGACGGGTTGTCGTTCAATGTGATGCAGCCGAAGATGGAAATCTTCCGACAGGCCGTGCTCAAGGACCCGGCGGTGCTCAGCGTGGCCGGTTTTATCGGCGGCAACAGTGGTATCAACAATGCGGTGATGCTGGTGCGCCTCAAGCCCATCGCTGAGCGCAAGATTTCGGCCCAGGCGGTGATCGAGCGCTTGCGCAAGGACGTGCCGCTGGTGCCGGGCGGGCGCCTGTTCCTGATGGCCGACCAGGACCTGCAGTTTGGCGGCAGCCGCGACCAGACCAGCGCGCAGTATTCCTACATTCTGCAAAGCGGTGACCTGGCCGCGTTGCGCCTGTGGTACCCGAAAGTGGTGGCGGCCTTGCGTGAACTGCCGGAGCTGACCGCCATCGACGCCCGCGAAGGGCGCGGCGCGGCGCAGGTCACGCTGATCGTCGACCGCGATCAGGCCAAGCGCCTGGGGATCGACATGGACATGGTTACCTCGGTGCTCAATAACGCCTACAGCCAGCGCCAGATTTCCACCATTTACGACAGCCTCAACCAGTACCAGGTGGTCATGGAGGTCAACCAGAAATACGCCCAGGACCCGATCACCCTCAACCAGGTGCAAGTGATTACCGCCGATGGCGCGCGTGTGCCGCTGTCGACCATTGCCCACTACGAGAACAGCCTGGCCGATGACCGCGTCAGTCATGAAGGCCAGTTCGCCTCGGAAAGCATTGCGTTCGACATCGCGCCAGGGTTCACGGTGGAGCAGGGCACTGCTGCCATCGAGCGCGCGATTGCCAAGGTTGGCCTGCCCGAAGACGTGATTGCCAAGATGGCCGGCACCGCCGACGCGTTCGCTGCGGCCCAGAAGGGCCAGCCGTTCATGATCCTCGGCGCGCTGGTGGCGGTGTACCTGGTGCTGGGCATTCTGTATGAAAGCTATATCCACCCGTTGACGATCCTGTCGACCCTGCCGTCGGCCGGCGTCGGCGCGTTGCTGTCTATCTACCTGCTGGGCGGGCAGTTCAGCCTGATCTCGCTGCTGGGGCTGTTCCTGCTGATCGGGGTGGTGAAGAAAAACGCCATCCTGATGATCGACCTGGCGCTGCAGCTTGAGCGCAACGACGGCATGACCCCGCTGGAGTCGATTCGCAGCGCCTGCCTGCTGCGCCTGCGACCGATCCTGATGACCACGCTGGCAGCGATCCTCGGTGCCTTGCCGTTGCTGCTCGGCGCTGGCGATGGCGCGGAAATGCGCCAGCCCCTGGGCCTGACCATCATCGGCGGCCTGGTGTTCAGCCAGATACTGACCCTTTACACCACTCCGGTGGTTTACCTCTATCTTGACCGCGCGCGCCACCGCTTCAACGCCTGGCGCGGTGTGCGTACCGATGCTGCCCTGGACACTGCGCTATGAACGATTCAACCACCCCTTCAACGGTAGGCACCCGCTCGTTGTGGCGAGGGAGCTTGCTCCCGCTGGGCTGCGCAGCGGCCCCAAAAGAACCTGGGAGTGCTCCGCCCTCCAGCGGGAGCAAGCTCCCTCGCCACGGGGGTGTTGTTCAAGGTATCAAGGTGCTGACCTTGCTGGTCTGCGGCATGTTGCTCAGCGCCTGCGCCATCGGCCCCGACTACCAGCGTCCTGCGGTTGTCGAACCTGCACAGTTCAAGCAAGCCGAAGGCTGGCGCCAGGCCAATCCAAGCGATTCCCTGGCCCGTGGCGCGTGGTGGGAGCTGTATGGCGACCGTCAACTCAACGACCTGGTGGTGCGCCTCAATAGCGCCAACCAGACCGTCGCCCAGGCCGAAGCGCGTTTTCGCCAGGCCCAGGCACTGGTGCGCAGTGCGCGCGGGGCGTTTTACCCCAGTGTCGACCTGAGCGTCGGCAAGACCCGCGCCAGCCAGGGCACCGGCAGCAGCAGTGCGAGCCTGAGCAGTTCCAGCAGCGGTATCCGCGACACCCTCAATGCGCAGTTGGGCGTGAGCTGGGAGGCCGATGTCTGGGGCAAGTTGCGTCGAGGCCTGGAGGCCAACGAAGCCAGCGCCGAGGCCAGCTCGGCCGATCTGGCCGCGATGCGCCTGAGCCAGCAGTCGGAACTGGTGCAGAGCTATTTGCAGTTGCGCGTCATGGACGAGCAGACCCGTTTGCTGCAAGCCACCCTGGACACCTACCAGCGCTCGCTGCAAATGACCGAAAACCAGTACCGCGCCGGTGTGGCCGGCAAGGATGCCATCGCCCAGGCGCAAACCCAGCTCAAGACCACCCAGGCCAGCCTGATCGACCTGATCTGGCAGCGGGCGCAGCTGGAAAACGCCATTGCGGTATTGATCGGTGAAGCGCCGGCCAATTTCAGCCTGGCGGTGAGCAAGGACATTCCGCCGCTGCCGCAGATTCCGGTCGGCCTGCCGTCGCACCTGTTGGAGCGCCGCCCGGATATCGCTTCGGCGGAGCGCTCGGTGATTGCAGCCAACGCCAATATCGGCGTCGCCAAGGCGGCCTATTACCCCGACTTGACCTTGAGCCTGGCGGGGGGCTATTCCAGCAGCACCTATGCAGACTGGATCAGCCTGCCCAACCGCTTCTGGTCGGTCGGCCCGAAGCTCGCCATGACGTTGTTCGACGGTGGCCAGCGCTCGGCGGAAGTCGATCGTAGCGTGGCCAGCTATGACGAAACCGTGGCCAAGTACCGTCAGACCGTGCTGGATGGGTTCCGCGAAGTGGAAAACTACATGGTGCAGCTCAAGGTGCTGGCGGACGAAGCGGTGGTCAGCAACGAAGCGCTGGAGGCTGCCCGCGAGTCGTTGCGGTTGACCGAGAACCAGTACAAGGCGGGGCTGATCGCTTATCTGGACGTGGTCACCGTGCAGGCCACGGCCTTGAGCAACGAGCGCACGGTACTGACCTTGCTGCAGTCGCGGCTGGTGGCCAGCGTGCAGCTGATTGCGGCGCTGGGTGGCGGATGGGACGGCAACACTGCCCTGACCGAAAAGCAATGACCTGACCTGACACACCACTCGTACCCACGCAGAGCATGGGAACGATCGGTCGCGGTGCGCGGGACGGTCAATTGACGCCAGAAATCAACGCTCACGCCCGTCGCAATTAATCACCTGTACAAGAATTATTCTCGCTACAATCCGCCGCTTTGCCAGCCGGTCCGGGCTGTCAAACCGCGAGAAACCCCATGCTGACCGGTAGCTACTCCACCTCCCTCGTCGTGATTTCCCTGTGTGTCGCGATCCTGGCGTCCTACACCGCGCTGGACCTCGCCGGCCGCATCACCACCGCCAAGGGGCGTGCGGCTTACCTGTGGATCACTGGCGGTGCCGTCGCCATGGGCGTGGGCGTGTGGTCCATGCACTTCATCGGCATGCTGGCCCTGCGCCTGCCGTTTGCTCTCGGCTTCGACCTGGGCATTACCGCGCTGTCATTGCTGATCGCCGTGCTCTCCAGCGGTTTTGCGTTATGGCTGGTCAGCCAGCCGCGCCTGCCGGCCTGGCAACTGGCATTTGGCGCGTTGATCATGGGCGCGGGCATCGCCAGCATGCACTACACCGGCATGGCCGCAATGCGCATGACGCCGGGCATCGATTACGACCCAACGCTGTTCGGCGCGTCCTTGTTGATTGCGGTGGTGGCTTGCGGCGCGGCGCTGTGGATCGCCTTCAATCTGCGCCGCAACATAGCCTACGTGCGCCTGGCGCGGGGCGGGGCGGCGGTGGTGATGGGCGTGGCCATCGTCGGGATGCACTACACCGGCATGGCCGCCGCGCGTTTTGCCGATGACAGCTTCTGCGCTGCCGCACACGGGCTTGAGCGGCAAGGGCCTGGATAACCTGGTACTGGTGACCTCGCTGGCCGTGCTGGTCATCGCCCTGTTGACCTCGCTGCTCGACGCCCGGCTGGAGGCGCGCACCGCCGTGCTGGCCGACTCCCTGACCCTGGCCAATCAGGAACTGACCCACCTGGCCCTGCATGACATGCTCACCGGCCTGCCTAATCGCACCTTGCTGGCGGACCGTATTCAACAGGGCATCCAGGCGGTCAAGGAGCAGGGCGGTTGCTTCGCGCTGATGTTTATCGACCTGGATGGCTTCAAGCCGGTCAACGATGCCTTCGGTCACCACATGGGCGACCAGTTGCTGCGCGAGGTCGGACTGCGCCTGCGCGAGGACCTGCGCAGCCATGACACCCTGGCGCGCATCGGCGGTGACGAATTTGTGTTGATGGTGCAACTGACCCAGCCGGACGATGCCATGGGCCTGGCCGAACGCCAGGTCAGCCTGGTCAACCGCGCGTTCACGGTCGCCGAGCATGAGCTGAAAATCTCCGCCAGCATTGGCATCGCGATATTCCCGGGCAACGGCCACACCCCCCAGGAGCTGTTGATGAACGCCGATGCGGCGATGTACCACGCCAAGGGCATGGGCAAGAACGGCTACCGGTTCTTCGATGTGTCGATGAACACCAACGCGCGCAAGCAATTGCAGTTGTTGCAGGACCTGCGCAACGCCCTCGACCACCGGCAGTTTCGCCTGCATTACCAGCCCAAGTTCGACGCCATCAGCGGTATGCCGGTAGGGGCAGAAGCGTTGCTGCGCTGGCAGCACCCCCAGCAAGGCCTGTTGCTGCCGGCCATGTTCATTGAGCTGGCGGAAAAAACCGGGTTGATCATTTCTATCGGCGAATGGGTGCTCAATGAAGCCTGCCGCCAGATGAGCGTCTGGTACGCCCAGGGGTATGAGCACTGGCGCATTGCGGTGAACCTGTCGGCGCTGCAGTTCTGCCACGCCGGGTTGGTCGACAGCGTGGCCGCAGCCCTGGACCGGCACCAACTGCCGGCCAACAGCCTGACCCTGGAGATCACCGAAACCACGGCGATGAGTGATGCCGACGCGAGCATGACCGTGTTGCAACGGCTGTCGGACATGGGCGTCGACCTGTCCATCGACGACTTCGGCACCGGCTACTCCAGCCTGATGTACCTCAAGCGCCTGCCGGCCAATGAGCTGAAGATCGACCGTGGCTTTGTGCGCGACCTGGAGCACGACAGCGACGACGCCGCCATCGTGTCGGCCATCGTTGCGCTGGGCCAGGCCCTGGGGTTGCGGATTGTCGCCGAAGGCGTGGAAACCGATGCGCAGCAGCGCTTTCTCACGCGCCTGGGCTGTAACGCCCTGCAGGGCTACCTGCTGGGCCATCCGCTGCCGGCCGACGGGTTCATGGCCGATATCCAGCGCGCCCAGGATGTACAGGTGCCTGACAACAACGCTGTGTGACGGGTATTCTTCAACTCAATCCTAAACATCAGGTTGAGTCAGGAGACCGCACATGGACAGAGTCGTCATCATTACCGGCGCCAGCCGCGGGATTGGCGCCGAGACGGCATTGCTCGCCGCGCGCGAGGGTTATCGCATCTGCATCAACTACCAGGCCGACGAAAACGCCGCCCACGCTGTGCTGGATCAGGTCCGCGCCCTGGGCGTACAGGCGATTGCGGTGCGCGCCGACGTGAGCATCGAAGACGAAGTGATCGCACTGTTCAACCGTGTCGATGCCGAGTTGGGCCGCGTCACCGCGTTGGTGAATAACGCGGGCACCGTCGGCCATAAGTCGCGGGTCGATGAAATGTCTGAATTTCGCGTGCTGAAAATCCTCAAGACCAACGTACTGGGCCCGATACTGTGCGCCAAGCATGCGCTGCTGCGCATGTCGCCAAGGCATGGCGGGCAGGGCGGCAGTATCGTCAACGTCTCGTCGGTGGCGGCGCGCCTGGGCTCTCCGGGTGAATATGTGGACTATGCGGCCTCCAAGGGCGCGCTCGATACGTTCACCCTTGGTCTGTCCAAGGAAGTGGCGGGCGAGGGCATTCGCGTCAACGCGGTTCGCCCTGGCTATATTTTTACCGACTTCCATGCCCTCAGCGGCGACCCGGATCGGGTCAGCAAGCTCGAATCCGGTATCCCCATGGCCCGAGGCGGGCGTCCGGATGAAGTGGCCGAGGCGATTATCTGGTTGTTGTCGGACAAGGCCTCGTACGCCACCGGTACGTTCATCGACCTGGGGGGCGGGCGCTGATCGCGCTTTCCCTCACCCCACGCATGGCAACTGTAGGAGCGAGCTTGCTCGCGAAAAACGTCCAGCCAACGCGTTCATCCTGAATAAACGCGCAGGCCCGGAGTTCTTCGCGAGCAAGCTCGCTCCTACAAAGAGCCTTGCCATTGCGCCACTCAAAACGAGCGCACGATCCGCCCCAGCGTCTCCATCGCCTGCTCCGACGCGTCGGTCCATGGGCTGCCGTAGTTCAACCGGATGCAATTGCGAAAGCGCCGGGTCGCCGAAAAGATCGGCCCCGGTGCGATGCTGATGCCTTGTGCCAGGGCCATTTGAAACACCTTCAATGAATCGGTGTGCTCCGGCAATTCCAGCCACAGGAAATACCCGCCAGCCGGTTGGCTGACCCGGGTCTGGGCCGGAAAATACCGGGCGATGGCCGCGAGCATCGCGCTTTGCTGTTCTTCCAGGGCATAGCGCAGTTTGCGCAGGTGCCGGTCGTAGCCGCCGTGTTGCAGGTAATCGGCAATCGCGGCCTGGGCCGGCATCGACGGGCACAGCGAGGTCATCAGCTTCAGGCGCTCGACCTTCTGTGCGAAACGCCCGGCCGCCACCCAGCCCACGCGGTAACCCGGCGCCAGGCTCTTGGCGAAGGAGCCGCAATGCATCACCAGCCCCTCGGTGTCGAAGGCCTTGGCCGGTTTCGGCGCATGCTGGCCGTAATACAGCTCGGCGTAGACGTCATCTTCGATCAGCGGTACCTGGTGGCTGCGCAGCAACTGCACCAGCGCCTGCTTTTTTTCTTCCGGCACCGTGGCGCCCATCGGGTTCTGGAAGCTGGTCATGCTCCAGCAGGCCTTGATCGGGTAACGCGCAAGGCTTTGCTCCAGGGCGTTGAGGTCGATGCCGTCGCGTGGGTGCACCGGGATTTCCACGGCCTTGAGCTTCAAGCGCTCCAGCACTTGCAGGCAGGCATAAAACGCCGGGGCTTCAATCGCCACCAGGTCGCCCGGCTCGGTGACGGCCTGCAGGCACAGGTTCAGCGCTTCCAGGGCGCCGTTGGTGATCAGCAGTTCTTCCATCGGCAGCATCAGGCCGCCGACCATGTAGCGCAGCGCAATCTGGCGGCGCAGTTGCGGGTTGCCGGGGGACATGTCGGTGACCACCAGGCGCGGGTCCATTTCGCGACTGGCACTGGCCAGTGAGCGGGCCAGGCGCGGCAGCGGAAACAGCATCGGGCTGGGGAAGGCCGAGCCGAAGGGCACGGTGTTCGGGTCCTTGATCGAATCCAGCACCGAAAACACCAGCTCGCTCACATCCACTTCGGTGGACTCGTGCACCTGCTCGCTCACCACCGGCTCGGAAAACGGGCTGGGCGCATGGATATTGACGAAGTAGCCCGAACGCGGCCGCGCGCGGATCAGGCCACGGCGTTCCAGCAGGTAGTAGGCCTGGAACACGGTGGACGGGCTGACGCCGTAGGTCTGGCTGGCATAGCGCACCGAAGGCACGCGCTGACCAGGGCCAAGGACGCCGGAGCGGATCAGTTCTGCGATGTCATCGGCGAATTTTTCGTAGCGTTTCATGGGGGCCTTGAACAGTTTTTCAGTGTGTGCGCTGGGCAAATGTGGGAGGGGGCTTGCCCCTCCCACATGGAACGCCATACATTCAGGGGATTATCAGCGGTTCAACGGCGCGACAAAACGGCTGTCGGCAGCGCTGTAGATCCACGGCTCATCCACATCCGTGACCTTGAAGCGCAGGGTCTGCGAACTGCTCGCCGGTGTGTCCGCCAGCAGCGCCACCGACACCGCAATATCGCTGATTTCACCCGGCGCCAGGCTGAGCTGGGTCTTGCCTTGCAACTGGAAGCCCTCGGCGTCCACCAGCTCCACGCGATAATCCTGGCGCTGCTGGGTCTTGTTGATGACCTTGAGGCTGTAGATGTTTTCGATCAAGCCCTGGCTGTTCTCGCGGAACATGCCGCGGTCCTTGGTCACGTCCAGCGATACCATCGGCCGCTCGATCAGGGCCACCACCAGCGCGGCGATCATCACCAGCAGCACGGCACTGTAGCCGATCAGGCGCGGCCGTAGCAGCCGGGTCTTGCCTCCTTGCAGCTGATGTTCGCTGGTATAGCTGACCAGGCCCCGGGCATAACCCATTTTGTCCATGATCGAATCGCAGGCGTCGATGCACGCCGCACAGCCGATGCATTCCATTTGCAGGCCATCACGGATGTCGATGCCGGTGGGGCACACCTGCACGCACAGCTGGCAGTCGATGCAATCGCCCAGGCCTGCGTCTGCCGGTTTCACTTCGCGTTTGCGCGCGCCACGGCGTTCGCCACGGGCGGCGTCGTAGGCAATGGTCAGGGTGTCTTTATCGAACATCACGCTTTGAAAGCGCGCATAGGGACACATGTGCATGCACACGGCTTCGCGCAGCCAGCCGGCATTGAGGTAGGTGGCCGCAGTGAAGAACAACACCCAGAACAGACTGACGCCGCCCAGTTGCCAGCTCAGCAGTTCGGCGGCCAACGGGCGGATGGGGGTGAAGTAGCCGACGAAAGTCAGGCCGGTGAGCACGCTGATTCCCAGCCACAGGGTGTGCTTGGCCGAGCGCCGTGCCAGCTTGTTCAGGCTCCAGGGCGCGGCGTGCAGTTTGATGCGCTGGTGACGCTCGCCTTCGGTGATTTTTTCGCACCACATGAACAGCCAGGTGAACGCGCTTTGCGGGCAGGTATAGCCGCACCACACGCGGCCGGCGAATACCGTGATGGCAAACAAGCCGAAGGCGCAGATGATCAACAAGGCCGACAGCAGGATGAAGTCCTGGGGCCAGAAGGTTGCGCCAAATATGTGGAATGTGCTCTCGGCCAGATCCCACAGCACGGCCTGACGCCCGCCCCAGTTCAGCCACACGGTGCCGAAAAACGCCAGGAACAGAACGCCCGCACCGCTCACACGCAAGGTGCGGAACAGGCCGGTGAAGCTGCGGGTGTGGATCAGGTTGTCGGTGGATCTGGCCTTCACCTTCTTCAGGTGGATGGGCTCAAAGGTTTCCACGCTGGGGATTCGTTCGCTCATGGTCATCCGCTCATCAGCCTCCGTCAGGCCAACGAACTATGCCCGGCGCTCTGTTTGCATAACAGATTCAGGTGGCGGGATAAAAAGCGGATCAGATGGCAGGTTTGCGCAGCTAATCGCGCACAGGTGACGCAGAGCGTCTCGGGCTGCATTCCCACGCGGGAGCGTGGGAACGATCTTCAAACCGGGTCAAAAATGTGGGAGGGGGCTTGCCCCCGATAGCGCTGGGTCAGTTGATAGGGCAGGTAACTGACCCTCCTCTATCGGGGGCAAGCCCCCTCCCACAGGGGATTTTCATGGATTGATACAGATCAATTAAATTACCGAACCAGGGGTGTCGGATTTTACATGTTCACGCCCGTCGTGGGCCCCCGCGACGGTCAGTGCATCGGCCTCGGCTTCAGTGATGTAGATCCGCTCGGCCGCCAACTCGACGTACGACATGGCCTTATCGATGTCGGTCTCGACCTTGACGCGGGTGGCCGGCACGCTTTGTTCCTGGCCATTGTCGTTGAGCGTGAAATAGCACAGTTGGTTGTCGATACGGATAGGCATACCAGTGTCCTGTTCATGGGCTGTGATCGTTTGGGGCCACACAGGCGTTAGGGTTCCACGCAACTGACTGACGGTCGCCGCTGTCCACCTTCTATCAATAATCATAAAAGGGCGGCATCCATGGACGCTTGGCTACACGAAGCGTGGCAAACCCTGCAGGCGGAATTTGCCGATATCGGCGACGCCAAACAACTCACCCAGATGACCGTGCGCCTGCTGATGGCCGCGATACTCGGCGGCATCCTGGGTTTTGAGCGCGAAAGCAAAGGCAAGGCTGCCGGGGTGCGCACGCACATGCTGGTGGCATTGGGCGCCGCGCTGTTTGTGATGGTGCCGCAGATGTCCGGCAATCAGGCCGACGCCATGAGTCGGGTGGTGCAGGGCGTGATTGCCGGCATCGGCTTTCTGGGCGCCGGCACCATCATCAAAGGCAAGGATGATGACGCCGGCCACGTCAAGGGACTGACCACCGCAGCGGGTTTATGGATGACCGCTGCGATTGGGGTCTCGGCCGGTTTGGGCCGGGAATCGACAGCGGTGTTGAGTACGTTGCTGGCCTTGGCGGTGTTCAGCGTGATGCCGAAAATCGTCAAGCGTTTCGAGAAGGACTGACGATCACCGGCGGCATGGTGGTCGGCGGCTCCTGTACCGGTGGCGGCTCGTTTTCCGGCGGTTCCTGCTCCGGGACCGGTTCAGGCTCGCTGGGGGGCAAGGTCGGGTTATCGATATTCGGGTCCGGCGTTTGCGCCGGGATAGGGATAGTCATCGGTGTGGCCTCCTTTGTGCTTTGCTCCAACGGTGGACAGCCGGCGCAGGCAATTGATTCCCCGCCCGGTGGCGGCATATCCGCCTGAACTTTTAACCGCAGCCCGGGCTCGGACCTAATACGGATCTGCGCTTCAAGCGCGCTGCCATCACCGAATTCGGATCAAGCACAGAGCGTCCACTGGGCGTAAGGGGAATAGGCTCGATGACTGCTGAAACACGGGTACCAGAACACGCTTCGTTGCCGTTGTCCCAAGCACTGCTGTTACCCAGGATCGCGATTGAAAGCACCATGCCTGTGATCGACGGCGGTGAGTTTGCCGTCAAGGCAGTGGTCGGTCAGCGGGTCAATGTGACCAGTAAAGTGTTCGCCGATGGCCACGACAAGCTGGCGGTGCTGGTGCGCTGGCGCCCGCTTGGGCAGGAACATTGGCACAGCGTGGTCATGACTGATGTGGGCAATAACGGCTGGGAAGGCGCGTTTACCGTCACCACCCAGGGGCCCCATGAGTTTTGCATCGAGGCCTGGATCGATACCTTCGCCAGCTTCTGCTATGAATTGCGCAAAAAACACGAAGCCGGGGTGCCCGTCAGCCTGGAACTGCAGGAAGGCCGCAGCCTGGTGCTGCAGGCCGCCGAGCGCAGTGACAACGAACTGCGCGACCGCCTGATGCTGCTGCACCACGAACTCTCCGGCTTGCTGGAAACCGAGCAGGTCGCGCAGTTTCTGCACGAAGACAGTGCACACCTGATGACCCAGGCGGACCACCGCGCCTATTTGAGCGTCAGCACCGTCTACCCGATTGACGTGGAACGCGAGCGCGCCCAGTTCGCCAGCTGGTACGAGCTGTTTCCCCGCTCGATTACCGACGATCCGGCCCGCCATGGCACGTTCAACGATGTGCACTCACGCCTTTCGATGATCCATGACATGGGCTTTGACGTGCTGTACTTCCCGCCGATCCATCCGATCGGGCGCAGCCACCGCAAGGGCAAGAACAACTCCCTGACCGCAGGCCCCGATGATCCCGGCAGCCCCTACGCGATTGGCAGCGAGGAGGGCGGGCACGAGGCGATCCACCCGCAACTGGGAAGCCGCGAGGATTTCCGTCGCCTGGTCAAGGCCGCCGCCGACCACGGCCTGGAAATCGCCCTGGACTTTGCCATCCAGTGCTCCCAGGACCATCCGTGGCTCAAGCAGCATCCGGGCTGGTTCAACTGGCGCCCGGACGGCACGATCAAATACGCGGAGAACCCGCCGAAGAAGTACCAGGACATCGTCAACGTCGACTTTTATGCGGCGGATGCGATCCCAAGTCTGTGGGTCGAACTGCGTGACATCGTCGTGGGCTGGGTGGAAGAGGGCGTGAAGACCTTTCGCGTCGATAATCCCCACACCAAGCCGCTGCCGTTCTGGCAGTGGTTGATCAGCGACGTGCGTGCCCAGTACCCGGAGGTGATCTTCCTGGCCGAAGCCTTTACCACCCCGGCCATGATGGCGCGCTTGGGTAAAGTCGGTTATTCCCAGAGCTACACCTATTTCACCTGGCGTAACACCAAGGCCGAGCTGAGTGAGTATTTCACCCAGTTGAACCAGTCGCCGTGGCGCGAATGCTACCGCCCGAATTTCTTCGTCAATACGCCGGACATCAACCCAGCCTTCTTGCATGAATCCGGTCGTGCGGGTTTTCTGATTCGCGCCGCGTTGGCCACCATGGGCTCGGGCTTGTGGGGCATGTACTCGGGCTTCGAGCTGTGCGAGTCGGCGCCAGTGCCGGGCAAAGAGGAATACCTGGACTCGGAGAAATACGAGATTCGCCCCCGCGATTTCACCGCGCCCGGCAACATCATTGCCGAGATCGCCCAGCTCAACCGCATCCGCCGGCAGAACCCGGCGTTGCAGACGCATCTGGGACTCAAGCTCTACAACGCCTGGAACGACAACATCCTGTACTTCGGCAAGCGCAGCGAGGACGGCAGCAATTTCGTGCTGGTGGCCATCAACCTCGACCCGCACAACGCCCAGGAAGCGCACTTCGAATTGCCGCTATGGGAGATGGGCTTGCCGGACGACGCCCAGACCCAGGGCGAAGACTTGATGAATGGCCATCGCTGGACCTGGTATGGCAAGACCCAATGGACACGCCTGGAGCCGCAGATGCCGTTTGGGATCTGGCGGATTACCGCTTCCTGAACCCAGTGGAGATCAAATGTGGGAGGGGGCTTGCCCCCGATAGCGGTGTTTCAGTTGATAAATGAGGTGACTGATCTACCGCATCGGGGGCAAGCCCCCTCCCACACTGATCACATTTCAGCATTCCAGGAGTTTCCAATGGCGAAAAAACCCAAGGCAGCCACCTTTATCAAAGACCCGCTCTGGTACAAGGACGCGGTGATTTACCAGGTGCACGTCAAATCCTATTTCGACTCCAACAACGACGGCATTGGTGACTTTCCCGGGCTGATCGCCAAGCTCGACTACATCGCCGACCTTGGCGTGAACACCATCTGGCTGCTGCCGTTCTACCCATCGCCACGCCGCGACGACGGCTACGACATCGCCGAATACCGTGGCGTGCACAGCGACTACGGGACCATGGCCGACGCCAGGCGCTTCATCGCCGAGGCGCACAAACGCGGGCTGCGGGTGATCACCGAGCTGGTAATCAACCACACCTCCGACCAGCACCCCTGGTTCCAGCGCGCGCGCAAGGCCAAGCCGGGATCGGCGGCGCGAGACTTCTATGTCTGGTCCGATGATGACCAGAAATACGACGGCACGCGGATCATCTTCCTCGACACCGAGAAGTCCAACTGGACCTGGGACCCCGTGGCCGGCCAGTACTTCTGGCACCGCTTCTATTCGCACCAGCCCGACCTCAACTTCGACAACCCGCAGGTGATGAAAGCGGTGCTGTCGGTGATGCGCTACTGGCTCGACCTGGGCATCGACGGCCTGCGCCTGGATGCGATTCCCTACCTGATCGAGCGTGACGGCACCAACAACGAGAACCTTGCCGAAACCCACGACGTGCTCAAGCAGATTCGCGCCGAAATCGACGCGCATTACCCGGACCGCATGTTACTGGCCGAAGCCAACCAATGGCCGGAAGACACCCAGCTCTACTTCGGCGAACGCAAAGGTGACGACGGCGATGAATGCCATATGGCTTTCCACTTCCCGTTGATGCCGCGCATGTACATGGCGCTGGCTCAGGAAGATCGCTTTCCCATCACTGACATCCTGCGCCAGACCCCGGAAATCCCGGCCAATTGCCAGTGGGCGATCTTCCTGCGCAACCACGATGAACTGACCCTGGAAATGGTCACCGACAAAGAGCGCGATTA
Organism: Pseudomonas sp. MUP55; assembly: GCF_034043515.1. NCBI lineage: Bacteria > Pseudomonadati > Pseudomonadota > Gammaproteobacteria > Pseudomonadales > Pseudomonadaceae > Pseudomonas > Pseudomonas sp. MUP55. Next base: position 3,252,575 of record NZ_CP138214.1, on the reverse strand, counting down.
CCTGTGGAACTACTACGCCGCCGACCGCCGCGCGCGTATCAACCTGGGCATTCGGCGCCGCCTGGCGCCGCTGATGGAGCGTGACCGGCGCCGCGTCGAATTGCTCAACAGCCTGTTGCTGTCGATGCCCGGCACGCCGACCCTCTACTACGGCGACGAAATCGGCATGGGCGACAATATTTACCTGGGCGACCGCGACGGCGTGCGCACGCCGATGCAGTGGTCCATCGACCGCAACGGCGGTTTCTCCCGCGCCGACCCGGCCAGCCTGGTGTTGCCGCCGATCATGGACGCGCAATACGGCTATCAGTCGGTCAACGTCGAGACCCAGGCCCAGGACCCGCATTCACTGCTCAACTGGACGCGGCGCATGCTCGCGGTGCGCAAGCAATCCAAGGCGTTCGGCCGTGGCAGCCTGAAAATGCTCTCGCCCGCCAATCGCCGCATCCTCGCGTATACCCGCGAATACACCGCAGAAGACGGCCACACCGAAATCATCCTGTGCGTGGCCAACGTGTCGCGCAGCGCCCAGGCCGCAGAGCTGGACCTGTCGGGCTTTGCCGGCATGGTGCCGGTGGAGATGCTGGGCGGTAACGCGTTCCCGCCTATTGGCCAGCTCAATTTCCTGCTGACCCTGGCGCCCTATGGCTTTTATTGGTTTGTGCTGGCCGCGGAAAACCAGATGCCCAGCTGGCATGTGGAACCGGCCCAGAGCATTCCTGACTTCACGACATTGGTGTTGAAAAAACGTATGGAAGAATTATTGGAAGAGCCTTGCCGCACGACCCTGGAACACACTTCGCTGCCGGCCTGGCTGCCCAAGCGCCGTTGGTTCGCGGGTAAAGACGCCACGATCGACAGCGTGAAAATCGCCTACGGCGTGCGCTTCGGCGACCCGCAGCACCCTGTGCTGCTCAGCGAAATCGACGTCACCAGCGCAGGGCAGACCAGCCGTTATCAGCTGCCCTTCGGTTTCCTCGGCGAAGACCAACTCACCACGGCCTTGCCCCAGCAACTGGCAATGGCCCGTGTACGCCGCAGCCGCCAGGTTGGGCTGGTGACCGACGCGTTCAGCCTTGAGCCCTTCGTGCGTGCGGTGATCCAGAACCTGCAGGCCGGCACCGTGCTCAACTGCAGCGAGGGTGATTTGCGCTTTGAGGCAACCCCGCATTTGGCCGCCTTGCAACTGACGGACGAAGCGCCGGTGCGCTACCTGTCTGCCGAGCAGTCCAACAGTTCGGTGGTCGTGGGCGAGAGCCTGGTGCTCAAGCTGATCCGCAAAGTCAGCACCGGGGTGCACCCGGAGCTGGAAATGAGCGCCTACCTCACCGAAGCCGCTTACCCGAATATTTCTCCGCTGATGGGGTCGATGAGCCGGCGCGACGCCCAGGGCGAGGACAACCTGCTGATGATCGCCCAGGGCTATCTGAGCAACCAGGGCGATGCCTGGAGCTGGACCCAGAACAACCTCGAACGCGCGATTCGCGACGAACTGGCCGAAGCGATCTCCGAACAGGAACAGCATTACAACGCCCTGGGCGAACTGGCCGACTTTGCCGGCCTGCTCGGCCAGCGTCTGGGTGAGATGCATGTGGTGTTGGGTGCACCCACCCAGAACACGGACTTCAAGCCCGAAGTGACCTCAGTCAAGGACACCCAGGCCTGGGCCAAGGATGTGGGCGCGCAGATCCAGCGGGCCTTGCAGTTGCTCAAACTAAATCAAAGCCAGTTGAACCCCGCCGATCAGGCGCTGGTCAGTGAACTACTGGCGCAGGAAAAAGCCATCGGCGCGCACGTCAAGGCGTTGGCGAAAGCCACGCAGGGCGGGTTGCGAATTCGCGTCCACGGTGACTTGCACCTGGGCCAGGTATTGGTGGTCAAGGGCGATGCCTATTTGATCGACTTTGAAGGTGAACCGGCGCGTCCGCTGCATGAACGGCGCGGCAAGCACAGCCCGTACAAGGATGTGAGCGGTGTGTTGCGCTCCTTCGATTACGCGGCGGCCATGGCGCTGAATGTACAAGCAGTTGACCATTCGCCGGAAGCGGATGCCGCCCGTCGACGCGTGACCGAGCGTTACCTGAGTGAAGCCCGCCAGGCATTTACCCAGGCTTATCAGGCAGCGACGGCTACACTGGCGCATGACTGGCAGGATGCCAACGGCCAGGGTGCTGCGCTGACATTATTCAGCCTGGAGAAGGCCGCGTATGAAGTGGCCTACGAAGCGGAAAATCGCCCGAGCTGGTTGCCGGTGCCCTTGCAAGGGCTGCACGGTTTGCTCAGCGGGCTTACACCTGAATCGAAAACTGCACGCGGTGGGGAGACGTCATGAGTTTTACGCATAGAGAACCGCTGCAGCCCAAGTTGACTGCAATGCCGGCGTCCAAGGACGTCGACGCGCTGGTGCGCGCCGAGCACCACGATCCATTCTCGGTCCTTGGGCCGCACGACGACGAGCAGGGCGGGCAATTTATCCGCGCGTTCCTGCCCGAAGCGCTGAGCGTCCAGGTGCTGGCACGTGACAGTGGCGAGCCGATCGGCAGCCTCGACGCCACCCAGGTGCCGGGGCTGTTCGTGGGGCACTTCGGCACGCGCCAGAATTACCTGTTGAAGATCCAGTGGGCCGGCGGTGAGCAGATCACCGAAGACCCTTACAGCTTCAGCCAATTGCTGCTGGGGGAAATGGACCTGTACCTGTTTGCCGAAGGCAACCACCGCGACCTGGGCAATTGCCTGGGCGCTCAGGTGACCACGGTGGACGGTGTGCAGGGCGTGCGCTTTGCCGTCTGGGCACCGAATGCCCGACGGGTGTCGGTGGTGGGCGACTTCAACGTCTGGGACGGTCGCCGGCATCCGATGCGCTTGCGTCATCCGTCGGGCGTGTGGGAGATCTTTATTCCGCGCCTGCAACCGGGCGCGGCCTACAAGTACGAAATTCTCGGCGCCCATGGGATCCTGCCGCTCAAGGCCGACCCGGTCGCCCTGGCCACCCAACTGCCGCCGGACACCGCTTCGAAGGTTGCCGCGCCGTTGCAGGTGGACTGGCAGGACCATGAGTGGATGCAGGCGCGCGGTGACAAGCAGAAATCCACCGCGCCGCTGTCGATCTATGAGTTGCACGTCGGTTCCTGGCAATGCGAACTCGACGAGGCCGGCGAAGTGGCGCGCCAGTACGGTTGGCGCGAACTGGCCGAGCGCCTGATTCCCTACGTGCAGCAACTGGGCTTCACGCACATCGAGCTGATGCCGATCATGGAGCACCCCTTCGGCGGTTCCTGGGGCTATCAAGCCTTGTCGCAGTTCGCGCCGAGTGCACGTTTTGGCTCGCCGGAAGATTTCGCGTATTTCGTCAACGCCTGCCATCAGGCCGATATTGGCGTGATCCTCGACTGGGTACCGGCGCATTTCCCGACCGACACCCACGGCCTGGCGCAATTCGACGGTACCGCGTTGTACGAATACGCCAACCCGCTGGAAGGTTTCCACCAGGATTGGGACACGCTGATCTACAACCTGGGCCGCACCGAAGTGCACGGTTTCATGCTCGCCTCGGCGTTGCACTGGCTCAAGCACTTTCACGTCGACGGCCTGCGCGTGGATGCGGTGGCGTCGATGCTGTACCGCGACTACTCGCGCAAAGCCGGCGAGTGGGTGCCCAACCGTCACGGTGGCCGCGAGAACCTGGAAGCCATCGAGTTTCTGCGCCACTTGAACGACGTGGTAGCCCTGGAGGCGCCGGGTGCCCTGGTGATCGCCGAGGAATCCACGGCGTGGCCGGGCGTCAGCCAAAGCACCCAGCAAGGTGGCCTGGGCTTTAACTACAAGTGGAACATGGGCTGGATGCATGACTCGCTGCATTACATCCAGCAAGACCCGGTGTACCGCGCCCATCACCACAACGAGCTGAGTTTTGGCCTGGTGTACGCCTGGTCCGAGCGGTTTATCCTGCCGATTTCCCATGATGAAGTGGTGCACGGCAAGCACTCGCTGATCGACAAGATGCCCGGCGACCGCTGGCAGAAATTCGCCAACCTGCGTGCCTACCTGAGCTTCATGTGGATGCACCCGGGCAAGAAGCTGCTGTTCATGGGCTGCGAATTCGGCCAATGGCGGGAGTGGAACCACGACCAGCAACTGGACTGGTACCTGCTGCAATACCCCGAGCACCGTGGGGTGCAGAAGCTGGTGGGCGACTTGAACCGCCTGTACCGCGAGGAACCGGCGCTGCATGAGCAGGATGATGCGCCTCAGGGCTTCCAGTGGCTGATTGGCGACGACGCGATCAACAGCGTCTATGCCTGGCTGCGCTGGAGCAAGGACGGCAAGCCGGTGCTGGTGGTCGCCAACTTCACCCCGGTGCCGCGTGAGGCGTACGCCGTCGGCGTACCGTTTGCCGGGCGCTGGAGCGAGGTGATCAACAGTGACGCCGACATGTATGCCGGGTCCAACTACGGTAATGGCGGCGCGGTGCAGACCCTGGATGAACCGCGCCATGGGCAGCCGGTATCCCTGTCGTTGAACCTGCCGCCGTTGGGGGTGCTGATTCTGCGGCCTGAGGCGGGTTAAAACGCGGTAGCGCGCCGGCGGCGGTTGTCCGCGCTGCTGGCAGGGTGCCACAATGGCGCCTTTGTCGGCAGCCAAGCAGGCGACGCGCATGAACAGCCTTGGGCAAGACCCGGACCGCGTTATCGAGGAGCAGGTGCGAACAGACCGTTTGCACCAGCTGTTTCGCCAATCGTTTCCGGCCATCCTTGGCAGCTACCTGGGCGCGGTCATGCTCTGCTGGCTGTGCTGGGACCGCTTCGATCACTCGACCATCCTGATATGGCTGGTGCTGCTGGCGGGCTCGTCGCTGGTGCGCCTGCAGCTGTTCGTCGAATGGTTCCGCTGCCCGGACAGCGAGCGCACGCCTGCACGCTGGGAGCGTCGTTATTGGCTGACACTGATGCTGTCGGCGGGCATCTGGGGAGGCGGCGCGCTGGCGGTGATGCCGGTCGATGACCGGGTGTCCCAGGTGCTGGTCATGCTGTTTGCCGTGGGCATGTCGGTGAGTGCGGTGTCGTGCTATTCGGCCTATCGCTACATGTCGCTGGTGTCCATGTACCTGGTGCTGTTGCCCTGTACCCTGTGGCTGCTGTTCCAGCCGTCACCGATGCAGGTGGGCGTGGCGCTGGCGGTATTGGTGTTCTCGTCCTTTGTGGTGGGTGCCACGCGCAAACTCTCCGACGCTTTGGAAAAAGCCTTTCGCCTGACGCGGCAAATGGAGCGCGCTCACGCCATTTCAACCCATGCCGCGCAGACCGATGAATTGACCGGGTTGATGAACCGTCGTGCGTTTTTCGAACGCGCCCAGCTGCTGCACGCCCAGTGCCGCCGCGAACAGCAGCCGTTGTGCGCGCTGATGCTGGACATGGATCACTTCAAAAGCATCAATGACACCTACGGCCACCAGGTCGGCGATCAGGTGTTGCGCCAGATCGGCGGCGTGATCAGCGCCGGGTTCCGTCAGGTGGATGTGTACGGTCGTCTTGGCGGCGAAGAGTTTGCGATCCTGCTGCCCAACACGTCGCTGGAGACTGCGCGCCGCCTCGCAGCGCAACTGGTCCAGGCCATCGGCGAACTGAAGGCCGGCCCGGTGCAGGGGCTGAGCGCCAGCCTGGGTCTGGCCTCGACCCATGCCCAGGCGCTGGACCTTTACGTGTTGATGGACAGCGCCGACCAGGCGCTGTATCAGGCCAAGGCGCGTGGCCGCAATCAGGTGGCCGTGGCGGGCTGATCTTTGGTCATGGCCTTGGCCAATGCGCGGGCGACCTGTTCGGCGGAGTAGGGCTTGGCGAGGAACTCAAAGCCTTCATAGCCGCTGTCCGCCAATTCTTCGCTGTAACCCGACACGAGTACCACCGGCAGGTCCGCACGGCGCTGGCGCAGCAGCTTGGCCATGGCGACGCCGGTCATGCCTGGCATTACCACATCCGAGAAAATCGCGTCGAAGGCCTCGGCGTCTTTGCCGGCCAGCGTAAGGGCTTGCTCGGCATTGGTGGCCCAGGTGGTCTGGTAACCCAGGTCCTTGAGGATCTGGCTGGCGAAGCGTCCCACCTCCAGGTTGTCCTCCACGATCAGGACATGCAATTGGGCAACATCCAGCGGTGCTGGAAGATCCTCGTGTTCTTCCTGCTGCGGCGCGGCTTCGCCTTCGACTTGCGGCAGGTACAGGGTGAACACCGTGCCTTGCCCGAGGGTACTGGCCACATCGATATTGCCGCCCGATTGCTTGGCAAAGCCAAATACCTGGGACAAGCCCAGCCCGGTGCCCTTGCCGACGGCCTTGGTGGTGAAGAAAGGCTCGAAAATACGTTCGAAGGTGTCGCCGGGGATCCCGATGCCGGTGTCGGCCAGGGCAATGCTGATGTAGGGCAGGTGCGACTCGGCATCCCCGCGGATGCGCGGCAGAGGCTGCTGCGCGGCTACCTTGATGCTCAGGGTGCCCTGGCCATCCATCGCATCGCGCGCATTGAGGGCGATGTTGATCAGGGCGGTTTCGAACTGGCTGGGGTCGATGCGCGCATAGCAGGGCTGGTCAGGCAATTGCACCTGCACGTGAATGCGTGCGCCGGTGACGCTTTCGAGCATGTCGGCGATGTTCTGCACCCGTTGGCTGACATCGAAGACCTGCGGATTCAACGGCTGGCGACGGGCAAAGGCGAGCAATTGGCTGGTGAGCTTGCTGGCCCGCTCGACGGTATCGGACACCGCGCCCATGTAGCGTTGCCGGCGCTCTTCCGACAGCCCCGGTTGGCGCAGGAAGTCCACGGATGAGCGGATGATTGTCAGCAGGTTATTGAAATCGTGGGCGACGCCGCCGGTGAGTTGGCCGATGGCCTCGAGCTTTTGCGACTGACGCAGCGCGGCTTCAGCCTGGGCGAGGGCACGGGTGCGTTCTTCCACGCGCTGTTCCAGGGTTGCATTGAGCTCGGTGTAGGCCGCCAGCCCTTCACGCACCGCGGCATCGGCGCGTACGCGTTCGATATGCGCCCAGCAGCGTTCGGTGACTTCGCCCAACAGTGCCAGGTCATAGGAGGACCAGTAGCGGGGCTGTCTGTCGTGCACGGCCATCAAGGCGGTGAGGCGTCCGTCTTTGATCAGCGGCATGCAAATGGTCGCGGTGACACCGAGTGCCTGGAAGGTGGCTGCTTCATGGGGCGGCAGTTCGAGCAGGTTGTTGCACACTACCAGCGGCTCGCCGGCGCGCAGGCAGGTCACGGCGCGCTCACCGAACGCGGCCAGGCTGTAATGGCCGATGATGCTTGGCGAACCTTGCGCCGACCAGTCACCGCGAATGGTAAAACCGTCCTGATCGTCTTCCATGTCGGCGTAGGCGCAAATCGACACCTGCAGGTGTTCTGCCACCAGGCGGGTGGTCGAAGTCATGATGTCTTCGGCATCGGTGGCGGTGGCGACGCTGCTGCCGATGGCGTCCAATACTTCCAGGCGCCGGGCGAGGAACACGGTGGCGGTGGTTTCGGTCACCGTATCGAGCAACCCGACCACCCTGCCTTGTGCATCGCGGATCGGGCTGTAGCAAAAGGTGAAATACGCCTGTTCAGGTGCCTCGTTACGCTGGATCAACAGCGGAAAATTTTCGATATAGGTGGCATGCCCGGCGAACGCGGTGTCGGCGATAGGACGGATGTCATCCCAGACCTCATGCCATACCTCGTTGAACGGGCGGCCGAGGGCGTCGGGCTTGTTGCCCAGGATCGGCACGAATGCATCGTTGTAGAGAGTAATCAGCTGCGGCCCCCAGACTATGGCCTGGGGAAAGCTGGAGGCGAAGCACAGCGCAACGGTTGTCTTGAGCACGTCGGGCCAGTGTTCCAGCGGCCCCAGGGGCGTATTGGACCAATCATGCCGACGAACCCGCTCAGCCATTTCGCTGCTGCCTTGCAGCCAGTTCATCATTGGGTTCACACCTTGTTCGCTACGCTTGTTAAGCCTTGAAGAGGTCAGACTGACAAACAAAAGACCGGAATGACCTGGATCGGTTCAGCGCGATTATCTCCTAGATAGCACTTTGATTTCACCGTCCATTTGGCGGCGCGGGTGGCCGCCGGCCTGGGCCGGCGCCCAACCTATTGGGTGCCGAACAGCCCCGTCCAGTAAATGCCCGCATCGCTTTTGGGGTCCATCGCGTAGGCCGCGCCCAACTCGCGAAATTGCGGGTTCATCAGGTTGGCGCAGTGGCCGGGGCTGGCGAGCCAACCGTCGAGTACCTTGCGTGGGGTATCGAGGCCGGCGGCGATGTTCTCGCCGATGTTCTTGGCGATGTAGCCGGCCAGCTCGGCGCGGTCACCGGGGGTGCGCCCGTCGTGGTCCAGGTGGTCGAAAAAGTTGCCGTTGGCCATGTTGCGGGTGTGGCTGTTGGCGGCGCCGGCCAGGTCGTCGTTCCACGACAGCGGCGTGGTCGCCGTGAACGCTTCGGTGCCGCACTGGCGCGGCTGGGCGCGGGCGGCGTTGATCAGGTCGAGCAGTTTGCGGCCTTCGGTCTGCCAGTCGCCCAGGCCGCTGGTCAGCAGCGGGCGGGCGAGCACGATGCGCCAGTCCTGGCCGCTGTTGCTGACGCCGATATCGACGAACTGCGGGTCGAGTACCACGCGACAGAAACTTTCACGCACCGCTTTCATGGCGGCCTCGGCATCCTTGGGCCCGGACAGGCTGATAGCCTGCACGTTGACCATGGGGTACGCGGCCCGCGCCAGGGACTGCTGCAAATCGCCGGCATTGGAGGCCGGCAGCACCAGCCGTGCATCACTGCTCAGCGGTGGCAGCTCCTGGGAACCCTGGTCGCCGCAGCGCTGCACCTGGCTGCGGTATTGGTTGATCTGTTGTACCAACTGACTTTCTTCATTCGCCATCGCGCTGGCGCAGAACACCGTACTGGCGGCCAGCGTCGTAAGACCCATCATCAATGACAGAACGCGCATGGACGTTACCCTTGAGCTTGAAAGTGCCCATGATGCGCGATCCAGGTGCATGCATGCACCCGTTGGTCCGAACTTTTTTTGCGCAATTGTTGAGTGTCTGCGGGTGAGAACCCGGTTACACGGCGCGCAACAGGTACAATCGCCGCTGCCTTGACGTAGAAAACCAGGAATGTGCATGTACAGCCTTACCCGCTACACCACGCCGTGCCCCGAGCCGGTCAACAGCCAGATCCTGCAGCTGGTGGTCGACAACCTCACCGACATCAGCAGCGTGGCGTTGGCGTCCAGCAACCTGCTCTACAACATTTATCAGTACGCCATCGGTTATGAGGTGCACCTGTACCTGGAGGCACTGGACGGATCGAAGGGCATCGCCGTTGAACTGGTGGTGGCGATGCAGGACGAGACAGTGGTTGGCTTCTGCCTGTATCTGCCGGTGAAGGATGACCCCCACGCCTGTGGCGTCGCATTCATGGCCGTGCACGCCGGTTTCAGGCGCCAGGGTGTGGCCCGGGCGATGTTGGGCGACGTGCTTGCGCGCTATCCCCATGCAGAGCTGGCGTGCGCGGTGGAGAAGGTTCCGGCGTTCGAAGCCATGGGCTTCAAGGTCCGTGGCGCGCGTGGTACCCAGGTGCTGATGAATACGCGGGACTACGGCACCGATGGCTTGATGGGTGTGCTGGACGTGGCGGCTATCTACAGCTCGCTGGAAGTGCGGCAGATTCATACCTACCTGCTGCAAAAGCACGGTAAGCGGGCGATGGTGGACGCGGAAAAGCAGCGCGACCGGCACCTGGATCAACTGACGCGCAAGGTGCAGCGGTTTGTAGACGCACGCTTGGGCTGAGCACGGCGGTGGGTCAGTCATCTATGAATTGACTGCACCGCCGCTATCGGGGGCAAGCCCCCTCCCACATTGGTTTTGTGGTGTTGCAGATGTCGCATGCGGCCGCCAGCCAGGTGAAACGTTAAGGTTTGATGCAGTCTTGAGCCTGCCCAGATCCAAATGTGGGAGGGGGCTTGCCCCCGATGGCGGTGTGTCAGGCCACTATTAATTGACTGAACCACTGCTATCGGGAGCAGGATCCCTCCCACATGCACCGCGCCTGACCATCGCCAGGATGGTTTCCAGCAATTCCTGCTGCGCTTCTTCGCGGCTGATTTCCCCGTTGGCTGCTGCGTGGGACAAGGCCTCGGCCGCACCCAGCATGGCGCGCAGCCCTGCTTGGGAAAGCCTGCCACCTGGTGCGAAGGGCGCAAGGGCGTAGCGGCATTTGTCGAGGAAAATCGCCTCGTACTTGCGCTTGAGGGCTTCCAGCTCCGGCGATCCACTGAGTGCCGCCGTCACCCCCGGAATTTCGCGACCCTGCAGCAACACGCAATCCACATAGGACTCAGCGATCACCCACGCACGCGCTTCAAGCGTCGCGCTACTGGCTTCGATGGCGTCGACAAACACTTGGTTCTGGCGCCCGTCGAAGTCCTCGTACAGCGCGGCCAACAAGCCCGAACGGGTGACGAAATGGTCGTAGACCACCGGTTTCGTCACCCCGGCCAGCTCCGCCAGACGGCCCAGGGTCAGGGCGTCGGTGCCTTCTTCGCGCACCAGTTGCCAGGCTGTCTCCAATAATTGCTGCAGGCGTTCCTCGCGGGAAAGGCGCCGACGTGGGGCAGGGGAGTGTTCGCTTGACATGCTTATATACCAAAAGTAACTTAAGGGCGTTAACTTACTAAAAGTAGCTTAAGCCTAAAAGGAGTCAATGTCATGCATGCACTCATCGTTGTCGCGCATCACGACCCGCAATCCCTTACCCGCAGCGTGGCCGAGCACGTCGGCGCCGGCCTGGTTGCCTGCGGCCACACGTTTGAACTGGGCGACCTGGCGGCCGAAGGCTTCGACCCTCGCTATTGCGCCGCCGATCACCGCGTACACCGAAACCGCGAAACGCCGCCAGCGGATGTGCTGGCCGAACAGGCACGCATCGAGCGCGCCGATGCCTTGGTATTGGTGTTTCCGATCTACTGGTGGTCAATGCCGGCGCTGCTCAAGGGCTGGATCGACCGCGTCTTTGTCAACGGCTGGGCAATCGACTACGGCCCAGATACGCCGGTGACCAAGAAGTTGCGCCACCTCAAAGTGCATCTGCTGGCCCTGGGCGGCGCGGATGCAAGCGCCTTCGACCGACACGGTTATGCCGCAGCCATGCGCACGCAGATCGATTACGGGATCTTTGACTACTGCGGAGCGCAGGTGCTGACCTCGGAGCTTTTGCTGGAGTCGGAAAGCGAGACTGCCCAGGCGCATCTGCACAGGGCCAGGGCGGTGGGGCAGGGCCTGTTCGAGCGCGAGACGGTTGCAGGATGAGTCAAGCGTCGCGAAACAGGTCGTGGGCATCGAGCAAGCGGTAGGCAATTTCCGGTTGTTTTTCCATGCCCCGACGAATCGCCGCCGGAATCGACTGCCGGGTCTTGCGACACAGGCCTGGCAGTTCGTCGATGACGATCTGGATCCCGCGCATGCTCTTGACCTCGGTGTGGCCCGGCGCGATATGCAGGCGGATGCCCAATTGCTCGTACATCCGCTGCTGCATATGCTCCAGGTCCTGCAGGCTCTTGAGGTTTTCCAGGCGCTCGAGCAGGCGTTTTTCTTCCTGGCGTGTCAGGTGCAGGATGCGCAAGTCGGCGCCGGGGGCCTCCAGCAATCGTTCGCGCTCGCAGTCGCAGACGCCGGGTGGGCAGGGTTGGCGAATGGTCAATGTGCAAGCCCTCCCGTAACCGGCGCTGGCGCCTTGCTTAGTAGCTGAGCGCGACGCCCAGGCTGCCCAGGGCCTTCCAGTAACCCGGATAGGTCTTGGCCACGCAGTCGGGGTCTTGAATACGAATGCCCGAGATCTTCAGCCCGGCCAGGGCAAAACACATGGCGATGCGGTGGTCGGCATGGGTATCGATCAATGCGTTGCACGCCGTGCCGGCCAGCGCCGGGTCGGCTGCCACCAGCAGATCGTCGCCCTCGATGGTCGCCAGGCCCGGACGGATTTCGTTGAGACCGTCGTGCAGCGCCTGAACGCGATCACATTCCTTGACCCGCAGGTTGGCCAGTTCCGTGAAGCGCACCGGGGTATTGTTGAAGGCGGCGAGCACCGCCAGGGTCGGAATGGCGTCCTGCATCTGCGAGCCCACCACCGTGGCCTGCATGTTCGGGAACTGGGCGATCACCGCCTGGGCCTTGGCGTCCGGCTGGGTGAAGTCCTGGGCGGCGACACCGATGTCGATGCGGCCCCCGGTCAATACCTCGGCGGCCCACAGGTAGGTGGCTGCGGAGGCATCGGGTTCGATCAGGTAATCATGGGCGGTGTAACCGGTGGGGGCCACGCGCCAGGTGGTGTCGTCGACGGCTTGCACTTGGGCGCCGAAGGCGCGCATGCAGTCCAGCGTCAGGTCCACATAGCCACGGGCGCCGATGTCCTTGCCGGTCAAGGCGACTTCAATGGGAGCCTCGCCGCATGCCGCGAGCATCAGCAGCGCCGAGACGTACTGGCTGGACAAGCCGCCATCGATCTCGAAACGCTTGGCCTGCACCTTGCCCACGCCGTGCACGGTCACCGGTGGGCAGCCGGTCGGGCTGTCGACCTGGATGCCATTCTGGCCGAGGGTGGCGAGCAGTGGCCCGATTGGACGCTTTTGCATGTAATCGTCGCCGTCCAGCACCACGGTGCCCTGCACGGTGGCCACGGCGGCGGTGAGAAAGCGCATGGCGGTGCCGGCATTGCCGAGGAACAGCGGCTGCGCCGGCAATTGCAGTTTGCCTTGGCCGGTGACCACGAAGGTGGTGTCGTCCGGCTCGTCGATGGTCACGCCCATCTGCCGCAGGGCTACTGACATATGACGGGTGTCGTCGCTCTTGAGCGCGCCGCTCAAGCGGCTGGTGCCCTTGGCCAGGGCCGCCAGCAGCAGGGCGCGGTTGGTAATGGATTTGGAGCCGGGCGGCGCGACCTTGCCATTGAGAGGAAAGTTGGGCGGTGTAACGGTCACGGTTTTCTGCGAACTCAAGGGACAAGGCTCCTGATCAAGGCGAGGTGGCGTGGAGTGGCCGACGGGGCGGACCCGAATAATCGGCCAAAGGTGCGGTGCTTGTCGAGATTTAGCGCTTGCTCAGCCAGTAATCATGCAGCGCCCGCGCCGCCGGTTCGATTTCGCCGACCCGTTGCTGGTGTGCCCGCACATCCAGGTCTGCCGGCAATTCGAAGTTATCCTGCTCGGCGCACCAGGAGATTTTCTCGAACTGAGTGGCCAGTTCGGTGGGCAATGGCGGCCAGTTGGCGATGGCGGCGCCACGGATGTAGCCGAAACACCATTCTTCCGCGAGAGTCACGGGTTGGCCCTGATGTTCCTTCTCATCGAAGCGCGCCTTGAAACCCCGGGCATCACCGGCCAGTTGCGCCGCCAGCGTGTTCAGGTGGCGCACGCACAGGTCCAGGAACGCCCCGGCCTCCTCAGCGCTTTCCCAGGCCGGGTTCTGCCCGCCCCAGATGGCCGGGAACCACTCGGCGATGTCCACCTGCGTCGGGCTGGACACCAGCGCGATGAAGTAGCCGTCGAGTTCGGCGACGTTGAGCACCGAATGGTCGTCGCCGTACTTGAGCAGGGTTTCTTCGATCAGGTCGAACTCGGCGATGGTGAGAGGCTGGGCGTGCATGGCAGATCCTTTAAACGTCGAACGCCGCGAGTCAGGCGGCTTAAAGGGCGAAGGATGGCGTGTGTGCCGGGTTTTATCCAGCGTCTTTTCCATCCCGGCCGCGAGTCCCGCTTTTGGCCGATGCGCCGTCGCTGACCCTTGTTATAGTTCGGGCCTCATCACTCGCCAGTCAGGGATCACTGCCATGTCCGAATACCAAGCTTTCGTCGTCGAACTCAGCGGCAACGTTGCCCATGTGCAGATCAATCGTCCGGAAAAGATCAACGCGATGAACGCGGCGTTCTGGAGCGAAATCATCGACATCTTCCAGTGGGTCGACGACACCGATGCCGTGCGCGCGGTGGTGCTCAGCGGTGCCGGCAAGCACTTTTCCTCCGGCATCGACTTGATGCTGCTGGCCTCGGTGGCCACTGAGCTGGGCAAGGACGTGGGCCGCAATGCGCGCCTGCTGCGGCGCAAGATCCTCGAACTGCAAGCCTCGTTCAATGCGGTCGACAACTGCCGCAAGCCGGTTCTGGCGGCGATCCAGGGCTATTGCATCGGCGGCGCGATCGACCTGATCAGCGCCTGTGACATGCGCTACGCCGCCGAGGACGCGCAGTTCTCGATCAAGGAAATCGACATTGGCATGGCCGCCGACGTCGGCACCCTGCAACGCCTGCCGCGCATCGTCGGCGACGGTATGCTGCGTGAACTGGCCTACACCGGCCGACAGTTCGGCGCCGAAGAAGCGCGCAGCATCGGCCTGGTCAATCGGGTGTTTGCCGACCAGGCCAGCCTGTTGGCCGGCGTCATGGCCATTGCCCATGAAATCGCCGCCAAGTCGCCGATTGCCGTGACCGGCACCAAGGCCATGATCAGCTATATGCGCGACCACACCATCAATGATGGCCTGGAATACGTTGCCACCTGGAACTCGGCTATGTTGCAATCCAACGACTTGCGTGTGGCCATCGCGGCCCATATGAGCAAACAGGCTCCCGAATTCGTGGATTGATCGATATGACCTCAGGCTGGATTACCACAACGCTGCTGGACAACGACGCCACCGGCGGCTGGGCGGTTGCCCGCGGCCGCGATGGCTTTTTGCATGATGCCAACGGGCCGCTGTTCCCTCGGGAGTGGCTCAAGCGCCAGGACCTGTCGGTGTTCGCCGAACACGGCATCGGGCACCTCGATGGCGAGCCGGTGTACCTGCTGGAAGTCGACGGCGCAGGCCAAGTGCCCGGCTGCAGTTGGCAAGGCCTGCGCGGCTTTATGCTGCAAGGCGATCACACCCTGTACAAAGTGCTGGGCTACGCCGCGCAAATTGGTACTTGGGCACGCGAGCACCGGTTCTGCGGCAGTTGCGGCCAGGCCATGGTCCAGGTGCCACGGGAGCGGGCGATGTACTGCCAGGCGTGCGACCTGCGCAGTTACCCGCGGATTTCACCGAGCATGATCGTGCTGGTGACCCGAGGCGATGAAATTCTGCTGGCGCGTTCGCCACGGTTTGTCAGCGGGGTCTATAGCACCCTGGCCGGCTTTGCCGAGCCGGGTGAGTCGGCCGAAGACTGCCTGATCCGTGAAGTGCGCGAGGAAGTGCAGGTCGAGGTGAAGAACCTGCAGTACATGGGCAGCCAGTGCTGGCCGTTCCCCCATTCGATGATGCTGGGCTTTCATGCCGAGTATGCCAGTGGCGATATCGTGCCCCAGGCCGACGAGATCGAAGACGCGCAGTGGTTCAGCATCCACGACCTGCCGCCGTTGCCGGCATCACGCTCGATTGCGCGCTACCTGATCGACCTCTATGTGGCCCGTCGCCTAGGCCACGCTGAACCAGTGCTGCCAGGCTAAGCGCACCGTCAAACCGAGTACCACGGTGATGAACACCGGGCGAATGAACTTGGCGCCGCCGCTGATTGCGCTGCGTGCGCCAAAGAATGCGCCCCCCATCACCGAGATCCCCATCGCCAGGCCGACCACCCAGTCCACTGAACCGTTGATGATAAACACCGTCAGCGCCGCCGCGTTGCTGACAAAATTCATGCTGCGCGCCACGCCGCTGGCCTTCACCAGATCGATCGGGTGCAGCAGCATGGTGCTCACGGTCCAGAACGCGCCGGTGCCAGGCCCGGCCACGCCGTCGTAGAAACCCAGGCCAAAGCCCTGGGTGGCCTGCCATTTCTTCTTAATCGGCGCCTCGGCGTCCAGCGGCGCCTTGGGGGTGCCACCGAACAGCAGGTACACGCCGCAGGCGAACACGATCACCGGCAGCATTTTGTTCAGGGTCTCGGCGGGCAGATAGTGCGCGACCACGGCGCCGGCCAGCGCGCCGATCAGCGTACCGACGATGGCATGCACCCACTGGCGCGGGTGGAACAGCTTGCGCCGGTAGAAGGTGAAGCTGGCGGTGGCCGAGCCAAAGGTCGAGCTGAGTTTGTTCGTACCCAGCACCAGGTGGGGCGGCATGCCGGCGGTCAACAGGGCAGGGGTGGTGAGCAGGCCACCTCCGCCGGCGATGGCGTCGATGAAGCCGGCGATAAACGCCACGACGGCGAGAATGGCGAGGGTGGTCAGGTCAACGCTGAGTTCGAAGGGCATGGGCAGGGCTTATTGTTGGGTGGGCACACAAGCCCGCCATCTTACCCGTCGAATGTACGCAAAACCAAATGAGTGAGCAGAACCCAATGTGGGAGGGGGCTTGCCCCCGATAGCGGTGGATCAGCCAGCTCAAGTGTTGCTGACCCACCGTCATCGGGGGCAAGCCCCCTCCCACAGGTTTAATCGTGTTTGTCTGCTATTTGTGGGTGCCCATCTACTCCAGTGCCGATACAGACCTGCCGGAAGTGCGCCAATCCAAATGTGGGAGGGGGCTTGCCCCCGATAGCGGTGGGTCAGTCAGCTCAAGTGTTGCTGACCCACCGTCATCGGGGGCAAGCTGTTCTGGTCAAGTTTTTCCGGACACCGGTTACGGTGATCAAGCCGCCTCCTGCTCCATGGCTATTGGCGACAGGTAATTGTTGTAGCTGTGGAGCCTGATTCGGTTGTATCGCATGAAAAAGCGGGTCATATCCTGCTTGGCTTCTTCAACTGTCGTATAGCCTTTGGTGGGCACCCACTCTGATTTGAGCGTCCCGAAGAAACGCTCTGTTGGCGCGTTGTCCCAGCACTGCCCCCTGCGGCTCATGCTTTGCGTTATTCCATGCTCCAGCAGCTCGGACTGAAAGAGCTGGCTGGTGTATTGGCAGCCTTGATCTGAATGAAACATCAAGCCTGCATGTTTGCCTCGAACCTCCACCGCCATTCTCAGCGCCCTGCTAACCAGGTTGGCGTCATTGATCAGAGAAAACGCCCAGCCAACGATTCGGCGGGCGAACAGATCAATCACCGCTGCCAAGTGATACCAGCGTTTCCCAACCATCAGGCTGGTAACGTCGCCGCACCAGACCTGATTAATTGCGGTTGGCTCGAAGTTACGCTCGAGCAGGTTCTTGGCCACAAATGCTTCGACGCCTCTAGAGCGATACTGATGGCGGCGACGCTGTTTGCTGGCCAGATTTGCCTCCGCCATGAGCTTTGCAACTAAATACCTTCCCGCCTTGATCTGTTGGGCCTTCAGGCGCTGAGAGATCATCCGTGTGCCTGCACTTTCCCGGCTTTCGACATGCAATTGCACGACTTTTGCTCTAAGCGCGTCACGCTCGGCATTCGGTGCTGAGCGACGCTTAATCCAGTCATAAAACGCGCTGCGAGAAACGCCTAGCGCACTGCAAAGCAGGCTGGTCGGATATGAACTCGACTCCCTCAGTTCCTCGATCAGGAAAAACGATCGGGATCCGACATCAAGAGAGCCGTAGCCTTTTTTAAGATTTCAGCCTCAGTCTCCAGGCGCTTGATCTTGGCTCGTAGCTGTTGAAGCTCTCGCTGTTCGTCGCTGATAGCCTTGGTACCTGCCACTGGCTGCCCTTTGTGACGTTCTTTACGAACCTGATCAACCCAGCGGCGCAGAGCCGTAGGGCCAACGTCCATCGATGCGCAGACGTCGGGAACTGAGCAGTTATCATCAAGAACCATGCTTGCAGCACGTTGCTTGAACTCGTGGGTATAGGTCTTTCGCTGTTGCATTCGGAACCTCCTGATTGGGCGAATCATATCGCCCTTAAGAGGTGTCCGGGATCATTAGGCCAGTTCAAGCCCCCTCCCACAGGTTTAACCGTGTTTGTCTGGCCATTTGTGGGTGCCCATCCACCCCCCAGTGCCGATGCAGACCTGCCGGAAGTACGCAAATCCAAATGTGGGAGGGGGCTTGCCCCCGATAGCGCTGGGTCAGTCAGCTCAAGTGTTGCTGACCCACCGTCATCGGGAGCAAGCCCCCTCCCACAGGTTTAATCGTGTTTGTCTGCTATTTGTGGGTGCCCATCTACTCCAGTGCCGATACAGACCTGCCGGAAGTGCGCCAATCCAAATGTGGGAGGGGGCTTGCCCCCGATAGCGGTGGGTCAGTCAGCTCAAGTGTTGCTGACCCACCGTCATCGGGGGCAAGCCCCCTCCCACAGGTTTAATCGTGTTTGTCTGGCTATTTGTGGGTGCCCATCCACTCCAGTGCCGATGCAGACCTGCCGGAAGTACGCAAATCCAAATGTGGGAGGGGGCTTGCCCCCGATAGCGCTGGGTCAGTCAGCTCAAGTGTTGCTGACCCACCGTCATCGGGGGCAAGCCCCCTCCCACAGGTTTAACAGTGTTTGTCTGGCTATTTGTGGGTACCCATCCACTCCAGCGCCGTGCGCCAGATGCAAATCCCCAGAAAGTACGCCGACATCAGCGACCACAGCCCGAAGGTCCATGGGTTGGTGTTCGGGTAATCCACCACCATCAGGAAGCTGCACAGCAACCAGATCGTGGTCACCGCGATATTGATCGGCATGAACCGCTTGACCCGGAACGGGTGCAGAAACTTCATCGGCGTCACGGTCAGGAGCGCCAGGCCGATCACGGTCAGCAAGGTGATCCACGCGTCCGGCTGGATGATGTACACGCACAAAGCCACGACGTTCCAGGCCGCCGGGAAGCCGACGAAATAGTTGTCCTTGCTCTTCATGTTGACGTTGCAGAAGCAGAACAGCGACGACACCAGGATCACCGACACCGCGAACAAATGGCTAAATTCCGGCAGGTCGATGTAGCGGTAGATAAACAGTGCGGGGATGAACACGTAGGTGAGGTAATCGATCACCAGGTCCAGTACCGAGCCGTCAAAGCTGGGCAGCACCGTGCTGACGTTGACCCGTCGCGCCAGGGAGCCGTCGACGCCATCCACCACCAGTGCCAGGCCAAGCCACAGCAGGCAGGCCTTGGGTGAGTTTTCCAGCAGCGCCAGGGTGGCCAGGAATGCCAATACCACACCGGTGGCGGTAAAGCCGTGGGCGCCCCAGGCTTTGATTCTGGCTACATGCAGGGTCGATATCACGGGCGGTTCTCCAAAGGGTCAAACGGGGCAGCCGACAACGTAACGCCGTCGAGTCTGGCCAGGAATGCAGGTATCGACCGGGAAGGCGGGGATAAGGTTCACCGCCCGGCGCATGGCTTAGCGTAGCAAGCGTAGGACGTTTCGGCATCAGCCCTGGCGAAACACAAGGGCCTTCAGACCACTTTGCGCGTCGATATCGGGGAATTCCGGCGGGTTTTCCAGGCGTTCGACGAAGCGCAGGCCCGGTGCTTCGCGGGTAACGCCGTCGATCAGGAAGTCTTCGCCAAACGCCGGATCGTTCATGCACGCCAGTACGGTGCCCTGGGACGTGAGCAAATCCGGCAGGCGGCGCAGGACGCGCTGGTAGTCCTTGGTCAGCAGGAAACTGCCTTTCTGGAAGGAGGGCGGGTCGATGATCACCAGATCATAGGGGCCGCTGTTGGTGACCTTGGCCCAGGACTTGAACAGGTCGTGGCCCAGAAAGGTCACCCGGCTCAAGTCATGACCGTTCAGGCGATGATTGTCACGCCCACGGCTCAGGGCGCCACGGGCCATGTCCAGGTTCACCACATGGTCGGCACCGCCTTCGATAGCGGCTACCGAGAAACCGCAGGTGTAGGCAAACAGGTTCAGTACACGCTGGCCCCTGGCTTGCTCGCGCACCCAGTTACGCCCATAGCGCATGTCGAGGAACAGGCCGCTGTTCTGCTTTTTACCCAGGTCGATCAGGTAGCGCAGGCCGCCTTCGGTGATAGTCAGCTCGTCGATGGCGTCGCCCACCAGCCACTCGGTGGTGCTTTGCGGCAGGTAGCGATGCTGCAGCGCCACGGTATGGGCGCCGAAGCCGGCCCAGTCGATCTGCAGCAGTTGCTGCTTCAAGGCCTCCAGATGCTCGGTTTCCTTGAACAGCGCCACCAGCACCACGCCTTGCAGCCAGTCCACCGTCAACTGCTCCAGGCCCGGCCAGCAGCGGCCACGGCCGTGAAACAGGCGCCGGGTTTCAGCGGGAGCGCTGGCCAGGGCGGTGAGCAGATGGGCATGCAGGGTGGCGAGTGCGTCTGGGGTCATCGTTGAGCGTCAGTCGTTGAGCGGGCGGCATTTTAAACACAATTGTGCGTCAGAGCGTGGCGATCAGGGCTGGGCCAAAGGATTCGCGCATGAATACCGGCGCAATGTAGCGCTCGTAATGCGCCTCGGAGAGCAGGAAAAACTCTCGGTCAATCGCATCGCGCAGGTCCGCAAGGTTGCGGTCGCGAAACTCCGGCAGCAGCGCCAGCCCGTAGGCGTCCAGCCTGGACATCACCCGAGCCCCCCGGGCAATCAACTGGTAGGCCCAGCAATACGGCGATTGGTGCGCCATGAAGCGAATCTTGCGGTCTTCCAGTTGCTGGCGCAGACGCTGCGGGTCGAACACTTCCAGCTTGCTGGCCATCACCTGCACCAGCAACTGCTCCAGGCGCAGCCACACCGCCTGTTTTTCTTCAGCGTTGTAGCCGTTCCACTGGATCACTTCGTGGTGATAGCGCTTGCAGCCCCGGCAGACCAGGTCACCGTAGACGGTGGAACACAGGCCTACACAGGGCGTCTTGATGGTTTGGTTGGACATAGAAGGCAATTTGCAAGTTGATGGAGCATCGCGTTTCCAATGTGGGAGGGGGCTTGCCCCCGTTAGCAGTGGTTCAGTTACAGCAGCTGTGACTGATACACCGCTATCGAGAGCAAGCCCCCTCCCACATTTTGGATCGGTGCTGTTGAATCAATCCCAGCTCAACGCGCCGCCGGTCTGGTACTCGATCACGCGAGTCTCGAAGAAATTTTTCTCTTTCTTCAAGTCCATGATCTCGCTCATCCACGGGAACGGGTTAGTCGTGCCTGGGTATTCTTCCTTCAAGCCAATCTGCGACAGGCGACGGTTCGCGATGAACTTGAGGTAATCCTCCATCATCGCCGCGTTCATGCCCAACACGCCGCGCGGCATGGTGTCGCGTGCGTATTCGATTTCCAGCTGGGTCCCTTGCAGGATCATCTGGGTCGCTTCTTCTTTCATCTCGGCATCCCACAGGTGTGGGTTTTCGATTTTGATCTGGTTGATCACGTCGATACCGAAGTTCAGGTGCATCGACTCGTCGCGCAGGATGTACTGGAACTGCTCGGCCACGCCGGTCATTTTGTTGCGGCGGCCCATGGACAGGATCTGGGTGAAGCCGCAATAGAAGAAGATGCCTTCCAGCACGCAGTAGTAAGCGACCAGGTTGCGCAGCAGTTCCTTGTCGGTGTCGACGGTGCCGGTTTCGAACTTCGGATCGGAGATCGAACGGGTGTACTTCAGGCCCCAGGCGGCTTTTTTAGCGACCGATGGAATCTCGTGGTACATGTTGAAGATCTCGCCTTCATCCATGGCCAGCGATTCGATGCAGTACTGGTAGGCGTGGGTGTGGATCGCTTCTTCGAAGGCCTGGCGCAGGATGTACTGGCGGCACTCCGGGTTGGTGATCAGGCGGTAGACGGCCAGCACCAGGTTGTTGGCGACCAGGGAGTCGGCGGTGGAGAAGAAGCCCAGGTTGCGCATGACGATGCGGCGCTCGTCATCGGTCAGGCCTTCGGGGTTTTTCCACAGGGCGATGTCGGCGGTCATGTTGACCTCTTGCGGCATCCAGTGGTTGGCGCAGCCGTCGAGGTATTTCTGCCAGGCCCAGTCGTACTTGAAAGGTACGAGCTGGTTGAGGTCGGCGCGGCAGTTGATCATGCGCTTTTCGTCAACGGCGACGCGGGCGGAAGCGCCTTCGAGCTCGGCGAGGCCTTCGGCGACGTCGAGTTTGTCCAGGGCGGCCTTGGCGCGCACGATGGCGGCGGAGTCGTTGGCGGTGACGGCGCGGGCTTCAACGGCGGCGGCAGCGCCGGCACCGTCGAGGCGGTCCATGTTGGCTTCGCTGGCGTGGCCGGCGTTGGCGCCTTTGACGACGGCTGCAACGCTGTCTTCGCTGTCGACTTCATCCCAACTCAGCATTGAAATACTCCCTTGCGGTCTGTTCTGACGGCCTGTGGAACCGTCCAAAAAATAATAGGGTTTGCAGGCTTAAAGGCATTGAAATACCGCTCATAGTATGGTCGGTAAATACCGATTCTGCACACTATGTAGTGGTGGGATCTGTTTGTGGGCACACTATATGGTGTGTGCCGTCGATGGTCAACGGACAAGTCAGGACGCATGGTCGCAGGGGCGGCGAGCGTCACCCGCGGCCCCCTGGGCTGATTGTTGAGTGGTAAAAGGCGGGTATCAGATGACGTGGGCGCGTTGCAGCTCGGTCAGTGAAAGCGCCTTGAGCTTCGCCAACATCGGATCGCGCCGGTCTCGCGGGTGCGGCAAATCCAAGGCCAGCGTCTGGCGGATGCTGCTGGGCCGGTTGTCCATCACCAGCACTCGGTCACTGAGGTACAACGCCTCGTCCACATCATGGGTCACCAGCAGCAGGGCGATGGCATGGTGGTCGGCCAGTTGCAGCAGCAGGTCCTGCAGCTTCATGCGCGTGAAGGCATCCACGGCGCTGAACGGTTCATCCAGCAGCAGCACCTGCGGGCGTGAATACAGACCGCGGGCGATCGCGACCCGTTGTGCCATGCCGCCGGACAACGCCTTGGGCAGCGTCTGGGCAAAGCCCTTGAGGCCGACTTCTTCGATCAATTGCGTGACCCAGGCCTTGTCGTAGTGACGGTCAGCGCTGAACCCGATGTTTTGCTCCACCGTAAGCCACGGCATCAACCGTGGCTCCTGGAACACGAAGGCCACTTCGCCGTCGGGGCTGCGCAGTTCGCCCTGGTAGTCGGTGTCCAATCCCGCGACGATGCGCAACAAGGTGCTTTTGCCGCACCCGCTGGGCCCCAGCAGGCTCACGGCTTCGCGCGGCTGCAGGGCCAGGCGCACCTCATTGAGCACGATGCTGCCGGCGAAGCTTTTACGCGCCACGTGAATGTCCAGCAAGGGTTGCACGCTCATTGGCCTGCCCCCTGGAAGGTGTCGCGCCAGGCCAGGCAGCGCTTTTCCAGCGCTGCGAGCAGGCCGTCGCTGACCTTGCCGAGCAGCGCCAGCACGATGATCGCCGCCAGCACGATATCCGGCCGCGAAGTCTCTCGCCCATCGCTGAGCAGGTAACCCAAGCCTTTGGTGGCCGCGATCAACTCGGCCGCCACCAGAAACATCCAGGCCAGGCTCAGGCCGCTGCGCAACCCGGTAAACAGGCCGGGCAGGGCCGCCGGCAACAGGATGCGCCGCACCAGGCGCCGCCGGCTGAAGCCATACATTTGCCCGACCTCCACCAGCTTGCGGTCGATATCGCGGATGGCCGCGACGCCATTGAGATAGACCGGGAAGAACGCGCCAATTGCGATCAGCACGATCTTCGAGGTCTCGTCGATGCCCAACCACAACAGCAGCAACGGCACCCAGGCCAGGCTCGGGATCGAGCGCAGCCCGGCAAAGGTCGGTTCCAGATAGGCCTCGGCCTCGCGGCTCAAACCCACCCATGCGGCAAACACCAGCGCCAGGCTGGCGCCAATGGCAAAGCCCAGCAGCACCCGCACCAGGCTGGCGCTGATGTGTTTCCACAGTGCGCCCTCGGCCAGGTCCGCCAGGGTCACAGCGATCTCGCTGGGCGCCGGCATTTGATAGGACGGCAGCCAGCCCACACGCACAACCGCCTCCAGTACCAGCAGAATCAGTACCGGCACCACCAGGCCCTTGAGCCGGCGCGGCCAGGCACTGCGATTGATCACTGGTGGCGCGGCAAGGGGCAAGGCTTGGGTTTTGCTGGTCATCAGGCGCTCCTTACTGGCCGAACGAGGTGTCGAGCAACTGGTCGATCACCTGGTCCACGTTCACCCCCTTGCGCACCAGTTCTTCGGACACCAGGATCGGCGCGGCGGCCTTGGATGACAGCACATCCTTGCTGTTCAGGAACGGCGTGCTCAAGTCGGTACGCGACAGCTGCAGCCTGGCCACTTCCAACGGCAGGCCGGATTCATCGGCGAGCAGTTTGGCGAACTCATTCGGGTGCTTTACTGCCCAATCGCGGGCCTTTTCATAGGCGCCCAGTACCGTGGTAATGGTCTGTGGGTGCGCCTTGGCGAACTGCTCGGTGACGCTGATCACGCCGTAGCTGTTGAAGTCCTTGTTGCGGTACAGCAGGCGCGAACCGGCCTGGATTTCGCTGGCGGCCATGTGCGGGTCGAGGCCGGCCCAGGCGTCGACGTCACCTTTTTCCAGGGCGGTGCGGCCATCCGGGTGTTGCAGGTGCACCAGTTCCACATCGTCCTTTTTCAGCCCGGCCTGTTGCAGGCTGCGCAGGGTGAACAGGTACGGGTCGGTGCCTTTGGTGGCGGCGATTTTCTTGCCTTTGAGGTCCGTGACGCTCTTGAAGGGCGAATCCTTGCGTACCACCAAGGCCGTCCATTCGGCGCGGCTGTACACATACACCGATTTGATCGGACTGCCATTGGCCCGGCTCAGCACGGCGGACAGGCTGGCGGAAGAGGCGAAATCCACGCCACCACTGTTGAGGTATTCCAGCGAACGGTTGCTGCCCTGGCTCAATACCCAACCCACTTTGGAATGCGGCAAGGCTTGTTCGAGCCAACCGAAGTGCTTGAGCACCAGGCTGACCGGCGAGTAGTAGGCGTAGTCGAGATTGACCTGCGCAGGATCGGTTTCAGCGGCCTGAGCCAGCGGTTGCAGGCACAGGGCGAGGGCGCATGCGCCGAGTAAGCGTTTGGCGAAGGGATTCATGGAACAGCTCCAGGCACGTGAGGCGTTTAGAGAGGCTTTTCTTATATTCAGAAAATTATTCGGCATGCTCCTTCATGCTTTTAAGGAATATGCAGTCTCTGTGCCATCTGTGTTGCCACGTGTTTACGGGTGGGTACCGGCTGGATGCTGTGGTGCAACGGTGCAATTTGTTGAAGTGCTGTTGCTGGAGCGACAGTTTGCATATTTCTTTATGGAATAAATAAAGAGTTATATATTCCTTTTATTGTTCTTCTGGATGGCGCACTTTGAGGGCCTGCGCATTCGTGCGAATTGACTCAACAGCCAAAAGGAAAGCCGACATGACCATTAAAGCGATCAACGTGCGCAATCAATTCAAGGGTGTGATCAAGGAAATCCTGCTGGGGGATGTGGTCTCGGAAATCGATGTGCAGACCGCGTCCGGCATCGTCACTTCGGTGATCACCACCCGCTCGGTGCGTGACCTGGAGCTGAAAGTGGGCAGTGAGGTCATTGCCTTTGTGAAATCCACCGAAGTGTCTATCGCCAAGCTTTAACGGCGCGCATAACGCAGGCGCCGGACAGCCGGCACCTGCAGATGCCACACGTCACCGCTGGCGCAGGGCGCGTTCCATGCGCTGCAAGCCTTCTTCGAGCATCGCTCGTGGGCAGCCGAAGTTCAGCCGCACGAACTGCTGGCTGTCATCACCGAACTCAATGCCGGCGCTCAAGCCGACCTTGGCCTGTTCCAGGAAGAATTGTTGCGGGTCATCCAGGCCCAGGTCGCTGCAGTCCAGCCAGGCCAGGAAAGTCCCCTGTGGCGCATGCATCACCACGCCGGGCAGACGGGTCTGCACGGCATCGAGCAGGTAGTCACGGTTGGCTTGCAGGTACTGCACCAGCGCGTCGAGCCATTGGCCGCATTGGCTGTAGGCGGCGCGGGTCGCTTCCAGGCCCAGCGGGCTGACGCTGTCGACCATGCCACAACGGGCCTGGTTGAAGCGCTCGCGCATCTCGGCATTCTGCACCACGGCGAAGCAGGTCTTCAGGCCGGCCACGTTGTAGGCCTTGCTCGCCGACATCAGGGTGATGGTGCGCTGGGCAATCGCGTCGCTGAGGCTGGCGGTCGGGATATGCCGACGGCCGTCAAAGCACAGCTCGGCATGGATTTCATCAGAGATGATCAGCGCGCCGCTTTCCAGGCAGGCGTTGGCCACGGCCAGCAGTTCCGCGCGGGGGAAGACCTTGCCGATAGGGTTGTGGGGGTTGCTCAACAGCAGCGCACCGGCGCCGGTCAGCGCCTGGCGCAGCGCCGGCAGGGGCGTGCGGTATTGACCCTCGATCCACTCGAACGGCAGTTCAATGCGCGGCAGGTTCCAGTGAGCGGGTGCCAGGCGAATCGGCCGATAGTTGGGGGTTTGCAGCACCACCGGCTGGCCCGGTTGCACAAAGGCGTGCAGGGCCATGTTGAAGCCCGGTTCGACGCCGGGCAGGAACAGCAACTCTTCAGGCTGTACGCGCCAGGCGTACTTGGCCCACAGGTCGGCGATGATGGCTTCGCGCACATCCGGGCCGGCCACGCTGTAGCCCAGAATCTGTTGATCGAGGCGTTCACGCAAGGCCTGCAGCACCGCGGGCGGTGCGGCGATGTCCATGTCGGCGATCCACATCGGCAAAACGTCTTGCGGGTAGCGGCTCCACTTGGTGCTGCCGGTGCCAAGGCGTGGGTGGATCGTGTCGAAATCAAAGCTCATGGAGGGGCTCGTATCAGGAAGACAGGCGGGATAGGGCGCTGATTCTAACGGGATAAAATCCAGTTGCCAGCACCGTCTTTACAACCCTTGGCTGCCACGAATCAAGTCATACGCCTTCCTGGCGAGCGGGTTCGCCGTGTTCGGTCGGATCCAGAGGTAGTAAGTCACCTCCGGCAAGCGCGGCAACCCATCCGTTTCGCCCAATACGCGCATGTCCGGGCCGAGCATCTCCATGCTTCGCGGCGTCACCCCCAGCCCGGCGCGCGTCGCCGCCTTGATCCCGATCAGGTTCGACGCCAGATACGCCTGGCGCCACGCGATATTCGCCCGCTCCAACGCTTCCAGCGCATAGCGTCGATAGATGCTGGGCTCGTCCACCAGAATCAACGGCAACGGCTCGCCGGGCTGGTGGATGTACTGCGCCGAACATATCCACCAGACCGGTGACGTGCGCAGCGCAAACCCCTCCAGGTTGGGGTCGGAGCGGGTGGAAATCACCATGTCCACCTTGCCCCGGTGCAGGTCGTCCATCAGAAACGGGCTGCGCCCCACATCGATTTCCAGGCGCAGGCGTGGCGCGGAGCGGGCGATGTGGCTGAGGATCGGCGGCAGGATGGTATCGGCAATGTCGTGCGGCGAACCAATACGCAACACGCCGCTCAGGCTGCTTTCGCGCAGAGAATTCAACACCTCGTCATTTAACGAGAGCATCTGGCGCGCATGGCGCAGCAACTGTAAACCGGGCTCGCTCAATTGCTTTTGCCGACCGCGTTTGACGAACAGGCTGACCCCCACTTGCTGCTCCAGGCGCTGCATATGCTGGGTCACGGACGACTGGGTGCGGGCCAGGTGCACGCCGGCCTCGGCAAAGCTGTGGTGGTCGACCACGGCGATAAAGGTACGTAACAGTTCAAGGTCGAGGGTCGACATGGCCGGTTCCGGAGGCGGTTTATATCAAGGGCGTGACGTTAAACATTAGCGTTTTTTATGTATGTGTGCGGCGTATTTTTAACCGCGCCCGTAAACATGGGGTTATTCCGTAATTGAAGGTCGTGCATCGACGGCAAGTTATAACGATATGAGATATCTGCATTTCCGTTGTGCGGTCACTCTCCCTAGCATGCCACTCCATCAGGTCGGGGCTACGCCGATCACTAGCCAGGGGAAATCCAATGAAGTTGAAGAAATGGTTGCCGGCGGCCCTGGGGGCGATGATGGCCCTGGGCGCCAGCGTGGCGGCGCAGGCCGACGCGACCCTGGACAAGATCGAGCAGCGCCATGTGCTGGTGGTGGGCGTGCTGTTGTCCGGCGGGCCGTTCGGCAGCATCGATCCGACGACGCAACAGCCCAAGGGCTTGAACGTAGACCTGGCCAACGAGCTGGGCCGCCAGCTCCAGGCCCAGGTGCAACTGGTGCCGGTGCTGCCCGCCAACCGCGTACAGTTCCTGCAGCAGGGCAAGGTCGACCTGCTGATCGCGAACATGGAATGGACCGCCGAGCGCGGTGAAATTCTGGGCTTTGTGCCCACCCCGTTCTACCGCATCGGCGGCGCCGCGGCCGTGCTCAAAGACAGTAAAATCGCGCGCTGGGAAGACCTCAAGGACCAGCCCGTCTGCACCTCCCAGGGCAGCAGCTACGTCAAGCCTTTGACCGAATTCGGCGCGCAGATCAAGGCGTTCAAAAGCTCCTCCGAATCGCTGCTGGCCCTGCGCGGCAACAACTGCGTCGCGGCGGTGCATGATTCGACCCTGATCAACCCGCTGATCCACGACAGCGCCGAATGGAAGGATTACCGCGTCATCGGCCCTGAACTCAACCCGGCGCCGTCGGTGATCTGGACGCGTCGCGGTGAAAGCGACACCCAAGCCAAGCTCGACCCGATCGTCAAGCAACTGCACCGCAGCGGCTGGCTGATCGAAGCCCAGACCCGCAATCGCATCAGCCCGGCATCGCCGGCGCTGGTGGAACTGCAGCAACAGTTCAAGGGCGCCTGACATGCCTTTCAAACCCCTCATCGCACTTGGCCTGGCCTTGTGCGCAGGCTTCGCGCATGCCGACGCCACCCTCGACAAGATCGGCCAACGTCACGCCATCAGTGTCGGGGTGATCCTCAGCGGCCCGCCGTTCGGTACCCTCGACCCCAAGACCGGCGAGCACCTGGGTTACAACGTCGAACTGGCCAAGGCCATCGGCCAGGCGCTGGGCGTGCAAACCAACACTGTTTCGGTGCTGGCGCCCAACCGCGTGCAGTTCCTGCAGCAGGGCAAGGTCGACATTCTGATCGCCAATATGCAATTGACCGACGAGCGCGCCCAGATCCTCGACTACGTGCCCACGCCGTACGAAGAAGTCGGCGGTGCGGCGTTGATTCGCAAAGGTTCGGCTATCAAGCAGTGGGCTGACCTCAAGGACCAACCAGTGTGCGTGTCCCAGGGCAGCAACTTCATCAAGCCCTTGCAGGAGACTTACGGCGCGCAGATCAAGGCGTTCCGCAGTCAGTCCGAATCGCTGCTGTCGTTGCGCGGCAATGGCTGCGTGGCGGCGGTGCACGTCAGTCCGACCATGCATGCCTTGCTCGGCGATGCCGAATGGGCCGGTTATGAGATCCCGCTGCCCGAGGACCTGATTCCGTCGAAATCGGTGATCTGGATTCGCAAGGGCGAGCACGACACCCAGGCCAGGCTCGATGCCATCGTGAAGGGCTGGCATAAAAGCGGCTTCCTGATTGCCCTGGGCGAACGTACCGGCATGGCGCCGTCCCAGGCCCTGCGCGATTTGCACGAGCAGTACAGCCATGAGTGATGCGCTGTTCGCCACCCTGCAACAGCTGCTCGGCACCGCCCAGGTGCAAACCAGCGCGCAGGCGGCGCATTACCTGACCGACAAGCAGGGTCGCTACACCGGACAGGTGATTGCGGCGGTGCACCCGGCGAACACTGAGGAAGTGGCGGCGGTGGTGCGCGCCTGCGTGGCGTTGAAGGCGCCAATCGTGGTGCAGGGTGGCAATACCGGCCTGATGGCCGGTGCTACGCCGGATGCCAGCGGGCGTTCGGTGTTGCTGCTGCTCGACCGCATGAACCGCGTGCGCCAGGTCGATACCGACAATGACACCCTCACGGTGGAAGCCGGCTGCATCCTGCAACACGTGCAGGACGTGGCCCGCGCCGCCGGCCGTCTGTTCCCCCTGAGCCTGGGTGCCGAGGGCAGTTGCACGATTGGCGGCAACCTCGGCACTAATGCCGGCGGCACGGCCGTGCTGCGTTACGGCAACACCCGCGAGTTGACGCTGGGCCTGGAGGTGGTGACCGCCGAAGGCGAGATCTGGCACGGCCTGCGCGGTCTGCGCAAGGACAATACCGGCTACGACCTGCGCGATTTGTACATCGGCAGCGAGGGCACGCTCGGTATTATCACCGCGGCCACCCTGAAGCTGTTCCCGCAGCCCTTGGCCCAGGCCACGGCGCTGCTGGCGTTCGATGAGCTGCCCCAGGCCGTTGCGTTCCTGTCCCACGCCCGAGCCGGTTTCGGCGCTAACCTGACCGCCTTCGAGTTGCTCAGCGCCGATTGCCTGGCCCTGCTGCGCGACCAGTTCCCGGAAGGCCCACAGCCGTTCAAAACCGCGAGTCAAGCCTGGTACGCCCTGATCGAACTCTCGGACAACCATGGCCAAAGCCATGCCCGCGAAGCCTTCGAGCGGGTGCTGGGCGACGCCTTCGAGCAGCAATTGATCAGTGATGCCCTGATCGCCGAGAGCCTGGCGCAAAGCGATGCCCTGTGGCTGCTGCGCGAGAACATGAGCGAGGCGCAGAAGCTTGCCGGGCGGACCATGAAGCACGATATCTCGGTGCCGATTTCCCAGGTGGCGGCCTTCGTGGCTCACACCGATGCACTGCTCCAGCAGCATTTTCCCGGGGTGCGCCATTTCACCTTCGGCCATCTGGGCGACGGCAACCTGCATTACAACGTGGCGCATCCGCTGAATTCGACGGCAGAGGCGCACATGGCGCACTACGCCCAATTAAGCGCCTTGGTGCACGACAGCGCCCATGCCCATGGCGGCTCGATCAGTGCTGAACATGGGATCGGCCAGCGCAAGGTCGGCCTGCTGGCTCGCTACAAAAGCCCGGTGGAGCTGGACCTGATGCGCCGCATCAAGCAAGCGCTCGACCCACACAACCTGCTCAACCCCGGCAAAGTCCTCGAGGTAAAGCCATGACCGTGCGCCTGTCCCAACGCGTGCAACGGGTGTCTCTGTCGGCCAACGCCGCTGCCAAGTCCCGTGCGACCGAACTGCGCGAGGCCGGTCGCGATATCCTCGACCTCACCACCGGCGAGCCGGATTTCGACACACCGCAACCTATCAAACAGGCCGCCTATACAGCCATTGCAGGCGGCGCCACCAAGTACACGCCGACGCCAGGCGTGAAGGCCTTGCGCGTTGCGGTGCAGCGTAAGTTGGCCGAAGAGAATCACCTCGACTATCCGCTGGCATCGATCGTGATCGCCAACGGCGCCAAGCAGATCATCTTCAATGCCTTTGCCGCCACGCTGGATGACGGCGACGAAGTGCTGGTGCCGACGCCTTACTGGCCATCGTTCCCGGACAGCGTGCGCTTCAACGGCGGCGAGCCGGTGTTTATCGAGTGTGGATTGGGGCAGGGCTGCAAGCTGCTGCCGGCCCAACTGGAACAGCACCTTACCCCGCGTACGCGCTGGTTGATCCTTAACAGTCCGGGCAACCCCAGTGGCGCGGTGTACAGCCAAGCCGAGCTGAACGCGTTGGCCGAAGTGCTGCGCCGCCATCCCCAGGTGCTGATCCTGCTGGATGAACTGTATGAACATATTCGTTTTGACGGTCGCCCCGCTCTGAACCTGTTGAATGTCGCCCCGGACCTGCAGGCGCGTTGCCTTTTGGTGGGTGGCGTATCCAAGACCTACGCCATGACGGGTTGGCGTATCGGCTTCGGCGCCGGGCCGCAAGCCCTTACCGACGCCATGGTGGTGGTGCAATCGCAGTCCACTTCCGGCGCTTCCTCGGTGGGCCAGGCCGCCGCGTTGGCGGCGTATTCCGGCGGGCTGGGCTTTCTTGCCGAACAGGTCGCCACCTACCAGTTGCGACGGGACAGGCTGGTCCAGGCGCTGAGTCAGGTTGACGGCCTGCAAGTCCTTGAACCCCAAGGCGGCTTCTTCGTCTTTGTGCGCTGCGCCGGGCTGCTCGGACGCCTGCGCCCGGATGGCCAGCGTATCGACGACGACGCTGATGTGGTCGCCTGGCTGCTGGAACAGGGCGTGGCGGTGGTGGCGGGCAGTGCCTATGGCCTGTCACCGTGGTTTCGCCTGTCCATCGCCACGGCGACTGACAGCGTGGCCGAAGCCGCGCGACGTATCGCCAGTGCGTGCGGGCAGTTGCGATGATGGAACTGTTCGTGCACTGGGCCGCCGACATCGGCCTGAACTACAACTTCCTGCTCGACGCCTACCAGCGCGGTTCCCTGGTCCAGGGTGCGTTGACCACCACCTTGCTGTGCCTGTTCACCGTCATCGGCAGCCTGCTGGCGGGCATCAGCCTGGCGGCGTTGCTCACCTCGGGCAACCCGTGGTTGGCCAAGCCGGCACGGGTATTTGTCGAAGTCACGCGCAATACGCCAACGTTGGTGCAGCTGTACTGTGCGTTCCTGGTGCTGAACATGCTGCTGACCCAGGCGGTCGGCGCGGCCAACCCGTTGACGCCGTTCGCCTGGGTAGTGATCGTGATTTCCCTGCACAAGGGCGCGTTCCATGCCGAAGCGCTGCGCGCCGGCATCGAAGCGGTGCCCGCCGTGACGCTGGAGGCCGCCAGCTCCCTGGCTTTCAGCCGCCGCCAATTGCTCTGGTATGTGCAACTGCCGTTGGCGCTGCGCTTTGCCTTGCCGTCGCTGATCAACAACCTGATCGACCTCGTGAAGATGACCGCCGTGGCCTCGGCCATTGCAGTGGGCGATATCACCTACGCGGCCATCATGATCTGGACCCAGAGCGATAACGTGCTGGAACTGATGATTCTGATCCTGGGCTTTTTCGGCCTGCTGAGTTTTATCGTCAACTGCGTGGGGCGCTGGCTTGAAGCGCGTCTGAGGATGCCCGGCTATGGCCATTGATTCATTCCCGGTGCTGTCGGCCTTGCTGCAATGGTCACCGGCGCTGGTGGCCGGGTTTGGCCAGAACATTCTGATCAGCCTGCTGGCGATAGCCATCGGTTCGGTGCTGGGGCTTTTGATTGGCGCACTGGCGCTGTCGCCCTTGGGGTTGGTCGCGCGGCTGTGGGTGCAGGTGTTTCGCAATGCGCCGTGGCTGGTGCTGATCTATTTCACCACCTACGTGTTCCCGTTCGAGATCCACATCGGCAGCAGCTACGTGTCGTTTCCCGATTGGGTCAAGGTCACCCTAGGGCTGGCGCTGCCGGCCAGCGCCAACGTGGCGGAGATCTTCCGCGGCGCCATCGGCTCGATCCCCAGTACGCAATGGGAAGCCGCGCGCTCGCTGGCCTTCACCCGTGGCCAGTTGTTCCGTTCGATCATCCTGCCGCAGTGCTTCAAGCGCATGTTGCCGCCCTGGATGAACCTGTACGCGGTGGTCACCATGGGCACCGCACTGGCCTCGCTGGTGGGCGTGCATGACGTGATCGATACCGCGCAGATCGCCAGCAACACGGTGAACATGACCGGTTTCACGGTGGTGATCTACCTGAGCCTGTTGATGCTGTTCTTTGCCTATTGCTACCCGATTTCACGACTCACCCAACACCTGGAGCGCCGTTATGCCTTCTATTGAACCGCTGGTGAGCCTGCGCGATGTGCACCTGTCGTTTGGTGACAACCCGGTGCTCAAGGGCATTGACCTCGAAGTGCTGCGCGGCCAGGCGGTCTCGATCATCGGCCCGTCGGGCTCGGGCAAGTCCACGATTCTGCGCTGCATCACCGGGCTGTTGCAGCCCCAGCGCGGCAGCATCCGCGTGGGCCAGACGCAGGTCGACACGCTGGCGCAGGAAGCCCAGCGCATCGCACTGCGCAAGCGCGTCGGCTTTGTCTTCCAGCAATACAACTTGTTCCCGCATTTGTCAGTGCTGGAAAACCTGGTGATCGCCCCGCGCAAGGTGCTCGGGCGCAACCGTGCCGATGCGGAAAAGGACGCGCGGGCGCTGCTGGCCAAGGTGCGCATGGAGCACAAGGCCGACGCTTACCCTGGCCAGTTGTCCGGTGGCCAGCAGCAGCGCGTGGCGATCGCACGCGCCCTGGCGATGCGACCGGAACTGATTCTGTTCGATGAAGTGACCTCGGCGCTCGACCCGGAAACCGTCGGCGAAGTGCTGACGGTGATCCGCGAACTTACCGAAGAAGGCATGACGTGCGTGCTGGTCACTCACGAAATGCGCTTCGCCGAAGAGATCAGCGATGTTGTGTACTTCACCGAAAACGGCGTGATTGTCGAGCATGGCAGCGCCGTACAGATTTTCCAGAACCCGGCCAGCGAGCGCACCCAGACGTTCCTGCGCCATGCCCTGGGCGATTCGGGGCGCCGTGGCCCGATTGCCCACGACCCCTACCTGCTGGCCAATTTGAGCCGTTACAGCCTGTCTGTCTGACCCGAGGAAATGTGTCATGAGTACCGAGAACCGTGCTGCCGTCATCGAAGCGTTCTTGCAACAGATTCGCGTGATCAACCAGCGTGGCGTAGACCGCGCGGCGCTGGCAGAAATCGTTGGCCTGCTGGAGGGCCTGGCCGAGCGCCGCGACCTGTTCAACTTCGACCATTTCCCGGCACCGGTGCCGGGGCAGGGCAGCACGGCCTTCCGTTATCGCCTCAATGACGATGGCGACACGCCGACCCTCTACCTGAACTCGCTGTTGCCGGGCAAAAGCACGATCCCCCACAACCACGAGACCTGGGCGATCATCAGCGCAATTGAAGGCCAGGAGATCA
The DNA here is from genome assembly GCF_034043515.1 of Pseudomonas sp. MUP55. Classification (NCBI taxonomy): domain Bacteria; kingdom Pseudomonadati; phylum Pseudomonadota; class Gammaproteobacteria; order Pseudomonadales; family Pseudomonadaceae; genus Pseudomonas; species Pseudomonas sp. MUP55. Next base: position 3,217,978 of record NZ_CP138214.1, on the reverse strand, counting down.
ACTACGTCTATGCGCGCAATGACGAGGGCCGTGAGCCAGGCTTCACCAACCTGACCCTGGAAAAAGAAGTGATCGTGCAGCCCGGTACCTCGATCTCGTTCCTTGGCGAAGACCTGCACGGGATCAAGGTCGAAGGCGAGCAGGCGACCTTGCACTTCCACCTCTACGGCTTGCCCCTGGAATCGTTGAACGGCCGTTACGGCGTGGAAGCGGACGGCCGCATCCTCAACTACAACGCCTCGCAGATGGCGCCATCGATTCGCGCCTACTGATCGTTCCCCTGTGGGAGGGGCAAGCCCTATGTAGGAGCGAGCTTGCTCGCGAAAAACGTCCAGGCAACGCGTTCATTCTGGATAAACGCGGTGGCTCTGAGTTTCTTCGCGAGCAAGCTCGCTCCTACAAAAAAGCCTTAACTGACTGGCGTTAGGGCTTGCCCCCACTTTTCTCTTTAATTGTTGGGACTTCCATGAGCCAGACCATCACCCCGCATCAACTGCAGCAATGGCTGTTCGACGGGCAGGAAATCGCAGTATTCGACGTGCGTGAACACGGGCAATACGGCGAGGCCCACCTGTTTCACGGGGTGAACCTGCCCTACAGCCGCCTGGAGCTGGAAGTACGCCGCCTGGCGCCCAATCCGCAGGTGCGGCTGGTGATCTACGACCAGGACGGTGGGGAGGTCGCAAGGTCAGCGGCGGCGCGGTTGCAAGTGCTCGGCTACCGCCGTGTGCATGTGTTGGAGCGCGGGGCAGATGGCTGGCAGGCGGCCGGCTTGCAGCTGTTTGCCGGGGTGCATGTGCCGTCCAAGGCCTTCGGCGAGTTGGTCGAAGCGGCCAGCCACACGCCCCACATCACCGCGCGGCAGCTGGCCGAGTGGCAGGCGCGCGGCGAACCGTTGGTGCTGCTGGATGGGCGGCCGTTCGAGGAGTACCGCAAGATGACGATTCCCGGTGCCATCTGCTGCCCCAATGGCGAGCTGGGCTACCGCGTACATGACCTGGTACCGAACGACACTACACCGATCGTTATCAACTGCGCCGGGCGGACCCGCAGCATTATCGGCGCGCAGACCTTGATCAACCTGGGGTTGAAGAACCCGATCTATGCGCTGGAAAACGGCACTCAGGGCTGGTATCTGGAGGACCTCCCGCTGGAGCACGGCAGCACGCGGCGTTATGCAGAACAGGTCAGCCCGGACCTGGGCCGGCAGCGCCAGGCCGCAGTGCAGTTGGCTGAGCGGGCAGGGGTGGAACAGGTGTCGGCGGATCAGGTGCGCCAATGGGCCGACGACTCGCAACGCAGCCTGTTTCTGTGCGATGTGCGCACCCTGGAGGAGTTCGCCGCCGGCAGCTTGCCGGGCGCGCAACATACGCCGGGCGGGCAGTTGGTCCAGTCCACCGACCTTTACATCGGCGTGCGTCAGGCGCGGGTAGTCGTGGTGGACAGCGAGGGTGTGCGCGCTCCTATTATCGCCAGTTGGCTGCGCCAGTTGGGGCATCAGGCCTATGTGTTGAAAGGCGGCATCGCCAGCGGCCTGGCGTTGCCGATCGCCCAGCCGGTGGCGTATGAACCGCTGCCGTTGATCAGCGCTGCGGCCCTGGCGCTGGAGTTGAACGAGGTGGACCTGGTCGACCTGCGCCCCAGCATGGCGTATCGCCAAGGGCATATCGCCGGCGCCCGCTGGTCGATTCGTTCGCGACTCAAACCGGATCATCGGCCTCTGGTGCTGGTGGCGGACGATCCCGCTCTGACGGCCTTTGCCGCGCAGGGACGCCCGGCCCGCTTGCTCGACGGTGGTTTCGCGGCCTGGGTCGCGGCCGGCCTGCCAGTCCATGCAGGCCCTCACACGCTGCCCGACGAGCAATGCATCGATTTTCTGTTCTTCACCCACGACCGCCACAGCGGCAACAAAGACGCGGCACGTCAGTACCTGGCCTGGGAAATCGGCTTGCTGGCGCAGATGAGTACGGCGGAGCTCGCCAGCCTCAAGCCGTTGGCGCCGGCGTCACGGGTGCGTACACGGTTGGTCCACGCCGCACGGCCTGAAAAGGGCCATGGCGGCCGAGCGGTGAATGTGCCGATTACGCGCCTGAGTACGGTATTGTTCGACAACCTGGCGCAGATGCGCGACGCCCGGGCCCGCCGTGACAGCGAGCGGGTGCTGACTTACGGCGCGCGGGGTAACCCGACGGCCCATGCCCTGGAAGACCTGGTCACTGAGCTGGAAGGCGGCTACCGCACCCGGCTGTATGGCACGGGCCTGGCCGCGGCGGCCCAGGTATTCCTGGCTTATCTGCGCCCCGGTGATCACGTACTGATCACCGATGCGGTGTACTCACCGGTGCGCAAGCTGGCCCGTGAGTTTCTCCAGCCGTTCGGCATTGAAGTGAGTTATTTCTCCCCCGGTGGCCTGGGCCTGGAAAACCAGCTGCGGGCCAACACCCGGCTGGTCTACGCCGAGGTGCCAGGCTCGCTGTTGTACGAGCTGTGTGATCTGCCGGCGATTGCTGCATTGTGCAAGCCACGCGGGATTCTGCTGGCTGCCGACAACACCTGGGGCTCTGCTTACCTGTACCGGCCACTGGCATTGGGCGCGGATATTTCGATCATGGCCCTGACCAAATACCTCGGCGGTCACAGCGACGCAATGATGGGCAGTGTGTGTACCACCGCAGCCGCATGGCCGGCGCTGGGCCGGATGAGCGATACCTTCGGCAATGCGGTAAGCGCCGACGATGCCTACCTGATCCTGCGCGGCGCCCGCACCTTGGCGTCACGCCTGGACGTGCACGAGCGCCAGGCGGTGCAGATCGCCCAGTGGTTGCAGGCGCAACCGCAGGTCAAGCAGGTGTTTCATCCCGCGCTCCCCGAGCACCCCGGGCATGCCCTGTGGCGCCGGGACTTCACTGGCAGCAACGGCTTGTTATCGTTTGAGTTGGCAAATGCGGACGCTGGCTACCTGCAGCGGTTTATCGATGGCTTGCAGCTGTTTGGCCTGGGCGCTTCGTGGGGCGGCTATGAAAGCCTGGTGACCGTGGCCGACACCCAGGACCGCGACAACGCGGCGGACCGGGGGTTGAACCCGGTGGTGCGGCTGCATATCGGCCTGGAAGATGTGACGGCCTTGCTCGACGATTTGCAGCGTGGCTTTGCTTTGGCGGACGAACGGCTTGATGGCTCAACGGTTTGACGTCCGTTCCATCACCGACAGGTTCTGTAACAAAAACGCCATGGCACTGGGGATCGAATCCGCGAAGGGCTATTTTGGTGCATCCCCATAAATAGAGTAGCCACGGATGAAATACCAACCCTTCAGCCGCACCCTGATTGCCACTGCCCTGGTGTTGACGGTCAGTGGCGTACACGCCGCTTCCCAGGCCCCGGTGGCCGGTGAAAATGGCATGGTGGTCACCGCCCAGCATCTGGCGACACAGGTCGGCGTGGACGTGCTCAAGGCTGGCGGCAATGCGGTGGATGCGGCAGTGGCCGTGGGCTACGCGCTGGCAGTGGTGTACCCGGCGGCAGGCAACCTGGGGGGCGGCGGGTTCATGACCGTGCAACTGGCGGACGGGCGCAAGACCTTCCTCGACTTCCGCGAAAAAGCCCCGTTGGCGGCCACGGCCGATATGTACCTGGACAAGGACGGCAAGGTCGTCGAAGGCCTGAGCGCCAAGGGCCATCTGGCGGTCGGGGTGCCCGGCACGGTCTCCGGCATGGAGTTGGCCCTGAGCAAGTACGGCACCCTCAAGCGTGCCCAGGTGATTGCGCCGGCAATCAAGCTGGCCGAACACGGCTTTGCCCTGGAGCAGGGCGATATCGACCTGCTGCACACCGCCACCGGTGAGTTTGAAAAAGACCAGGACCTGCGCGGGATTTTCCTGCACAACGGCCAACCGATGCAGGTCGGCCAGACGCTGGTGCAGAAAGACTTGGCCAAGACCCTCAAGGAGATTTCCGCCAAGGGCAGCGATGGTTTCTATAAAGGCTGGGTCGCCAAGGCATTGGTCGATTCCAGTCAGGCCGGCAAGGGCCTGATCACCCAGGCTGACCTGGACAAGTACAAGACCCGCGAACTGGCGCCGATCGAGTGCGATTACCGCGGCTACCACGTGGTGTCGGCGCCGCCGCCAAGCTCCGGTGGCGTGGTGATCTGCCAGATCATGAATATCCTCGAAGGCTACCCGATGGCGGACCTGGGCTATCACTCGGCCCAGGGCCTGCACTACCAGATCGAAGCGATGCGCCACGCCTACGTGGACCGCAACAGCTACCTCGGCGACCCGGACTTCGTGAAGAACCCGATCGCGCATTTGCTGGATAAGAACTACGCGGCAAAACTGCGCGACGCCATCGAACCACACAAGGCCGGGGATTCCCAGGCGATCAAACCGGGTGTGTCGCCCCATGAGGGCAACAACACCACGCACTATTCCATCGTCGACACCTGGGGCAACGCCGTTTCGGTCACCTACACCCTCAACGACTGGTTTGGTGCGGGCGTGATGGCGAGCAAGACCGGGGTCATCCTCAACGATGAAATGGACGACTTCACCGTCAAGGTCGGCGTGCCGAACATGTATGGTCTGGTCCAGGGTGAAGCCAATGCCATCGCACCGGGCAAGGCGCCGCTGTCGTCGATGAGCCCGACCATCGTCACCAAGGATGGCAAGGCGGTCATGGTGGTGGGCACGCCGGGCGGCAGTCGCATCATCACCGCAACCTTGCTGACCATCCTCAATGTCATCGACTACAAGATGAATATCCAGGAGGCTGTGGACGCGCCGCGTTTCCACCAGCAATGGATGCCTGACACCACCAACCTTGAGACCTTCGCGGTCAGCCCGGACACCCAGAAGATCCTCGAAAGCTGGGGGCACAAGTTTGCAGGTCCCCAGGACGCCAACCACCTGGCCGCCATCCTGGTAGGCGCTCCGGCGCTGGATGGCAAGCCGGTGGGCAACAACCGCTTCTATGGTGCGAATGACCCGCGGCGTAACACTGGGTTGTCGTTGGGTTACTAATGTCAGTCAGTTAAGCAGCAGAAGTAAGAAATAACCCGTGGCGAGGGAGCTTGCTCCCGCTGGGCCGCGAAGCGGCCCCAAACAATGGGCCTGCTGCGCAGTCCAGCGGGAGCAAGCTCCCTCGCCACGGGTACGGTGCTGGCCTTGATTGACGGTTATCAGGACCGCGGCCCGTGTCTGGATGGAACATCCGCGCGCCTTTCAAGCTCTACCCCAAGAGCCCCGAAAGGACCCCACCCCATGAAAGCGCTGAAAATCGCCACCTTCAATGTCAACGGCCTGCGTGCCCGCCTGCCCAACCTGCTGCAATGGCTGGCGCGCGAGCAGCCGGATATCGTCTGCCTGCAAGAACTCAAGGCGCCGGAAAGCCTGTTTCCCTTTGCTGATTTCGAAGCGGCCGGCTACGGCGCGATCTGCCTGGGCCAGGCCTCGTGGAACGGTGTGGCGATTCTGGCCAAGGATGCGCAACCGCTGGAAAGCCGGCGCGGCCTGCCCGGTGACGACAGCGACGAGCAAAGCCGCTACATCGAAGCGGCCGTGCATGGCGTGTTGGTCGGCTGCCTGTACCTGCCCAACGGCAACCCGCAACCGGGTCCGAAATTCGACTACAAACTGGCCTGGTTCGAACGCCTGATCGACTACGCCCAGGCGTTGCAGGCCAGTGATCATCCGGTGTTGCTGGCCGGGGATTTCAATGTGGTGCCCACCGACCTGGACATCTACAACCCGCGTTCCTGGCTCAAGGATGCGTTGCTGCAGCCCGAGAGTCGCGCCTGCTATCAACGCTTGCTCGAACAGGGCTGGACCGATTCATTGCGTCATCTGTATCCCGAAGAGCGGGTGTACACGTTCTGGGATTATTTTCGCCAGCATTGGCAGAAGAATTCCGGCCTGCGCATTGACCACCTGTTGCTCAACCCCGCGCTCAAGCCCTATCTCAAGGACGCGGGTGTCGACGCCTGGGTGCGCAACGAGCCGCATGCCAGCGACCACGCGCCGACCTGGATACAGCTCGGTACGCGCAAGAAGCGTTAACCGGCCGGCGTCGTGCCGAGCAGGCGCTCGACGGCCGCAAACGCGGCATCACGGCGCGCCTGCCAGTCGCCCCGGATCACCACCACAGGCTGGCGATGCGCGTGCAGCCAATCCAGGCTGGCCTGAAAGAACGCACGGCGGTCCGCCAGTTGCGGTTGGCAACGTTGGCCGTCGGCGCTCCATTCCACGTCTTCCGGCGACAGCAACAGGTGCAGATCGTAGTGACGCGCCAGCAGTTCGCTGTCGAGCCAGCCGGGGCAGTCGCCAAACAGGGTCTGGCTCCAGAGCTGGTTGGTCAGCAGGTGGGTGTCGAGGATCAGCACTTCAGGCTGCGCCGCGCGGGCGGCGTCTTCCCAGGCCAACTGGCCCTGGGCGATCGCCGGGATGTCTGCCAGGCAGGTGTCGCGCTGATGATGGTCGATGAAATAACGCACGTATTCGCCCACCATCAACCCGCCAAAATGCGCGTGAAGTTCGGCCGCCAGCCAGCTTTTGCCGCTGGATTCAGGGCCTGCCAGTACCACCACTTTCATGCGCGTAACGCCGGGTCGGCGCGCCATTCACGCCAGCCTTGCACGGCAATCACGGTGAACAGCGCATAGAGCGCGGCGGTGAGGTAGAGGCCTTTGTAGAGAAACAGCCCGACGAAAATCACATCCACCACGATCCACAGCGGCCAGCACTGCAGACGTTTTTGCGCCATCCACACCTGCGCCACCAGGCTGAAGCCGGTGAGGGCCGCGTCAAGCCAGGGCTGGGCGGCGTCGGTCCAGTGGGCCATGGCGGCACCGAGCAACAGGCTGAACACCGCGCCGACCGCCAGGCTGGTCATGATCGCCGGCCAGCCCAGGCTGCTGACCTGCCGGCCCTGCTTGACCGCGCCGGCACGGGTCCATTGCCACCAGCCGTAGAGTTGCAGCACGGCGTAGACCACCTGCAACAGCATGTCGGAATAGAGTTTCACGTCGAAGAACACCCAGGTGTAGAGCAACACCATTACCAGGCCGATGGGCCAGCACCAGGGGTTTTGCTTGACCGTCAGCCAGACAGCGATCACCCCCAAGGCGGCGGCGAACAATTCAAGCCCGGACATGGCGGTTCCTTGGGAGAGTGGAAGAGGGCGCTGATTGTACCTACAGGCCATCCATCCTCAAACAGCGGTGTTGCCCAAGGCTGACTGATCGTTCCCACGCTCCCGCGTGGGAATGCAGCCCGTGACGCTCTGCGTCACCTGTGCGAGCGGGTGGCGGGACGCGGAGCGTCCCAGGAGGCATCCCCACGCGGAGCGTGGGGACGATCAGGGTTAACGGCGTCAGACCTTGAATTGGCGCAGCAGCCCATCAAGCTGTTCACTCAAGCCCCGTAGCTGCGCGCTTGCCACACTGGACTGCTCGGCCGCCAGCGCGGTGCTCTGGGACAAACCCGCCGCCTGGGTGACGTTCTGGTTGATGTCTTCGACCACATGGGCCTGTTGCAGGGTGGCACTGGCAATCGAGGCGTTCAGGCCGTTGAGGTTATGCAGCGCCTGGCCGATGGCACTGAGGCTGGCGCCCGCCAGGCCGGCTTGTTCGATGGTCAGTTGCGACGCGCTGTGGCTGTCGCTGATCACCTTGACCGCCGCTTCCGAATGGCCTTGCAGCCGTTCGATCATCGTCTGGATTTCAGCGGTGGACTTCTGCGTACGCTGGGCCAGCAAGCGCACTTCGTCGGCCACCACGGCAAAGCCACGGCCCTGCTCGCCGGCGCGGGCGGCCTCGATGGCGGCGTTGAGGGCGAGCAGGTTGGTCTGGTCGGCAATGGAACGAATCACTTCCAGTACGCCGCCGATCTGTGTGCTTTCACTGGACAGGGTACGGATAACGTCCACGGCCTGGCTGATGGTGCTGGAAAGCTGGTCGATCCGTTGCAGACTGCCGTCGATGTTGACCTGGCCTTGTTGCGCCTGGGCCTGGGCATCGCGCATTTCGCTGGCGGCGTGTTCGGCGTTCTTGGCCACGTCCTGCACGCCGTAGGTGACTTCATTGACGGCGGTGGCCACCAGTTCCATCTGCTGCGACTGCTGCTGGCTGCGGTCGTGGGCCTGGCTGGCGTTGTGGCCCAACTCGGTCGACGACTCGCCCAGGGCGTTGGCGCACACCTGCAGTTGGCCGACCACCTGGCGCAACTTGGCGGTGAAGGTGTTGAAGTGCCGGGACAGTTGGGTAACCTCGTCACGTCCGTGGGTGTCGAGGCTGCGGGTCAGGTCGCTTTCGCCGCTGGCGATGTTGCCCATGGCGTTCACCGCCGCCTGCAACGGCTGCACGATGCTGCGCGCGATCAACAGCACCAGCAGGGTCATGATCAGCGCGATGGCCAGGCCGATGGCCGAGGCTTTCCACACCTGGCCGGTGAACTCGGCCTGCACGTCGTCCACGTAGACGCCCGAACCAATGATCCAGCCCCAGGGTTCGAACAATTGGATGTAGGAGGTTTTTTCCACTGGCGCATCGGCGCCCGGCTTTGGCCAGCGGTAATTGACGATGCCGGCGCCCTTGGCCTTGGCCAGGATCACGAACTCATTGAACACGGCAAACCCGTCCGGGTCGCGGATCGCCGAAAGGTTCTTGCCGTCCAGCTTGGGGTTGGCAGCGTGCATGATCATCACGGGGGTGAGGTCGTTGATCCAGAAGTAATCGTCGTGGTCGTAACGCAGGCCGCGCACCGCGCTCAAGGCTTGCTGCTGCGCCGCTTCGCGGGTGAGCGCGCCGGTTTTCTCCAGGTTCTGGTAGTAGCTCAACACACCGCTGGCGGTTTGCACCACGTGCTGGGTCTGTTGGCGCTTGGCCTGGTAGAGGTCGCCATGGATCTGTTTGAGCATCAACGCGCCCAAGGTCAGCAGCATCAGCACGGCGACTATCAGGATCAGCCAGAGGCGTCGGCTGATCGACATATTGCGCAAACTGTTCATCGTCCTGTCACTCCGTGCCTTTTATAATTGTGGGTGTTGCATCGACTTTTACGGCTTGTCTGATAGGCTTTCGGCCCGTAATCGAAAAACCTGAGTACTGCCTGATTTTTCACGCAATTTTTGCAGTCCGGCATTGAGAATCAACGCCGGGCGCTGCAGCGCGCTCGTTTTCAGTGAACCTTAAAAAATACTGAGAGGCACGCCAGGCGCGTGACCTTTGGAGAAAGCATGGATTTTTGGACCGCCATACAGGCATTGATTCTTGGCGTAGTCGAGGGGCTGACGGAGTTCCTGCCGATCTCCAGCACCGGCCACCAGATCATCGTCGCCGACCTGATCAATTTCGGCGGCGAGCGTTTCGAAGCCTTCAATATCATTATCCAACTGGGCGCGATCCTGGCGGTGGTCTGGGAGTTTCGCCGCAAGATCCTCGATGTGGTGATCGGCTTGCCCACCCAGCGCAATGCCCAGCGGTTCACCGTAAACCTGATCATCGCCGTGTTGCCGGCAGTGGTCCTGGGGGTGATTTTCGCTGACCTGATCAAGCATTACCTGTTCAACCCGATCACCGTGGCCACGGCGTTGGTGGTAGGTGGCGTGATCATGCTATGGGCTGAACGTCGCCAACATGCCGTTCATGCCGAAACCGTGGACGACATCACCTGGAAAGACGCACTCAAGGTCGGCATCGCTCAGTGCCTGGCAATGATCCCCGGTACTTCGCGCTCCGGTGCGACGATCATCGGCGGCCTGCTGTTCGGCCTGTCGCGCAAGACCGCCACCGAGTTTTCGTTCTTCCTGGCGATGCCGACCATGGTCGGTGCAGCGCTGTACTCGGGCTACAAATACCGCGACCTGTTCCAGCCGGCGGACCTGCCGGTGTTCGCCATTGGGTTTGTCACCTCGTTCATCTTCGCGATGATCGCGGTCAAGGGCCTGCTCAAATTCATCGCCAACCACAGCTACGCAGCCTTTGCCTGGTACCGCATCGCGTTCGGCCTGGTGATCCTGGCGACCTGGCAATTCGGCTGGATCGACTGGACAGCCGTCAAGCCATGAACATTCAGCATCCGCGCCTGAAGGCATTGATCTTCATGCTGCTGTGCGCCGCGCCGCTACTGGGTTCGGCGCTGCTGTGGCATCGCGGCGACACCGTCATTCCGCTGGCGGCGTACGGGGTGGTCAGCGTGATGGCGTTCTTTATGTACTGGAGCGACAAGCGCAAGGCGCAGACAGAAGCGCGGCGCATCCCGGAAAACATCCTGCACGCCGTCGAGCTGGCGGGGGGTTGGCCGGGTGCGTTGATCGCACAGCAGGTGTTTCGGCACAAGACGCGCAAGGTGTCCTACCAGGTGCTGTTCTGGGTGATCGTGCTGCTGCACCAAGTGTTCTGGCTGGACCAGCTGTTTCTCGGCGGTACGCTGCTTTCAGTCCTCTAGCAACAACCCGACCTGTGTGCGCTTGGGCAGCTTGCTCACCACCAACTGGTGGGAGCGCTGCAACAAGCCACGCAGTTCTTCGGGCCCCAGCGGGTAGGGCGTGTTCATGATGATCCACTGCGCGCGTGCCAGGTAGGGCGCCGGGTGGATGCCTGGGCGATCGACATGCCCTAGAAACAGCTCCTTGTCGACCTTGAACGCCAATGAATCGCCGCGCAGGTTCTGCAGCGCGAACATCTTGTTGCCGGCAATCGAGAACACCCGCACGCCGCCCCATTTGTAGTCTTCCCGCGCGCTCGGCAGGCTCAGGCAGAAGTGCGCGACTTGTGCTTCGGTCATGCTCATAACAGGCGATCTCCACAGCCCTTGAAGCCTTCTTCCAGGTAATCGATCCAGGCGCGGATAGCCGGCAGCACACCGCGTCGGTGCGGGTACACGGCCTGCAACCAGCCGCCGGGCAGCGACCATTGCGGCAGCAGTTGCACCAGTCGGCCGCTGGCCAGTTCCTCTTCGCAATACATCATCGGCAGCTGGGTGAAACCCACGCCCATCAGGGCGCTGGTCTTGCGCACGATAAAATCTTCGATGCCCAGGCGTGCTTCCATCACCAGCTCATGGGCGTTGCCCTGTGGGTCGATGATGCGCTGGTGCACCATGCGGTCGGCTTCGAGTGCACCCATCATCGGCAGTTGTTTGAGGTCGTCCAGGGTTTCTACCCGCCGATTGCTCACCAGCGCCGGGCTCGCCACCAGCACCGTGTGCGCCTCGCGCAAGCGTTTGGTCACCAGCAGCGGGTCTTCGTCGCCCAACTCGCGCACGCGCAGCGCGACGTCGATGCCTTCGGCCACCAGGTCGACGCGGCGGTTGACCAGGGTCATGTCCAGTTGCACCAGCGGGTGCGCGGCGAGAAACCCGGCCACCAGTTCCGGCAGGATCTGCTGCGCCAGGCCGACCGGGCACGTGACCCGCAGACGCCCGCGCGGCTCGCTGGACATACTGGCCACCGCTTCATCGGCCATCTCTGCTTCCAGCAACATCGCCTGGCAGTGGCGCAGGTAGCGTTCGCCCACGGCGGTCAGGGTCAGTTGCCGGGTGGTGCGCTGCAGCAGGCGCGCGCCAAGGCGTTCTTCGAGCTCGGCAATGCGCCGTGACAGCCGCGATTTGGGGATGCCCAACAGGCGGCCGGCAGCGGCGAAACCGCCGGCTTCGACGACTTTGGCGAAATAGTAGAGGTCGTTGAGGTCTTGCATGGTCAGCCTATTGTCCCGTCAGTAGGACAATCTATCGCATTCCAGGTGGCTTATCGACCATTGGTTGGGTGCGTAGCATCAACACCATCTGATCGCCCCTGACGATCCCACCTCGGAGACTCACCATGAAACTGTTGCATATCGATTCCAGCATCCTCGGCGACAACTCGGCTTCCCGTCAGCTCAGCGCCGGTGTGGTCAAGGCATGGCAAGTCGCCGAGCCGGGCGTGCAAGTGACTTACCGTGACCTGGCCAGCGAAGGGATCAACCACTTCTCCGGCGCCACCCTGGGCGCCCTGGGCACCGCCGCCGAATTGCGCGATGCAGCGCAAAAGCACGAAGCCGAACTGAGCGCATCGTCGCTGGCTGAATTCCTCGCCGCCGATGCCGTGGTGGTGGGTGCGCCAATGTACAACTTCACTATCCCGACCCAGCTCAAGGCCTGGATCGACCGCATCGCCGTCGCCGGCCAGACCTTCCGCTACACCGAAGCCGGCCCTGAAGGCCTGTGCGGCAACAAGAAGGTCATCATTGTCTCTACCGCCGGTGGCCTGCACGCCGGCCAGGCGTCGGGCGCTGCTCATGAAGGTTATTTGAAGCTGCTGTTTGGCTTCCTTGGCATCACCGACATCGAAATCGTACGGGCTGAAGGCCTGGCCTACGGTGACGAAGTGCGCAGCAAGGCGTTGAGCGACGCCAACGTGCTTATTAACGAACAGTTGTTCGCCGCCGCGTAAGACTTGTGTAAATTTGCGCCTGGCCCGGTTTCAATCTGAAGCCGGGCGCCTAAACTCTGTATTCTGATCGCCTGAGCGCGAGCGGAGTACGGAGTTTTTGTTTTATGGCCCAGGTTATGCAGGCTTGGGTTCATTGCCCCGGAATTTTCAGACGACCTGCCGACTCTCATGCAGCAAAGGTGGACATCCCATGATGCGACTCTGTGCTGGTCTGGTTCTTACCCTCTGCGGGAGCCTGCTTTCGGTGCAGGCCGCCCCTGCGCCGCATCCGCATTGGAGCGTGGGCTTTCATCGCATGAGCGTGATCGACCCGCTGGATGAGCAGCCGATGAAGGCCATTGCGTTTTACCCCTCCACCGACGCCGAGCACGCCACCGTGTTGGGTGCCTATCATGTGGCTGCGGGGGAAGACGCCAAGGTGGCCATCGGCCGTTTTCCGATGCTGATGTTGTCCCATGGCAATACCGGCACGCCGCTGGCCCTGCATGACCTGGCCACTTCGCTGGCGCGCAAGGGCTTTGTGGTGGTGGCGGTGCTGCACCCCGGCGACAACTACAAGGACCACAGCCGCCTGGGCACCGTGAGCAACCTGTACGGTCGGCCGATCCAGATTTCCCAGGCGATCACCGCAGCACTGGGCGACCCGATGCTGTCGCCTTTCGTCGACGTCGACCAGGTGGGGGTGATCGGCTATTCCGCCGGCGGCGAGACTGCGCTGATCCTGGCCGGTGCCAAACCTGATTTCGAGCGCCTGCGCCGCTATTGCCAGGAACGTCCGCAAGACCGGGACGCCTGCACCACCAAAGGCGAGCTGGTGGTCGACCGTGACGACCTGCAGCCCCAGGCCGACCCGCGCATCCACGCGCTGATGCTGATGGCGCCATTGAGCCTGATGTTTGGTCGTCACACCCTGGCAGACGTGCACGTGCCGGTGTTGCTCTACAGCGGCGATGGCGACCAATTGGTGGCCGTGGACAAGAACGCCGCCGCCCTCGCGCGCAAGCTGCCGGAGCCGCCAGACTTCAAACTGCTGGCCGGGGCAGGGCACTTCGTGTTCATGGCGCCGTGCGACAGTGACCAGTTGGCGACGATGCCCGCCATCTGCACCGATGCCGACGGGGTTGACCGCGAAGGTATCCACCGCGATCTGATCTCCGAGGCCGGGCGCTTTTTCAGTCACACCCTCGGCGAGGCCACCCGCGCCGGGCTACAGACGGCTGATCAGTAAGCGCGACGCTTGAGCAGCACGGTCAGCGTCAGCGCGGTGACGGACAGCAGCGCCGCGCAGAAGAAGATCCAGCCGTAGCCGAGGTTCAGTGCCACCGCCCCCATCAACGGTCCGGCAATCGCCAGGGCCAGGTCGAAAAACACCGCGTACGCACTCAGCCCGGCGCCACGGCTGCTGTCCGGCACGCGCTTGATGGCCTCCACCCCGAGCGCTGGGTAGACCAGCGACAAGCCGAAACCGGTCAACCCGGCGCCGATCAACGCTACGCCGGTCGACGGCGCCAGCCACAACAGCGTAAGGCCCAGGGTCTCGATGAGCATGCAGCCGATGGCGGCGGTGAAGCCGCCCACGCGGCTGATGGCCGAAATGAACAGCAGGCGCGACGCGATAAAACACACGCCAAACACCGTCAGGCAATACGCCGCGCCGGTCCAGCCGCGATTGAGGTAATACAAGGTGATAAAGGTGGTCAGCGTGCCGTAGCCAATCGAGGCCAGGCACAGGCTGGCGCCAAACGGGGCGATGCGTCCGAACACCGCCCAGAATGGCAGGCGCTCGCCGCGCACCACCGGCACCGAAGGCTTATTGCGGATCAGCACCAGGCCCAGTGCGGCCAACACACTCAACGCCAAGCCCAGGCTGGCGAAGCCATAGTCGGCCACCATCACCACCCCCAGCGGCGCGCCAATGGCGATAGCGCCGTAGGAAGCAATGCCATTCCAGGAAATCGAGCGGGCGGTGTGCTCGGTGCCCACCGCGCCCATGCACCAGCTGATGGTGCCCACGCCAATCAGGCCCTGGGCCACCCCCAGCAGCAACCGGCCGACGATCAGCACCGCCAGGCTAAGCGCGGGGATGCCCTCAAGCAGCACCGCGATAAATGTCAGCACGCCGCTGATCAGGATGCCGGCCAGGCCCAGCACAATCGCGCGTTTGGTGCCGACGTTGTCCGACATGCGCCCGGCCATTGGCCGACTGAGCAAGGTGGCCAGGTACTGCGAACCGATGGTGACGCCGGCCACCACGGCGCTGTAGCCCAGATGTTCGTGCACATAGCCAGGAATCACCGCAATCGGCAGGCCGATGCAGATAAAGGCGATGAACGTGTAGAAGACGATGGAGACGATCTGCAGGGTGATCGACAGGGAGGAGGGGGCGGCAGGCATGTGAACTCGTTCGCTGGCGGGCGGTATGGCCATGATGGCATAACCCGGTAGCAAATGTGGGAGGGGGCTTGCCCCCGATAGCGGAGTGCCAGTCAATGGATGTATTGACTCAAGACACTGCCATCGGGGGCAAGCCCCCTCCCACATGTTGACCTGTTTGGCCCGGCAGCTATGCGCCGTTCTTAAAACACCACACCCTGGCTACGCAGGTAGTCGTCATAGGTACCGCTGAAGTCGATCACGCCGCTGGCGCTCAACTCGATGATGCGGGTGGCCAAAGACGATACGAACTCACGGTCGTGGCTGACGAAGATCAGCGTGCCCGGGTAGTTCTCCAGCGCCAGGTTCAGCGCTTCGATGGATTCCATGTCCAAGTGGTTGGTCGGTTCGTCCATGATCAACACGTTCGGCTTTTGCAGGATCAGCTTGCCGAACAGCATGCGGCCTTGCTCACCACCGGAAATCACCTTTACGGACTTCTGGATCTCGTCGTTGGAAAACAGCATGCGGCCCAGGGTGCCACGGATCATTTGCTCGCCCTGGGTCCACTGGCCCATCCAGTCAAACAGGGTGACGTCGTCTTCGAAGTCATGGGCGTGGTCCTGGGCGTAATAGCCCAGTTCGGCGGCGTCGGTCCACTTGATGCTACCGGCATCCGGCGTCAGTTCGTTGACCAGGGTGCGCAGCAGGGTGGTCTTGCCGATACCGTTCGGGCCGATGATCGCCACGCGTTCGCCGGCTTCAACCTGGAAGCTGAAGTCCTTGAACAACGGCTTGCCGTCGAAACCCTTGGCCATTTTTTCGACCATGACAGCCTGGCGGTGCAGCTTCTTGTTCTGATCGAAACGGATGAACGGGCTCACACGGCTCGACGGCTTGACCTCGGCCAGCTGGATCTTGTCGATCGCCTTGGCGCGGGACGTGGCCTGCTTGGCTTTCGAGGCGTTGGCCGAGAAGCGGCTGACGAACGATTGCAGCTCGGAAATCTGCGCCTTCTTCTTAGCGTTGTCCGACAGCAATTGCTCGCGGGACTGGGTCGCCACGGTCATGTACTCGTCGTAGTTGCCCGGGAACAGGCGCAGCTCGCCGTAGTCCAGGTCAGCCATGTGGGTGCACACGCTGTTGAGGAAGTGACGGTCGTGAGAGATGATGATCATCAGGCTGTTACGCTGGGTCAGGATGTTTTCCAGCCAGCGAATGGTGTTGATGTCCAGGTGGTTGGTCGGTTCGTCGAGCAACAGCACTTCCGGGTCGGAGAACAGCGCCTGGGCCAGCAATACGCGCAGTTTCCAGCCAGGCGAGACTTCGCTCATCGGGCCGAAATGCTGTTCCAGCGGGATGCCCAGGCCCAGCAGCAGCTCACCGGCACGGGATTCGGCGGTGTAGCCGTCCATCTCGGCGAACTCGGTTTCCAGCTCGGCCACGGCCATGCCGTCTTCTTCGCTCATTTCCGGCAGCGAGTAGATGCGGTCGCGCTCGGCCTTGACCTTCCACAGCTCTTCGTGGCCCATGATCACGGTGTCGAGCACGGTGAATTCTTCGTAGGCGAACTGGTCCTGGCGCAGCTTGCCCAGGCGCACGTTCGGCTCCAGCATGACCTGGCCACCGGACGGGTCGAGGTCGCCGCCGAGGATTTTCATGAAGGTCGACTTGCCGCAACCGTTGGCACCGATCAAACCATAGCGGTTGCCGGCGCCGAACTTGACCGAGACGTTCTCGAAGAGCGGCTTGGCGCCGAACTGCATGGTGATGTTAGCTGTGGAGATCAATTACTTTACCTATCAATAGCTTAGGGTGCGCTTATTTGAACTGGGACCAATTTGGGACCAATCTGGAGCTTGTGCATTTCGCTCCAGTCCGAGCTTGAGTTGATCCAACGCGCATAAGTCGAGAGCAGCATCTGCACACTGTGGCCGAGCTGCTGGGAGATGAAGGCGGGGTTCATGCCAGACATAATGCATATTGTCGCATAGGTGTGGCGACAGGTGTATGGCGCCGCGCACTCCCTGGCAAATTGAAGGGCGTGCATGGAGCCAACGTAAGGGGTAAATCTCCTTTTTGCTTCGCTTGGGCAGCTCAAGGATGGCCGCTGGCTTCTTTGGCATTGACGCCCCGGGCACTGCTGAATCCAGGAGGGCGGACAGCGTTGAGATGGCGTTGCGCTTAACGCCGGGCGACTTCCACTCACTGATGGTCATGGCCCTGCGCGGCAGCGTGGTTGTGATCAGGCCGATTCGCACCAGGGCCAGGCCGGGCATCCAAAGCCAAATTGACCTTGCGCAACTGCGGCTGTAAATTCTGCGGTCAATTAGTCAAGTACCATTGGAGCGCGCACGCATGGAAGTGAATACCACTCAAAACGAGTACCGAAAGCCAGACAACCTGGCCGGATTGGGGCGTCGGCTTGGAGGGCAGTGGATTGACTCGTTAATTACCCTCTTTGTGCTATTTCTCGTCGGGCGCGCGGCTGAGTTTGTTGGTTTTTCTCCAGATGTGGTCGCTATCCTGGCTTTTGGCACTGCTGCGGCGTACTACCTGTTCTCCGACGCAATGCCCAACGGTCAAAGTGTGGGTAAAAAACTGCTGGGGATGTCAGTCATTGATGAGCGCAGCCACCTTAACTGCAATCTATATCAATCCTTTATGCGAAACATCACGACGCCCATTCTGAGTTTTGTTGACTGGATATTTATTTTCTTTGGCTCACGCAAGCGCTTAGGAGACATGCTCGCCTCCACCATAGTCGTCCGATTCAAGCCGCTATAACGGGTGTACAGACCTGCCAAAGCAAAGAGGGAGCGACAGGCGGATTTTGTTAGCGGCGGTGGCCGCGTTATTCAGAGGCTGAGGCAAGCGGCGGGTAGGTAGGGCGATCATCAGCGCTGCTATTAACGCCGAAGACCAGATGTAGCGCTCCCTGAAAAAGTGGTATTGATCAAGCCATTCGAACAATGGCTGATCAGAAACTCGTCTTTTTTATATCTCCATGCTTGCTCTGTAGATAAACCGTATAAGGCAACAGTATCGTGTCCGTCGCTCCAGACAAGGCCATATCCAGCACAATCAACGCCGCTGAGGGAGATCCTTCAAAGCCTGTGCTGCGTCTTGGCTCAGCATCAAGCGTGCAGTAATCAAAAACGGCTCCGCTGTAGATTCTTGGAACTGAATCACAGTGCGAATTCCATCTGGCAAGCTTGTTGCCCACGATAGCGTCGTCTCTGAACGTGGTATTGACGGTTCCACAACCTGACGCAGATAAGGCTGCAAACATCATCAGAATGAATTTCGAGTACATCACATGGCTCCCTGCCACAAAACATATAGGTTAGCCGAAGTCGCGTATTGCGGCTTTTTTTTGCCTGAAGAAAAGCATGGGCGCAGCATAAAAGCTCGAGATCCAAGGCGCCAAGAAATTGCCATACTTCAAAGACCTGCACGCGCTCCTGTCAGGTAACTCGCCCGCTTGACGCAGTAGTAAAATGGAACTTACAGCTGCTTTGCAAACCGTTCTACCGCCCCCAGGACTTCTCGGGCGCCAGATTGAATTTCCAGTATCACGCTTCCTGCTTGTTGAGCGAGCATTAGCCCTTGCTCCGCCTGGGTGCGACTGTTGCCCATGTTAGCGACAGCTTCGTCGACTAAAAGCCGATTTTTTTGCACCACCGCTACGATTTCCTCAGTCGCGTTACTGGTTCGTCCTGCCAGTTGTCGTACTTCGTCTGCGACTACCGCAAATCCTCTACCTTGTTCTCCTGCTCGTGCAGCCTCGATTGCCGCGTTCAATGCCAAAAGATTGGTTTGCGCAGCGATTCCACCGATCGTTTGTACCATGGAGCTGATCAGATATGACTGCTTACCGAGCGCTTCAATCCCTTCCGAAGCAGACGATATTTGGTCGACGATTTTGTTCATCGTGCCCACGGTCTCCTGAACAACATCAGCGCCCCGATTTGCCGAAATATCAGTTTGCTGTGATACCTCGTAGGCCGTGCTCGCTGCTGTACTGATTTCCTGTTCACGCTGGACTTGATCGGTGACCAAGGTAGCGAACTTTACGATTTTGTACAGTTTCCCGCTGTTGTCATAAACAGGGTTGTAGGTGGCTTCAAGCCAAATGTCCCGGCCAGAACTATCGATTCTTTTGAATCGATTGGCCACGAAGTTCCCCTCGTTGAGCGTTTTCCAAAACTGCTGATATTCCGGGGAAGAGGTATAGGCGGGCTCACAAAATATGCTGTGATGCTTTCCAACCAATTGTGCAAGTGAATAGCCAACCGCATTCAAGAAGTTTGCATTTGCAGTGATGATCTTGCCCGATGTGTCGAATTCTATCACTGCGGTAGATCTGAGCAGCGCCTGGATAAACTCACCGTTTTCACGCGCCTTGTCTATAGAGTCGGTGGCATCCACGCCATAACAGGTCATGTGGGTTACACGGCCATCTTCATCTTTTGTCGGACACCAGGCTGCGTGTATCCAAACCAGCCGGCCATTGGCTGCGATGTATCGATAGTCATCACTGACTGATTTCCCTTCGGACAGGGCACGCATGAAGTTTTTATAACAGGGCAGTTCCTTGACGTACGTGGGGGAGATCGTGCCTAGTGAGGCACCTAGCAATTTCTCCTGTTCGTAGCCCACCAGCGTTGCAAAGTTCTGATTGACGCGGGTGATCGTCATGTTGCTATCGACGGTCATGGTCATCATTTCGGAATTGACGCCATCCTGTAGTTGTTGCTGTCTTTTAACTTCACCCTTTAATTCCATTAGCTCTTTGTTTAAAGTTTTATTAAACATATGAGTTCCCTGTATTAAGTCGCTTAAGTGGAGCTATAGCAGAAAAACAACAAAGCCAGCTGGCTAAGCATTTTGGGGGGCGTTTTTTGCCGTTTCCCAATTGTAGTTGAAGGTGTGTGCTGGCGAAAAAAATATTAATGCAGTCAGGTTGTATATATTTAGCGGGGCTCAATTGCAGTAACTGAAATGTTGCCTATAATCCGGCGCCACGAGGACGGCCGGGGTCAATTGATAAAATGTCATTAGATCGGCATTCGGCATGGGCTTGAATTTGCCCGTTGGGATCCGTCTTGTTGTCGCTTATGTCAGGCGACCGTTGTATGGCGAGCGAAGGATGGCTTCGCCAATGTCTCCGGCATGGCCAGCAAAACCAGCAGCAAGGCCATGGCGGCGACCCCGGCCAGGGTCAGGAAGGCGGCGTTGTAGCCGGCCAACTGCACCACGAAGCCGGCCAGGCTGCTGCTCAGCGCTGCGCCCAGGCCAAATACGGTCGACAACGCGCCGAGGCTGACGTTGAAGCGGCCGCTGCCTTGGGTCAGGTCCTTGACGATCACGGGGAACAACGCGCCGAAAATGCCTGCGCCGATGCCATCGAGCATCTGCACCGCAACCAGCCAGTAGGGGTCGCTGGACAAGGTATAGAGCACGCCGCGCAGTGGCAGGATCATGAACCCGGCCAGCAGCAGTGGCTTGCGCCCCCACAGGTCGGCCTTGGCCCCCACCAGCATCGCCGTCGGCACCATCACCAGTTGCGCGGCGACGATGCAGGCCGACGTCAACGGCGTGGCCATCTGCAGATTGATCTGCGACAGCTTCTGACTGACCAGCGGCAGCATCGCCGCATTGGCCAGGTGAAACAGCGCGCAGCAAATGGCGAACAGCAACAAAGGACGGTTGGCCAGCAACACAGCCAGGCCTGAGGGCTGCTCATGGTCAGTGTGATGCGCCGGGTCGAAGCCGCGAGCCACTTCGTGGTCGATCGCGTTGGCCGGGACACAGGCGACCGCGATGACACTGGCGATGGCCATAAACGCCATCAGGTAGAACACCACCACCGGCCCGAACAGATACGCCAGCCCCCCGGCCAGCAATGCCGCGACCGCGTTGCCGGCGTGATTGAAGGTTTCGTTGCGCCCGGTACGCCGGGTAAACGCGCGTGGCCCGGTGATCCCGAGGGAAATCGCGGAAATCGCCGGGGCAAACACTGACGCGGCGATGGCGCTGGCGGCCTGGGTCAGCGCCACCCAGCCGAACGAACTGACAAAGGGCAGCATCAGGCAACTGAGCGTGACCAGCAGCGCGGCAAGCGCAATCACTGCGCGCTTGCTGCGGGTACGGTCGATCAGCGCGCCCGCCGGCCCTTGGGTAATCAGCCCGCAGATGCCTGCCAGGGTCATGACCACCCCAATGCTGGCCGGATCCCATTGGTGTACCGCCAGCAGATAAATCGCCAGGTAGGGGCCCAAGCCGTCGCGCACATCGGCGAGGAAGAAATTCAGGCTGTCCAGGGACAGGGCAGTGCGCAGGTCTGAGTGATGGGCCACGAGGCAACCTTCCAGAGCGCTGTCCAGGGGCTGAACAGGCGTTGGGCTAGTGACTCGGGCGGCTTGCGATAAGTTTCGTGGCGGCCTGAGGTTTTCTGCGACGCTTGGTGAAGCTGGTTTTCGCGCGCAAAAAAAAGCCCGCGAATGATTGCGGGCCAAGGGGATTCACTGGAGTAGGTAGGCTTCACCCTATATGCCGGAAAGTGAAGGCCTTGTGAAAATGCCGTGATCAAACCGGATAAGGGTGCCGTTCAAGCCCTACGCACGAAGGTGCGCATGGTTTGCCCAGGGCCTGTGCTGAATACGGTTGGTCGCGGCATGCCTTCATCGACCGCGATAAACACAAAATCATCGCCTTCGAGCCGGTAGCTGGCCGGTAGCGACTTGCCGGCGTCCTCGCCGATGGCGTCTATCCAGGTGATGCTCTTGGGCGTGGTGTCGGCATCCAGAACAAAATGCCCAGCCAGCAAAATATCGCCATCGAGCGTGACAACCTCAAATGTGTCCTCGCGGATCGTGGTAATCGCACCCGGCGCGCTATGGGCGTCGGCCGGGTTGAGGACGCCGTTGTCTTCCAGGGCCGTTTGCTCCCAGACGCCTTGCAGGGCGTGGAAATCCGTGACTGATGCAGATGACATGCAAGTTCCTTTTGCTGGAGGGCGAGGTGGACAGTTGTAACCGCAGTGTAACGGTGGTTCCGGTGGCAGGATTTTTTTCTTTATAAGACAGCCATTTGACAGCTTTTTCATGTTGTATTGACTACGCTTGAAGCGTGATCAGTCCCACAAGAATATGTCGTTGCGGCTACATGTAGACATAAATCCGAAATAATCCTTTTAATAGTGGGATTTTTCGTCAGTCTGAGTGGTCAGACTGCCACCGTTCCGCTGTGCTCAGGGCGTTGTCCCTGATCTGGAAGCCATTAATGCAACTGTCAAATGATGGCCTTTTAGTATTAATTTAAGGTGTTTCTATTTTGAATCGAACTTCCCCGCCTGCGCCCGCTGCAGCGTCTGATGAAATTGATCTGTTTGAATTGTTTAATGCCATCTGGCGGCAAAAAAAGCTGATCGTGGGTTGTACGGTTCTGGCAGGCGTTCTAGGCGCGGGCTATGCCTTCCTGGCACCCAAGACCTACGAGGTCAGCAGCGTGCTGCGGCCCGCGGCGATCAACGAACTGGATGCGTTGAACCGCTCCGAAGTGTACAAATTGCCGCCCGCCGATGCATTGCTCAAAGTGGGCGCGCAACTGGACTCCTACGAGGCGCGCCTGGGCTTCTTCAAAGACCACGAAGAATTGTTCAAGGCGTTTCAGAAGCCAGGGCAAACCCTGGAGCAGAGCTTTGAAGCCTTCAACCGCAATTCGGTCAATCTGATCCTGCCGGACCCGAAGAAGTCCGACTCACTGAGCAACTATATTCGCCTGGAGTTGCAGTACCCGACCGATGTTGACGGGGTGAAAATTCTCAATGGGTTTGTCGACTACGCCATTGCCGCAGAGCGTCAGCAGGTTGGCGCCGACCTCAAGGTGATCGTGAACAACCGCCTGACTGAGCTCAAAGGCAAGATCGACGCGGCTCGCGCCAACTACGATACCGACAAGGAATCGAAGATCGCCAAGCTGCTCGAGGCGGACCGGCTCAAGCGCGCCCAATTGCAGGATGAGCTCAGTGCCCTGCGCTTGCAGATGAAAATGGAGCGTACCAACCGCCTGGCGGAATTGGCCGAAGCCATCAGCATTGCCCAGTCCATGGGCATCAGGACACCGACCACGCCATCGTCCATGGCCGACTCCACGCGAACCGGTTCGAGCCAGGTGATGCGTACTGAAGTCAACAATCAGAAGATTCCGCTGTATTTCATGGGTACCGAGGCGCTGGAGGCTGAGCGTGCCGCGCTGCAAAAACGCACCAGCGATGACTTCACCAACCCGCGTATTGCCGAAATCGGTAAAGAGCTTCAACTCTTGGACTCCAATCGGGAAGTTGAAGTGCTGCGCAAGCGTGCCAATGAAGACATCTTCCTGCAGGACGTCGAGCCGCTTCGCGCCGAAGTCGCCAGGCTGCGTGGCTTGAACATCGACATGAGCAATCTGAAACTGGTGACCATCGACCGCCGTGCCCAGGAGCCTCTGTCGCCGATCAAACCGAAAAAATCCCTGGTGATTGCGTTGAGCCTGGTGGGCGGGCTGCTGCTGGGCGTGATGATCGCGCTGATCCGCCATCTGATGCTTAACCAGCGTCGCGCTCTACCTTACTCGGCACTGGAAGACAGCAGCTTTTCCCGCCGCGAGCGTAAGGACGATCAGCTGTAAGGCGTAGCAATGCCCTCTGGCGGGCGGGCCCTGGAGCCCGCCTGCTCACCCCTCCCAGCACACTTCATCGACAGCTTTTCACAATTCTTAGTTAACCTTTGGTTACAAAGTATGGCTAAATAACGGCCAATGGTCATACACCGCATGGTTCTCCAGCCGGTTGTGTCACCTGTATGTGAATTGTGATTTCAGGTGCTGCTTATCCATCCTCGGCCGTTGTGGGCGCGCAGGAGCAGCCTGTTCTCTCCCTGACGTGTGACGAATCCCTTGAAACTCATCATTGTTGCTCTCTACGTTGCCTCCATCGCGTATGTACATCTGCGTGGCCGGGTGCGACACAAGCTGGGCCGCCAGCTTAGCGATCACTCGACGTTTTTGGCGCCGATCAACTGCTTCCTGTACCTGTTCTCCAGACAACCGAGCCGTCCCTTCCTGTCGCCCAGCGACTTTCCGGACCTGAGCCCGTTGCAGGAACACTGGGAAGAGATTCGCCAGGAAGGTCAGAACCTGATGCGCGCCGGGGAGATCAAGCGTTCGGAGCAGTACAACGACGTGGGTTTCAACTCGTTTTTCAAGTCCGGCTGGAAGCGCTTCTATCTCAAGTGGTACGGCGACAGTCATCCGTCGGCGATGAAGCTGTGCCCGCGCACCACTGAGTTGGTGCAAAGCATCGGCTCGATCAAGGCGGCGATGTTCGCCGAGCTGCCGCCAGGGTCCAAGCTGGTGCGTCACCGTGATCCGTACGCAGGCTCCTACCGTTATCACCTGGGGCTCGATACCCCTAACGATCCGGGTTGCTATATCAATGTGGACGGCGAGAGTTATTACTGGCGCGATGGCGAACCGGTGATGTTCGACGAGACCTACATTCACTACGCGGAGAACACCACGGCGCATAACCGCATCATTCTGTTCTGCGACATCGAACGGCCGATGAAATACCGCTGGGCCGCCGCGTTCAACCGCTGGTTCAGCCGCAACGTGATGGCCGCCGCGGGTTCGCCCAATGATGAGGGCGACAAGACCGGCGGCCTCAACCGGGCGTTTACCCGCTTGTACAAAATCCGGTTGCGCGGCAAAGAACTCAAAAAGCGCAACCGTACGCGGTATTACCTGGAAAAGTGGGCGATCTTCGCCGGCTTGGCGCTGATCTTCATCCTCATCTGAACCCCGCCCAGGGCGCGAATCACTTCGGTGGCTTCGCGCCCAGCTTGTCCCACATCCGCTTGCTGATCTTCTGCCGATTGGCGTAACCGGCCCAGGGGTCGTCCTTTAAATCCTGCAAACGTTCATGCAGGTTGGCTACGGTCCATTGCTGGGCACCGCGCAACCCACTCAACTCGTCCCGACTGACCGGTACCGAAACCGGCAGGCCTGGTCGCGCACGCACGGAGTAAGCCGCAACGGTGCTGGCGCCCCGACTGTTACGCAGATAGTCGATGAAGATTTTGCCCACGCGGTTTTTCGGGCCGCTGGTGGCGGTAAAGCGCTCGGGCAACTGGCGGGTCATGAATTCGGCGATGGCTTTGGCGAAGGCTTTGACGCTGTCCCAGTTATCTCGCCGCGCCAGCGGTACGATCAGGTGCAGGCCTTTGCCACCGCTGGTTTTGGCGAAGGCTTGCAGGCCCAGTTCGTCCAGCACCGACAGGGTCAGTTGCGCCGCTTCCAGCATGGACTTCCAGGGCAAGGCGGGGTCCGGGTCGAGGTCGAGCACGAACAGGTCCGGGGTGTCGATCTTGTCGGTGGTGGCGCCCCAGGTGTGCAGCTCGACCGTGCCCATCTGCACGGCGCCGACCAATGCATCCGTGGAGTCTATTTCCATCAGGCGCGCATGGCTGGGATCCAGCGCCTGGTCCAGTTGCTTGATGTGCGGGATCGTCATGCGTTCGACGTGCTTCTGGAAGAACTGCTCGCCTTCGATGCCCTCCGGCGCCCTGAGCAGTGAGACGGGCCGGTTGCGCAGGAAGGGCAGGATCCAGGGGCTGATGTCGGTGTAGAACTGCGCCAGTTGCTGCTTTTGCGTGCCGCTCTGCGCATCGATCACGCGATCAGGGTGGGTGATTTTCGTGGATTTCACGGGTTTTGCGTCCTTCTCGGTTTTTTTCGCCTTGGGCGCCTTGACCGATTTGGCCGTGCGCGGCAGTTCGTGAATGATCTGCTCAGCCGGTTTGTCGGTACGCATGCCCACAAACGCCGCCTGGCGTACCACGCCTTCGCGGGTCCATTCAGCAAATTGCACTTCACCGACCAGGCTCGGCTCGACCCAGTGCACGCCTCGCGCCTGAGCGCTGGTCAACGGCTTTTGCAAGGGCGAGTCTTTGCGCTCAAGCGCCGTGAGTTGGGCGTAGATGGACTTGAGCGAGGCCTGGTCGAAGCCGGTGCCCACGCGCCCGGCGTATACCAGCCCGGTATCGTCGTTGACCGCCAGCAGCAGTGCGCCGAACCCGGTGCGTGAACCCTGGGGGCGGGTGTAACCGACGATCACGAATTCCTGGCGCAAGCGGCATTTGAGCTTGATCCAGTCAGCGCTGCGACGGGAGACGTAGGGGCTGCCGGCACGCTTGCCAATCACGCCTTCCAACGCCAGGTCGCAGGCGCTTTCGAAAATGTCACGGTGGTTGGCGGCAAAGGCTTCGGAAAAGCGCAGCAGCTTGCTCTTGCTGGCCGACAGCGCCGATTTGAGTGCGGCGCGACGGTCTTCAACCGGATCTTCCCGCTGATCGCGGCCGTTCAGGAAGGGCGCATCGAACAAGTAGTAAACGATGTCGAGGCTGCGGCCGATGTCGAAGGCATTCTGCAACGCCTGGAAATCCGGCAACCCGTCGCCGTTGAGGCTGACCACTTCGCCATCGAGCCAACTGTCCTTGAGCTTGAGCGCTTCCAGGGCTTTGGCCTGGCGCGGCAGGCGCTCGGTCCAGTCATGCCCATTGCGGGTGAACAGGCGCACCTCGCCGTCGCGGATGCGCGCCATGATGCGGTAACCGTCGAACTTGATTTCGTATAGCCAATCACCTTCAGGTGCACGGTCAACCAGGGTCGCCAGTTGCGGAGGAAACAGCTCGGGCACGGCGGCGGCCTGCTTGCGCGTGGTGGCCTTGGGGGCTGCTTTGGTTTTGGCGGGCGTTTTGGCCTTGGCCTTGGGTTTGGGTTTGCCGACTACGGCATCGCTGAGCACGCTGGCAGGTTCGGCCTGGACGATATCGTATTCGGCGCTGGGCCGTGCCTGCTGGTCCTTTTCCTTGATCAGCAGCCATTGCTCCTTGTCGCCGCTGCCCCTGAGCCGGGTGCGCACCAGGGTCCAGTCGCCGGAGAGTTTTTCGCCGATCAGGCTGAACTTGAGTTTGCCGGCCGCATAGGCCTTGTGCGGGTCGTCGTGGGGTTGCCAGATGCCGCGGTCCCACACGATGACATCCCCGGCGCCGTATTGGCCGGCCGGGATACTGCCCTCAAAGCCGCCGTAACTCAGGGGATGGTCCTCGACGTGGACCGCCAGGCGCTTCTGGCTCGGGTCCAGGCTTGGGCCTTTGGGCACCGCCCAGCTCAACAGTACGCCATCCAGTTCCAGGCGAAAGTCATAGTGGAGGTTACGCGCATCGTGCTTCTGGATCACAAAGCTCAGGGCCGAGGCTTTGCGTTTGGAAGCAGGTGACTCGCCGGCGGGCTCGGCGGTGATGCCGAAGTCGCGTTTGCGGTTGTACTCGCTCAGGGGCTTTGCCATGTCGTTCTCCAGCCAATGGCCGACTCAAGAAGCCTTTTTGTTGGATTTTTTCGCGGGGGCTTTCTTTGCCGCAGGTTTGCCCGCCAAGCTGCGCTTGAGCAGTTCCGTCAGGTCGATCACATCGGCGGACTTGCGCTCTTCGCTGCCCTCGGTCGATTCCACGTCTTCGATCTTGCCTTCCTTGGCCTTTTTCTCCACCAGGGCCATGATCTTTTCCTGGAAGGTGTCGCGGTATTCATCGGGTTGCCAGTCGGCGCTCATGTCTTCCACCAGGCGCTTGGCCATGTCCAGCTCACCCTTGGCCAGGGTCGGTTTGATCACATCCTCGCCCAGTTCCAGCGCGTCCAGGCTGCGCACCTCGGCGGGCCAGCGCAGCATCACCAGCACCAGCGCCGACTCCAGCGGCATCAACGCGGCCAGGTGCTGCTTGGTGTGCAACACCACATTGGCCAGGGCGACCTTGCCGGTTTTTTTCAGGGCTTCGCGCAGTAGCGCATAGACTTTGCCGCCGCGTTTGTCCGGGGCGAGGAAGTAGGGCGTGTCGATGTTCTGCAGGGGGATCTGGTCGCTGTCGACGAAGGCGATGATTTCGACGGTCTGGGTCGACTTGGGGTGGGCTGAGCGGATTTCATCCTCGCTGAGCACCACGTAGCGGCCTTTTTCAAAGGCGACACCCTTGACGATATTTTCCTTGGTTATTTCCTTGCCCGTGGTCTTGTTGATGCGCTTGTAGCCCACCGGGTCCATGCTGCGTTTGTCCAGCCAGTCGAAGTCGACGCCTTGGGAAGAGGTGGCCGACACCAGCGACACCGGGATGTGAACCAAGCCGAAACTGATGGCGCCTTTCCAGATTGCCCGGGGCATAAGTACGTCTCCTAAAATAAGCCTGTGTTCTGGTGACTCGTGGGTCTGGGCAAAAGTTTCGGCGAGCGGATACTCGGACAGATCGTGTTACACCTGATGAGAAACTATTTAATGTCGTCATACGAACCCCTGAGGTAGCGTGTTATCGAAAGCACGTGTACTCGGCAAAGAGAGGCATCGTCATGAATCGTTATGTGCGTCATCTTGCAGCGCTGGCGTTGGGCCTGGCCCTGGTTCCCCTGGTCCAGGCGCAAACCCTGCCGGGGCGTTACGACACCAATAACAGCCCTATTCACCGGGCCAACCCCAACAGCATGCAGGGCACCCAGCCCAATGCGCCGGCCGTTCGCGGTATTCAGACCGCGCCGACCAACCCCCGGCCTACCGTGGAAAACCGCGGCATCGGCAACAGCTATCCCCAGCGCGACGCCGCGCCCAGTCGCCCGACCCCCGAAACCAAAGCTCCCACCTATGATGCCAACGGCAATCGCCGGTAAGGATCCGTCTTATGTTTCTACGCAAAACCCTGCTAGCCGCTATTTGTGCAACCGCGCTGCTGCCATTGGCGGCGGTTCACGCCGCTGATGCCCGGCAATTTCCCAGTGAGCAAGGCAGCATCACGGCCACGCCGATTGCCAAGGGTTTGAATCACCCCTGGGCGGTGGCATTCCTGCCGGACAAGCAAGGCTTTCTGGTGACCGAGCTACCCGGCCATCTGCGCTTCGTCAGCCCTGACGGCAAGCTTTCCGCGCCGTTGACGGGCGTGCCGCAGGTGTGGGCCAAGGGGCAGGGCGGTTTGCTTGACGTGGTGCTGTCACCCGACTTCAAGCAGGACCGCATGGTGTACCTGGCGTACGCCGAAGGCGGCGGCGAGGACGGCAAGGCCGGAACCGCCGTGGGGCGAGGGCGCTTGGCTGATGACTTGAGCGGCCTGAAGGATTTTCAGGTCATCCTGCGCCAGGAACCGAAGCTGTCCACCGGCAATCACTTCGGCTCGCGCCTGGCGTTTGACCGTGACGGCTACCTGTTCGTGACCCTGGGCGAAAACAATGTGCGGCCCACGGCCCAGGACCTGGACAAGCTTCAAGGCAAAGTGGTGCGCATTTATCCGGATGGCCGCGTGCCCGACGATAACCCCTTTGTCGGTCAGCCAGGGGTACGTCCCGAGATCTGGTCCTACGGCCAACGTAACCCCCAGGGGCTGGCGTTGAACCCGTGGAGTGGCACGATCTGGGAAAACGAACATGGACCACGTGGCGGTGATGAAATCAACATCATCGAGCGTGGCAAGAATTACGGCTGGCCGTTGGCGACCCATGGCATCAACTACTCCCTCACGCCGATTCCCGAGGCCAAGGGCAAGACGGCCGAAGGCACGGTGGCGCCGCACCACGTGTGGGAGAAATCACCGGGGATCAGCGGCATGGCGTTCTACGACGCCGATCGTTTCAAGGCATGGCAGCACAACCTGTTTATCGGCGCGTTGGCCAGCAAGGAGCTGATTCGGTTGCAGTTCGATGGCGACAAGGTCGTGCATGAGGAGCGCTTGCTGGGTGACTTGAAAGCGCGGATTCGCGATGTGCGGCAAGGGCCGGATGGCTATCTGTATGTGCTGACGGATGAGGACGATGGGGTGCTGTATCGCGTTGGGCTGAACCAGGACTGAGTAACCGCCGCGCTCTCGCTTGGGAGTGCAGCCCCTGAGGCTCGGCGTCACGCGTGCACTGGCGGGACGCGGAGCGTCCTTGGAGGCATCCCCACGCGGAGCGTGGGGACGATCCTTCGGGGTTACAGGCCCAGGTCGGACAAGCCCGGATGATCATCCGGGCGGCGCCCCAGCGGCCAGTGGAACTTGCGTTCGCTTTCCTTGATTGGCAGGTCGTTGATGCACGCAAAACGGTTGGCCATCAGGCCGTTATCGTCGAACTCCCAGTTTTCATTGCCGTACGAACGAAACCAGTTGCCGGAATCATCGTGCCATTCGTAGGCATAGCGCACGGCGATGCGGTTGCCAGTGAACGCCCACAACTCCTTGATCAGTCGGTAATCCAGCTCTTTGGCCCATTTGCGCGTGAGAAAACCCTTGGCTTCTTCGCGGTTATGGGCGAACTCGGCGCGGTTGCGCCACTGGGTGTCCAGCGTATAGGCCAGTGAAACCCGCTGTGGGTCACGGGAGTTCCAGCCGTCTTCGGCCAGGCGCACTTTTTCGATGGCCGACTCGCGGGTAAAGGGTGGCAGCGGCGGGCGTACTTCTGCGTTGGATGACATAAAGCGGCTCCTGAAAAGTCATGAAAGTGCAGCGAAAGTTGTTCAAAGCCCCAACAGCGTGCGCGCCATCGCTTGCGCGTTATCGGCAGACGTTGTATCGCCCATCACCAGGGCAACGGTGATGGCGCCATCGATCAGGATCAGCAGCTGTGCGGCCTGGCGCTGCGGGTCGGGAGTGCCATGTGCGTGACACAGTTCAAGTGCGTACTCGAACAGTTTTTGCTTGTGAGCCTTGGCCAGCAGGCGGACCGGGGAGCGCGCATCGCCGGTTTCGCCGCTGGTATTGATAAAGGCGCAGCCACGAAAGTCCGCCGAGCCGAACCAGCTTTTCAGGGCGCTGAACAGCGCCAGCAGGCGTTCGCCGCTGTCTTCACGGCGCTCAACTTCAGTACGCAGCCAGCGCATCCAGCGTTCGTCGCGTCGCTGCAGGGCAGCGATCACCAGCTCATCCTTGTTGGTGAAATAGCGATAGATGCTTTTTCGCGAGACACCCGCGGTTTTTACCAGCAGGTCCATGCCGGTGGCAGCGATGCCGTGCCGATAAATCAGCTTCTCGGTCACGTCGAGAATAATGTCGCGGGTTTCGTTGTTTGTGATTTCGTTCATGCTTACTAAAGTAGAACGATCATTCTTCTTGGTCAACGGGTATTTTTCCGTGCGCGGTGACGAGACCTGAGTCCCCCCATGGTGTAAGCTCTGGGCCTCTTCGGATTCGACCCATTGCGAGCCTTATGCCGTCGTTCTTCAAACGCTCCCTGTTGCCCAAATTGCGCGGTTTCCCACTGTCTGCCGATGCCATCGAGGTGCTGCCCAGCGCCGATGCCTATCGTCGCTGCCTGCTGGAGAAAATCTCCCAGGCTACCCGGCGCATCTACATCGTTGCGTTGTACTTGCAGCAGGACGAAGCGGGGCAGGAGATTTACGACGCACTGCACGCCGCCAAGGCTGCGCGACCGGCGTTGGAGATCGTGGTGATGGTGGACTGGTTGCGCGCCCAGCGTGGCTTGATTGGCGCCGGCAAACAGCCCGGCAACAGCGCCTGGTACCAGGCCATGACCCAGAGCCACGCCAGTGAAGTGCCGGTGTATGGCGTGCCGGTGCAAACCCGCGAGCTGTTTGGCGTATTGCACCTCAAGGGCTTTGTGATCGATGACACGGTGGTCTACAGCGGCGCCAGCCTGAACAACGTGTACCTGCACAAGTTCGACAAATACCGCTTCGACCGTTATCACCTGATCCACAGCCAGGTGCTGGCCGATTCCATGCAGCACCTCGTGGAGCATGGCCTGATAGCGTCCAAGGCGGTGCATCGCCTCGACCTGCCCAACCCGCCCACCACCCGCAGCCTGCGCAACGACATCGGCGACCTGCGCAGCCGCCTCAAGCATGCGGCGTATGACACCAGCGCCGGGCAGTTGCCCAATGGGCAGCTGCAAGTCAGCCCATTACTTGGCGTGGGCAAGAACAACCCGCTCAGCCGGGTCATCCTGGAGCTGATCGCCAGCGCCCAGCAGCAACTGACCATCTGTACGCCGTACTTCAACCTGCCGCTGCCGGTGACTCGGGAGATCAACCGCGCCCTGGCGCGCGGGGTGAAGATCGACATCATCGTCGGCGACAAGACCGCCAACGATTTCTACATTCCGCCCAGCGAACCCTTCAAGGTGATCGCCGCGTTGCCTTATCTGTATGAAATCAGCCTGCGTCGCTTTGCCAAGCGCCATCAGCCGATGATCGACAGCGGCCAGCTGAACCTGCACCTGTGGCATGACGGCGATAACAGCTATCACCTTAAAGGCATGTGGGTGGACGAGCGCTACACCTTGCTGACCGGCAACAACCTCAACCCCAGAGCGTTCCGCCTCGACCTGGAAAACGCCTTGCTGATCGACGACCCCAAGGGCGAATGGTTGGCGCCGCGTGCGCAAGAGCTTGCGCATATTTTCCAGCACACCACGTGCATTGCCGGCTACCAGCACTTGCAGACCCTGGCGGACTACCCGGCGGCGGTGGGCAAGTTTTTGCGCCGGGTCAGCCGGGTCCGCATCGAGCGGCTGCTCTACCGGATTCTGTAAAACCACCTGGCAAAAAAACACCCAGGCGCCGAAAGGGATTCACTGTAGGAGCGAGCTTGCTCGCGAAAAACGTCCAGGCAACGCGTTCATTCTGGATAAACGCGGAGACCTTTAGTTCTTCGCGAGCAAGCTCGCTCCTACAAAAAGCTCTAACTGATTGGCATCAGGGCCTGGGTGTTTTTTGTGCGGGCTTAGTTCAGGCCCAGCTTGCCGCGCAGCATCGACAGGTCTTCAGCCAGGGTATTGACCGGACCCACCAGGGCCTTGCGGTCGTTATCCTTGACCTTGTCGTAGGTCTCAAAGCCACCGTCCGCGGTCTTGTACTTGGCCAGGATCTTGTCCACGGTGGCGAAGTTCTTGTCGACCTTGGCCAGAAACCCCTTGTCTTGTTGGTCGATCTGGCCACGGAACAGGTCGACGATTTTCTTCGCGCCGTCGATGTTGCCCTGGAAGTCGTACAAGTCGGTGTGGCTGTAGCGGTCTTCTTCGCCGGAAATCTTGGTCGCGGCAACTTCTTCAAGCAGTGCTGCGGCACCTCCTACGACTTTTTCCGGTGGGAAGGTCAGGCCGTCCACCCGGGTTTTCAGGTCCAGCACGTCGCTGTTGAGCTTGTCGGCGAGGGCGTCCAGGCCCTGGGTGGTGTTCTCCGAGAACAGGCTGTACTCGATGCGGTGAAAGCCAGTGAAGTCTTCGGCCTTCACGCCTTTTTCGTGATCGTCGACACGCGAATCGATAGAGGCGTCGAGGTCGCTGAACAGCTCGGCGATCGGCTCGATGGACTCATAGTGCACACGGGTCGGCGCATAGAGCTTCTTGGCGGTGGCCAGGTCGCCTTTTTTCACCGCGGCGGTGAAGGCCTGGGTTTGGGTGACCAATTCACCGATCTCTTCGGTGACGTAGATCTTGTAGTCCGACACCGGACCTACCAGGTCCAGTGGCGCCGTGGCGGCAAAGGCGGCCAGCGGTGAAAGGGTCATCAGCAACGACAACGCGAGGGTCGACTTCTTCATGGGACGGTATCCGCTCTGAGTTTGTTTTAGGTATGGGCAGTGGTGTGAGGGTGCGTTGCCGCAAGCAGCGTGCGCCCGATGAAGTCATCAGGCCCCGTGACCCCCGGCAAGGTGAAGAAATAGCCGCCGCCGACGGGCTTGAGGTATTCCTCCAGGGGCTCACCGTTGAGCCGGGTCTGCACGCTGATAAAGCCTTTCTCCAGGTCAGCCTGGTAGCAAATGAACAACAGCCCCATGTCCAGCTGACCGTTCTTGTTGACGCCGTTGGAGTAGTTGAACGGCCGGCGCAGGATCAGGTTGGCCTGGGTCTGCGGGGTGCGCGGGTTGGCCAGGCGGATGTGCGCATCGAGCTTGGTCAATTTGCCTTCCGGGTCCTTGCTGTAGTCCGGGACCTGGGATTCGCGGGTGCCATCCATCGGCGCCCCGGTGGGTTTGACGCGGCCGATGATGCTTTCCTGCTCCTGCAGTGGGGTGCGGTCCCAGCGCTCCACAAAGTTGCGGATGATGCGCACGGCCTGGTAACTGCCATGGGCGGCCCAAGCGGGTTCGTCGCTGCCGCTCTGGACCCAGACGATCCGGTCCATGGCCGTAGCGTCGTTGGAGTCGGGGTTGGCCGAACCGTCGCGAAAGCCCAAAAAGTTGCGCGCACTTTGTGCCGGCTCACCGGGTTTGGCCGGCGCCTGGGGCGGCACGCTGCCTTCCTGTTTCCAGCGCACCAGCAGCAGGTCAGGCAGGTTCTTCACGATGTCGCGCAGCGCGTGGATATTGGTGTCCGGGGTGTTGGAGCTGAACTGCAGGCTCAGGTCACCATGGCACTGCGCCGGTTCCAGCGCATCGTTGGGGAAGCCGACCATGCGAATCAGGCGCTTGGGTTTGGCAGCGCCGAGGCCGAAGCGCTCATCGAACAGTGACTCACCCACCGAGACGGTGATGGTCAGGTTATCCGGCGTGACCACGGGGCCTAGGATGCCGGAGTCGGTGGGCGGCAGTTTCGGGTCGACTTGCGGCACGGTGCCGCCGGTCATCAGGAAGGCGATGCGTTCGTTCAAGATGCGAAACAGGCGCTCCAGGTCGTCACGGTCGCTGGCCAGCACGTCGAATGCCACGACCATGCCGCAGGCCGGACGCGGGGTGACGATACCGCTTTGGTGCTTGCCGAAAAACGCCTGGTGGTCCTGGGTCTTGTCACTGCGCGGCGCGGTGGTGACTTGTTCGGCGGCGGCCGCCATGGCCGGGCAGGTCAGGGTGCTGCCGGCAATGGCCGCACCCGTGGCGGCCATGCCCAGCAGGACACGGCGGCGTTGGAGGTCAAATTGTGCTGAATCACTCATGTGTGCGGTCGTCTTCACTGCAGGCCGGAAAGGCCAAGGGCGGGGTCGATTCCATCGAGTGCGGCGGCCAGTGCCTTGGCCTTTTCGCTGATCTGCTTACGCTGATCGGCGGTCACGCGGTCATAGGTGGCATAGCCCTGGTCGGCCTTCAAGCCCTTGAGTTCGGCATCGAAGGCGGCGAGGGCGCTGTCGACTTCAGGCAGCAGGTCGGCAGCGGACTTGGTCAACAGCGGCCGCATCAGCTCGACGACCTTGTGTGCAACCTCCAGGTTGGCGGCGAAACCGTTAAGGTCGATGTGGCTGTAGCGTTCCTCTTCACCGCTAACGGCGCGACCATCCGCCAGGCTGTTGAGGTTGCGCACCACGATGCTCACCAGTTGCTCCGGTGGCAGCGATTGGGCGAGCAGTTGTTGCTTGAGGGTGGTGACGTCTGTCAGCAGACGCTGGGCAATCGGCGCCAGGCCGTCGAGGCTGCGCTGCTGGAACAGGCTGTATTCCAGGCGGTGGAAGCCACTGAAGGCCGGATCCTGCTCACGTTTTTCGAAGTAATCGGCGCGCGCATTGATCGCGTTGTCCAGCTCAGCCAGGCGTTGCGCTGCCGGCGCCAAACGTTGGTAGGCTTCGCGAGCCGGCACATACAGGGCCTGGGCCTGGGCGAGATCGCCGGCATCGATCGCCTGTTGCAGCGCGGTGACTGCCTTGACCAGTGCACTGCCTTGGCTGCTCAGGTAAACCCGGAACTCCGACAGCGGCCCGATAAACGCCACCATCGACGGCTTGGCCTTGGCTTGGGCGTCGGACTGTGCAGTGGGCGTGACATGCAAGGTGCCACGCGGGTTGCTCAGCAGGCCGCAGGTGATCGCGTAGTCGCCGGGCAGCAGGTTGGCGTTGATCACCTGGCTCAGGCCCGGCGCGATATTTTCCCGCTCTTCGACGACCAGAACGCCATCAAGGATTTCCCATTCCACCGCGCGGTCGGAGCGGTTGATGATGCGAAAACTCGCACGGCCGGCGGGTACCGTCAGTTCGTTTGGTTCACAGGCGTGGCCATGAATGGTCACCCCGATTTCATCATGGTTGGCCTGGCGCTTGCTGGCCGCCAGTTGCGAGGCGTAATAGAACAGGCCACCGGCGGCGATCATCACGACCACCGAGCCAGCCACTGCCCAGCGCAGGGCGCGGGGTGGCGAAGCCGGTTGAGGGGTTGGGTTGGACAAGGTACGGTCCTTACTGGCTGGAAACGGAAGAAGGTGCGGCAGCCGGCTTGGGCGGCGCGGCGGGCAGGAAGAACATCACCAGGGCCACCACCAGATAAATCAGGTAGGCGCCCAGGGTGCTGACGGTCGGTGCTTCCTGATAGCCGAACATGCCGGCGAGTACCGAACCCAGCGGGCTGTCCATGGGCAGCGCGGCGCTGAAGTCGAACAGCACGGTTTGCAGGTGGTTCCATACGCCCGCTTCGTGCAGGGCTTGCACCGAGTTGGCGAGGATGCCGGCGGCCACCACGAGGATGAACAGGCCAGTCCAGCGGAAAAACGCAGCGAGGTTCAGGCGCATGCTGCCGGTGTAAATGAGGAAGCCGACGATGATCGCCAGAATCAGGCCGAGCAGGGCGCCTATCGGTGCGCCTGGGCCTTCGCTCTGCTGGAACACCGCGAGCAGGAAGAACACGGTTTCCAGGCCTTCACGGGCCACAGCGAAAAACACCATCAGGATCAGCGCGGTCACCTGATGCCTGGAACCGGCCAATGCGTGGTCCAGGGATTGATGCAGGGAGTGCTTGATCGACCGCGCCACCTTGCGCATCCAGAACACCATGGAACTGAGGATGCCCACTGCGACCAGCCCGACAATGCCTTCGAACAGTTCCTGCTGCTTTTGCGGGAACTCGGCGCTGACCAGTTCCAGGCCACCGCCCACCAGCAGGGCCAGCGCAGCGGCGAGAAACACGCCGATCCACACAGCAGGCATCCACTGGCCGCGCCCGGTCTGTTGCAGGTAGCTGGCGATGATCCCGACGATCAACGCCGCTTCAATGCCTTCGCGCAGCATGATTAAAAAAGGAACGAGCATCGGGCACCAGGGCGTAACTAGATAGGAAGCTAAGTTGTAACATAATGATACTCATTGCTAAACAAGAAATATTGACCTTTGCTGAACCTGGGCTGAACGGTGGTGGCGAAGGGCAACCGCCCTTATCATGCAGGCCATAAACCGCAGCCGGATCGAGCAACACCCCATGTCGGAAAAAGACACCATCTCCATTCACCTCGTACGCGAAGCGCTGTTGCAGAGCTGCGCGCCGGGAGCGGCCACCGTTGAGGCGTTGAGCAAAGTCGGAATTGACCCGCTGTTGCTGGAACAGCCCAGCGCGCGCGTAGCCGCCACGGCTTATGCGCGGTTGTGGCGCTTGCTGGCGCGACGTCTGGACGATGAATTCTTCGGCATGGACCCGCGCAAGCTCAAATCCGGCAGCCTCGCGTTTTTGTGTCGCGCCGCGCTGGCACAGCCCAGCCTGGTGGCCGGCCTGGAAACCGGTCTGGATTTCCTGTCGCTGATGCTCGAGCGCATGCCTGCCCAATTGGTACGCCAACAAAGCCTGGCGGAAATCGTGTTGCTCGAGCCTGAGCCCGAGGCCAAGCGCGCGTTCACCTATTTCACCTATTGGATGATCGTTCACGGCGTCGCCTGCTGGCTGGCGGGGCGGCGCATCCCGATCCTGGCCATCGAACTGCGCTGCGCACGGCCGGATTTTTGTGATGATTACCAGGTGATGTTTTCAGACAATCTGCGCTTCGATCGGCCACGCACCCGCATGATCTTTTCCGCCGAATGCCTGGATCTGCCGATCAAACGAACCCCACAGGAACTGCAACGTTTCCTCAGCCAGGCGCCGGCCAATATCCTGGTCAAATACCGCGACCCGCAAAGCCTTGCCAGCCGTATCAAGCATGACCTGCGCCAGATGCCGCCCAACACCTGGCCTGAGACCGAAGGCCTGGCGACCACGCTGTGCATCTCTGCGTCCACCTTGCGCCGCCGCCTGGCGGAAGAGGGCCAGACGTATCAAGGGCTCAAGGACAGCGTGCGCAAGGAGTTGGCGATAGTGTGGCTGGCGGAGCCGCAGATCAGCTTTGCGCAGATTGCCGAGCGGTTGGGGTTTGCCGATACGAGTTCGTTTTATAAGGCGTTTCGTAAGTGGAGCGGGTCGAATCCGGGGCATTATCGGAGTTTGATTTTGAATGAAATAACGCCGGAGACATAACACTGGTGCGGGACTAGGAAATAACTGACTAATTCCTACTGCTTGGTATGACGGAGCGGTCCTTCTAGTCTTTAGGATGCGACTGGCATACGTGGTGCAAAAGATCGTGCACCGTTTCAACCACGGTCTTACTTCGTGATTCTTTGCAAATTACATCCTGATGTCGCTGTGATGACTGGCAATAATGAGCCGGACATCAATATTGAGTAAGCCGTACACGTCGAGGTGTTAATCAACCTACGTAGGTGAGCTTATGAGCAGTTTTATTGCATTACCTTTCGCGGCATTGATATTGGTGTCCGCTCAGACATCGGCACTGTGCCTGAATATCTCTGAAAGCTTTAGCGGCACGATAGAACCAGAAGCCGAAACTACCGCCCATGGACCGTTCACCATAACGAGCAGTAATGGGTGCTCCAATGCAAATATCGAGGCAATGATTTCACCCGGTGGCGCAGGAAGAGCCCCGCAAATTTCCATTGAGCAAGAAGTAGGTTCTTCCTGGCGAACGGTAGCAGCTAACCCCCTGTCGCCTCGTACATCTTGGCTGGGACCTTTAGGCACATATCGAGTGAGGGTATACAACCCGGATGCTCAACCCAAGCCTTATTCGGGTACTGCCAGATACGGACGCTGAGTAGCAAGGACGGCAGTGTGTCAGGGCTCTCTGGCACACTGCAGCCGTGCCGCATGATTTCAAATCAGGCAAGCTCCTCTACCGACAAGTCATCTTTTGAAGAATGTGCAAAATACGCGAGTGCGTTAATCGCACGGTTAGCATCCACCATTCCCTGTATATACTCTGGGATACCTTGCGAGCGTGCAACATCAGGTCTGCTTTTCACAAATCCAAGGTAGTCATCAAGTTTTTCGTCGAACAGAGCAATAGCGTTGAATTTCACATGCGTATTCGTTTGCCGACCTTCGGCATCGGACGCGCCGTCTCCAGATATAAACATACGAAAAGCCTGTTCATCGATAATTTTGCTATCGAACAATCGCCTCCCAACCTGTTTAAGCTCATCGGTGCTGATTGACGTCATGTCGTAGTTTTTTAAAAACGCTTTCAAGTCTGCCAGCTGGCCTTGCTGCCACATTCGCAGTTCGTCAATTGCTTTGGACTCTTCACTGATAGTGAACGTATTCGTTATCTTCTCCGGGTTCTTGATTACGAATGCATTCGTCTGCTGGGAAATTACGTTGGGTATGGTCACTCTCATGTCCATGCTCGTCTCCATATACAGTAAAAGTACATTCTGTTATCGACCCCCTGCGACGCACATTGAATTCATTTGGATATTTGGGAAGTTTCTGACAGATAAGGATTGCCGACATAAAAATGTTGTTCATTAACCCAAGCCAAAAAAAAGCCCCATGACCGAACCGATCACAGGGCTAAAAATTGGCTGGATGCGACCAACCAAAGGAGCTCTTCACATCACTTGGCGCTAGCGACCACCGTATCCGGCTGCCAGCCACCGCCCAGCGCCTTGTAGATCGCGACGATGCCGCGATACAAGTCCACTTCTGCCTGGGCCTGGGAGTCTTCGGCGGCCAGGCGCTCACGCTGGGCGTCGAGCAGGACCAGGAAGTCCACGGTGCCTTCGCGGTAGCGGATTGCAGCCAGGTCGGCGGCGGCGCGGCTGGATTCGCTTTGGCGGATCAGCGAGACCAGGCGTTGCTGGCGCTTGCCGTAGTCGCTGAAGGCGTTTTCGGATTCTTCCAGGGCCAGCAACACTTGCTGCTCATAACTGGCCAGGGCGCCGTCGGCCTCGGCATCCGCGCCGCGCAGACGGGCGCGCACGCTGCCCAGGTCAAAGGCGGCCCAGGTGATGCTCGGGCCAAGGGCCCAGGCATTGGCGGCGGATGAGCCGATCTGCGAACCGCGCCCGGCGGTGAAGCCGAGGAAGCCACTGAGGCTGACCCGTGGGAACAGGTCGGCCTTGGCCACGCCGATCCGCGCGGTGGCGGCGGCCAGTTTGCGTTCGGCGCTGAGGATGTCCGGGCGCCGTTGCAGCAGTTGCCCCGGGTCGCCAATCGGCAGCGCCTTGGCAATTGCCGGCAGGTCTTTCGGGCTCAGGTCCACGCTGAGTTTGTCGGGACGCTGGCCGAGGAGGGTGGCGATGCGGTTACGCTCGCGCACTTGCTCGGCCTGCAGTTGCGGCACGCTGGCTTCCACCGACGCCAGGCGTGCATCGGCCCGTTCCACATCGAGCTGATCACCCACACCGGCATCGCGCAGGCTGACGGTGATGGCGCGCGATTCCTGCTGGTTCTTCAGGTTGTCCAGGGCAATGCGTTCACGCAGTTGCGCGCCACGCAGTTGGCCATAGGCGTCCACCAGTTCCGCGATCAGGGTGACTTGCAACTGGTACAAGTCAGCCTCGGCGGCCTGCTGGTCGGCGTCGGTGGCTTCCAGGTTGCGCTGGATGCGGCCGAACAGGTCCAGTTCCCAGGCCATGTCCAGGCCCAGGTCGTAACGCTCGCTGTTCACCCGCTTGGTGGTCTGGCCGGGGATTTGCCCCTTGGCCAGGTCACTGCTGGCGCGACTGGTAATCGTCGGCATGGCGTCATTGCTGGCGTCATCACGAATGGCCCGCGCCGCCCGCAGACGGGCAAAGGCTACGCGCAGGTCGCGGTTACCTTGCAGCGACTGGGTGACCAGCTGGTTGAGGGTCGGGTCCTCGAACTGCTGCCACCAGATACCTTCGAACTTGGCATGGTCATATTGCTTGGCATCGGCAGCGGCCGTGATATTGGCCGCCTCCGGGGTCTGGGTTTGGTAGTCCGGGCCTACGGCACAGGCGCTCAGCGCCAGTACCAGCAGGCTCGGCAGGAATACTTTCACGCTCATTGCTGTGTCTCCAGCTTCAAGGCCTTGGCCGCTTTGCGCGCCTCCTGGCGCTCCACATAGCGCCGGATCAGTACGTAGAACACCGGTGTCAGCAACAGACCGAAGAAGGTCACCCCGATCATCCCGGAGAACACCGCCACGCCCATCGCATGACGCATCTCGGCACCGGCACCGCTGGACAGCACCAGAGGCACCACGCCCATGATGAAGGCGAACGAGGTCATCAGGATCGGCCGCAGACGCAGGCGGCAGGCTTCCAGTACCGCGGCGAGCGGGTCGAGGCCTTCCTGCTGTTTATCCTTGGCGAACTCGACGATCAGAATCGCGTTCTTGCACGCCAGGCCCACCAGTACGATCAGGCCGATCTGGGTAAAGATGTTGTTGTCGCCGCCGGAGATGATCACCCCGGTGATGGCCGACAGCAGCGTCATCGGTACGATCAGGATCACCGCCAATGGCAGGCTCCAGCTTTCGTATTGGGCGGCCAGTACCAGGAATGCCAGCAGTACGCAGAGCGGGAACACGAACAGCGCGGTGTTGCCCGAGAGGATTTGCTGATAGGTCAGGTCGGTCCACTCGTAGGTCATGCCGTTGGGCAGTTCATCCTTGAGCAGCTTCTCAATCGCGGCCTGGGCCTGGCCCGAGCTGTAGCCCGGTGCGGCGTTGCCGTTGATTTCAGCGGTGATAAAGCCGTTGTAGTGCATCACGCGGTCCGGGCCCGAGGTGTCGCTGACCTTGATGAAGGTCGCCAGCGGGATCATCTCGCCTTTGTTGTTGCGCACTTTCAGCTGACCGATCTGATCGGAGTCCTGGCGGAACTGCTGCTCGGCCTGCACGTTGACCTGATAGGTGCGCCCAAAACGGTTGAAGTCGTTGGCATACAACGAGCCCAGGTAGACCTGCAGCGTGTCGAAGATGTCGCTGATCGCCACGCCGTGGGTCTTGGCCTTTTCACGGTCGATGGCAGCGTCGACTTGCGGCACGTTGACCGTGTAGCTGGTGAACAGACCGAACAGCTCAGGCACGTTGTGGCTCTTGGCGATGACGTTCTGCACTTCTTTATACAGCTCGTCATAGCCGAGGTTGCCACGGTCTTCGATCTGCAGGCGGAACCCGCCGATAGTGCCCAGGCCTTGTACCGGCGGCGGCGGGAAGATCGCCATGTAGGCTTCTTCGATGTTGCTGTATTGGCCGTTCAGTGCGCCGGCAATCGCCCCGGCGGACATGCTCGGGTCTTTGCGCTCATCGAAGGGTTTCAAGGTCACGAACACGATGCCGCTGTTCGGGCTGTTGGTGAACCCGTTGATCGACAGGCCTGGGAAGGCAATCGCGGCTTCCACGCCGGGTTGCTTCAGGGCAATCTCCGACATGCGTTTCATCACATTTTCAGTGCGGTCCAGGCTCGCGGCGTCGGGCAACTGGGCGAAGGCCACCAGGTATTGCTTGTCCTGGGCCGGCACGAAACCGGTCGGGGTGTGGGCAAAGCCGAAGAAGGTCAGCACCATCAGGCCGGCGTACACGAACAGGGCGATACCGCTGCCGCGTATCACTCGGCGCACGGTACCCACGTAGCCATGGCTGGCTTTTTCGAAAAAGCGGTTGAAGGGACGGAACAGCCAGCCGCCGAACAGTTTGTCGAGGAACCTTGAGAAGCGATCCTTCGGCGCATCGTGACCACGCAGCAGCACGGCGGCGAGGGCAGGGGACAGCGTCAGCGAGTTGAACGCCGAGATCACGGTCGAGATCGCAATGGTCAGGGCGAACTGTTTGTAGAACTGGCCGGTCAAGCCGCTGATGAAGGCGGCCGGGATGAACACCGCACACAGCACCAGCGCCGTGGCGATGATCGGGCCGGTCACTTCACTCATGGCCTTTTCAGTGGCCGGGAACGGTTCCAGGCCCAACTCGATATTACGTTCGACGTTCTCCACCACCACGATGGCGTCGTCCACCACGATGCCGATGGCCAGTACCAGGCCGAACAACGACAGCGCGTTGAGTGAGAACCCGAACAGGTGCATCACCGCAAACGTACCGATCAGCGATACCGGCACCGCCACCAACGGGATGATCGAGGCGCGCCAGGTCTGCAGGAACAGAATCACCACCAGTACCACGAGGATCAGCGCTTCGAACAGGGTGTGCACCACCGCTTCGATGGAGCCGCGTACGAAGATGGTGGGGTCATAGGCGATGCGGTAATCCATGCCCGCCGGGAAGTTCTTTTTCAGCTCGGCCATCTTGCTGCGCACATCGTTGGAGATGTCGATGGCGTTGGAGCCTGGACGCTGGAAAATCGGAATCGCGACGGCGGGTTGGTTATCGATCAGCGAGCGCAGTGCGTATTGGCTGGAACCCAATTCGACCCGGGCGATGTCCTTGAGGCGGGTGATCTCACCGTTGGCGCCGGCGCGAATCACAATGTTCTCGAACTCTTCCTCGGTGACCAGGCGGCCTTGAGTGTTCACCGACAACTGGAAGCTGGTGTCACTCGGTGCAGGCTGTGCGCCCAAGGCACCGGCTGCCACCTGACGGTTCTGCTCACGGATCGCCGTGACCACATCGGTGGCGGTCAGGTTGCGTGAGGCGGTCTTGTTCGGGTCCAGCCAGACGCGCAGGGAGTAGTCGCCCATGCCGAACAGCTGCACATCGCCGACGCCACCCAGGCGAGCCAGCTCATCCTTGATATTGAGGATCGCGTAATTGGACAGGTACAGCATGTCGTAACGCTGATCCGGGGAAGTCAAGTGCACCACCATGGTCAGGTCGGGAGAGGCCTTGTCCACGGTGATACCGATGCGCGTCACTTCCTCAGGCAGTTTTGGCTGAGTGCGTGTCACGCGGTTTTGCACCTGCACCTGCGCGTTGTCCAGGTCGGTGCCCAGGGCGAAGGTGATGGTCAGGGTGAGCTTGCCGTCGGCGGTCGACTGCGAAGACATGTACAACATGTTCTCGACGCCGGTGATGGCTTGCTCCAGCGGCGCCGCCACGGTTTCGCCAATCACTTTCGGGTTGGCACCGGGGAAGTTGGCGCGGACCACCACGGTCGGTGGCACCACTTCCGGGTATTCGCTGATGGGCAGCTGGAACAGCGAGATCGCACCGGCAATCAGGATCAGCAGCGACAGCACCGCTGCGAAGATCGGCCGCGAAATGAAGAACTTGGAAAAATTCATCTTGAGTCGTATCCCTTAACCGCGTGGAGTCGCGCTGGCGAGCTTGGGCGCGGTTTTTTCCGGCGCCACTTGCTCCAGGTTGCTGGCTTCAAGCGCTTGTCGTTGTTGGGCCAAGGCGGCGAGGGTTTCCTGGCTGGCCATCGGGATGGTTTCCGGCGCGACCGGCGAGCCTGGACGCACGCGCTGCAGGCCCTTGACGATAATGGTGTCGTCCTTGTTCAGGCCGCTGCGCACGATGCGCAAACCTTCGATCTTCGGGCCCAGTTCCACGGCGCGATAGGCCGGCTTGTCGCCTTCCATCACCAGCACGAACTTCTTGCCCAGGTCGGTGCCCACGGCTTCGTCGTTGATCAGTACGGCGGAGTAGGTGCCGCTGCCCACCAGCTTCAGGCGGGCGTACAGGCCAGGGGTGTATTCGCCCTTGCTGTTGTCGAACACGGCGCGCCCGCGAATGGTGCCGGTGGCCGGGTTGACCTGGTTGTCGATGAAGTTCATCTGGCCCAGGTGCGGGTTGCCGGTTTCATTCGACAGGCCCAGGTACACCGGAGTGGTCGCGCCACGGCGCCCCTGGCGGGCGAGTTCGGTGTACTTGAGGAACACGCGCTCATCGGCGTCGAAGTAGGCATAGACTTTGTCGGT
This sequence comes from Pseudomonas sp. MUP55, assembly GCF_034043515.1. Lineage (NCBI taxonomy): Bacteria > Pseudomonadati > Pseudomonadota > Gammaproteobacteria > Pseudomonadales > Pseudomonadaceae > Pseudomonas > Pseudomonas sp. MUP55. The sequence continues at coordinate 3,173,300 of NZ_CP138214.1, read as the reverse complement.
GGACACCACGCTGGTCAGCGCGGTGGTGTCGGCGGTCACCAGGTTGCCGGCGGTGATCTCGGCGCGGCTGACGCGGCCGCTGATCGGCGCGGTCACGCGGGTGAAGCTAAGGTTCAACTTGGCCAGGTCCAACTGCGCCTGGATGCCGGCCACTGCGGCACGGGCTTCCTGGGCGGCGGTGGTGCGCGAGTCGGCCAGCTCGGCGGAGATCGCATTGCTCTGGCGCAGGCGATCACCACGTTGCGCTTCGTTATCGCTGCGGGTGGCGGCGGCTTTGGTTTGAGCAAGCTGGGCTTCGAGGCGGCGAACTTCAGCCTGGAATGGACGCGGGTCGATCTGGAACAGCAGGTCGCCTTTCTTGACCAAAGCGCCTTCGGTGAAAGCGACTTGGTCAATCTGGCCCGACACGCGTGGACGAATCTGTACGGTTTCCGGCGCTTCCAGGCGCCCGGTGAATTCATCCCACTCGTTCACCGGTTGCTCGAGCACCTTGGCCACGCTGACTTTGGCAGCAGGCATGGCGGCCGCCTGGTCCGGGGTCTTGCCGCACGCGCTCATCACCACCACGGCCAGAATCGCCAGGGGGAAGCGCAAATGTTTGAGTGACTGTTCCATGAGGTGCATCCGCCAATGTATTTGAGATGGGCGGATCATGCGCGGGGAGGCGGTATGTCACGAATCGAATGAAGCGAAGGTAACTATCATTCGGAATGATATAAGCGAGCGCAAAGCCCCGCAGGACGGGGGGTTTCGTTAGGGTGCTATCAATTTGAGTAATGTCGCGGGCGGGCAGGGGAGCGTTTCCCACGACTCCCCTGTACGAGACCGGTCACGATTGACGTTTGCCGTTCGAATGATAGCTGCGCGCAATCGCAACGCCACCCACCAACAGCGCGGCACCCGCGGCGACCAGCAGATAACGGGCAGGTCGAGCGTCTTGGCGCCATCCACCGTCGACTCGGCGTTGCCCCGTTGGAGGTGTAAACAGGTTGCCTGACGAGGTAGCGGCTTGAGGGCTGCGACCGAGCGCGAAGCGGGTCACCCAGCCGGACAGCTGCGCAAAGCCTGGCACCAGCCAATGCGCGATTCGCGCGGCGGTGGCGGCGCGGCCCACGGTGGTGCTTTTGCGCGGTTGCAGCGCGCAGGCAACCATCGCTTCAGCCACAAGACGAGGGTCGTATACCGGTGGCGGCGGCTTCAGCGCGTGGCCGGTAAAGTTGCCGCCGTCGCGAAAGCCGGGTGTGTCCATCACGGCCGGGTAAATGTCGCACACGTGAATATCCGGCAATCCGGTCAACTCCGCGCGTAACGCTTCGCTGAAGCCGCGCAGGCCATATTTGCTCGCGCAATAAGCGACGGCGTAGGGTTGGGCTACCCAACTGCCAAGTGACAGGGTGTTGATCAGGATGCCGGCTTTTTGTGCCTTGAAATACGGCCACGCCACGTAGGCTCCGCGCAGGTAACCCAGCAAGTCTGTCTGCAGCACTTGCTCATGAACTTCCAGCGGCGTGTCTTCGAATCGGCCCACGGCGCCCACGCCGGCGTTGTTGATCCAGATGTCGATGCGGCCATGGCCAAACGCTGCCGCCTCAGACGCCAGAGCCCTCATCTGGTCCGCCTGGGTGACGTCGGTCCTGACGGCAACCGCCTCGGCGCCGTACAAGGCGCATTCTTCGACGACCTCGGCCAGGGCGACGTCGTCCCGGGCTGCAAGGACCAGGCGCGTGCCTTGCCTGGCGAAGGCATGCGCCGCGGCGCGGCCGATCCCACTGGAGGCACCGGTGATCACGACCGTCTTGCCGTGCAACTGACCGCTGACATTGCTCTTCGCAGGCGGGGCCTCGGGCCGGTCCTCTGCCGCCTGAACCTGCACGGGCTGCTCGTACAGCTTCAGGCGCGCGCCATCGTTCAATACCAGGGTCAGATCATCGACAATGCCGGCGACCCGATCCGGAAAAACCGGCTCGCCCGCGGCATCGAGTTCGTCGTAAAAAAATGTCTGGCCGTCCAGCCACCCGACCGCGGTCATCAATTCCGGGCTCAGGTAATATTTTCCATCGAGGAAAAAGCCACCAAAGTTGTGCGTTCGCTCCAGGTTATGCACGGCATAGCGCTCGCCGGGCTTCATTCCGGTTGCAGATTCGATCATCACCACATCCTCCATCATGTGTGTTGCGATAAAACGCCGGCTCAAAGGGTTGTTCAGTCCAAATGGCCGAGAGAAACGTGCAGCGCATGGGACCTCGAGAGCCCCATGCGCTGTCTGGGCGCCGCGCTTCAAGCCTGTTTAGCCACCGGAGCCACCGGAGCCACCCGAGCCACCCGAGCCACCCGAGCCGCCGGAGCCTGAGCCGCCACTCCCGCTACCGCCGCTGCTCCCACCACCGCTACCACCGCTACCACCGCTACCGCCGCTGGTGCCGCCCCCTTGGCCGCTGCCGCCGCTTCCACTGTCGGGTGCGGTGCCATTGCCGCTGGTGCCTGTGCCACTGCCGCCCTCAGGCGCAGTCGGCCCAGTTCCAGGAGGTAAGGCAGAGCCGGCATCGCTTGCGCCGGCAGAGGACGACGTACCGCCGGTTCCGGTGGTGCTGCCGGAGTTGGCGGCCAATACCGGTGTGCCGGATGCGCACAGCACGCCGGCTATCATCAACGCTTTTAGCAGTGGAGATTTCATAGAGACTTCCTCGCCTGTAAGGTGTTTTGAACGGGATCTATGGATGCTTCAGGTCGGACGCAATGGAGCGGTATGTCTGGGCATCGAACGTGTCGACCCATACAAAATGGGAGGCGGAGTCGGGAATTTAAGTTTTAAACATCTGCCAAAGCTTCGACGAATGGCACTTTTGCAATGCCGAGACAGTGCAGGCAAAGCCTTAGGATAAAATCATGGAAATAGCATGCCTGGGATGGGGATCGTTGATCTGGAAACCGGACACATTGCCGTTGGCTACGCAATGGTTTCAGGACGGGCCCAGTCTTCCTGTTGAATTCGCTCGAGTCAGTGACGGCGCGATACCCGATCTGCCAGGCGTTCCTCGATGCCGAGCCGGCTCTGGTGTGATGGGTGAGCGTTACCGTGCCCGCAAGGAGCGCGTCACAGCGCTCACGTCGCCCGATCGCCAAAGTGTTCGATCAGGATCTCAATCAGCGCGCGTACCTTGCGTGACGAAAATGCGCCCGGCGGTCCCACTACGTATATCCCGGCTTCAGACGCAGGGTACTCGGCCAACAACGGCGTCAGATTGCCCGCCAGGACATGCGAGTCAGTCAGGAAGTCGGGGAGGGCAGCCACGCCCAGGCCGGCCAAGGCGCCTGCCAATATGGCCTCGCCGCTGTCAGCAATAAAGCGTGCGCGCGGGCGTACGATAACGATGTTGCCACCGTCCGTTAATGGCCAGGTTTCGCCCTTCTTGGCCACGGCTTGATGATGTGAAAGGTCCTCTATGGTTTGCGGTATGCCGTGGGTCGCCAGATAGTCGGGACTGGCCACCAGTCGCCCTTTGAATGTGCAGATTCGTCGTGCTACCAGGTTCGAATCCGAGAGGAAACCTAGCCTCACGGCACAATCAAACCCTTCATTGACCAAGTCGACGACCCGATCGCTGTAGGAGGTATCCATCTGCAGTGAAGGCTGACGCTTAGCGAGTTCCGCGAACACGGGGGCCAGCTGAGAGGCACCAAATGACAACGGCGCAGCGATCCGCAGCAGGCCGCGTACCTCACCTTGCGGCGAGAATGTCTGTTGCGCTGCGTCCAGTTCCACGATCACACGTCTGGCGTGTTCGCGAAAGGTCATGCCCTCTTCGGTGAGCACCGAGCCTCTTGTGCTGCGCGAGAGCAGTTGCACACCCAATGCCCCCTCCAGACGGGCCAGTCGGCGACTCACAATTGATTTGGCGATGCCCAGCCGCCGGGCCCCTGGGGCAACGCCACCGGTGTCTGCGACTTCAACGAATGTACGCAGATCTTCTAAGTGCATAGCGTTCCTCCTTGCGGAACTCGGTGGTGCAAAGTGTGGGCCTAGTGGAACGGATTCAGGAACAATAACCTATGTTCCTGAATTTCACTCACTGGGTATCAACATCATGTGTAAACCTTCAATTGCGGCCTTGGGTCGCGTTCTGCTTGCTCTGCTGTTTCTCGCAAGCGGCCTGTCCAAACTGGGTGCGGCGGCAGCCACCAAAGCCTATATCGCCTCGGTAGGCCTGCCGCTGCCTGGCGTGCTCTATGCAGTTGCACTGGTGGTCGAGATCGGCGGTGGGTTGTTGTTACTGCTCGGTTTGCAGGCGCGACTCACCGCTTCGGTGCTGGCCGTATTCACGGTGATGGCGGCGATTTTGTTCCATCACGATTTTGCCGATCAGAACCAGGCCGTGCATTTTCTCAAGAACCTGGCCATTGCCGGCGGCCTGCTTCAGGTTTGCGTGGCCGGCGCCGCGGCTTTCAGTCTGGATGCGCGTCGCTCGCAACAGGCTTGATCCGATTGCGCCAATCAAGGAGCACGCCAGTCAGGTGGCTCCGTTGTTCAATTCCTGCCTCGGAGTCAGTCACGATGAAAACGCCCCTCGATACAAACGTGACCTGGTTGCCCACGTCTGCCCTGAGCACTGACAGCAGCGTCGCGGCTGTGCCCCGGCGTGTTGAACACCTCACGCGCGGCCAGGGTCACGGCCCCATCGTCAGGTTGATGAGCCCGTCCGATCTGGGGCAGGCACTCAAACCCTTTGTGTTCCTCGACCTTTTCGATATGGATCAGGCAGACCTGCACGCGATGGTCGCCAGCGGAGGAATGCCGATCCACCCGCACTCAGGGATCGCCACGGTCACGGTGCTCACCCAGGGGCGGCTTGATTTTGACGATCCGGGCGCCGGCACCGGGACGATTGGTTATGGCGGTGTGGAGTGGATGAGTGCCGGGGGCGGCGTCTGGCATGGTAAGGAAATGTCGCCTCCTGCCGATGTGACACGCGTGCAGGGTTTTCAGCTCTGGCTGGCGTTACCCCGCGATGTCGAGAATGCCCAGCCACAGAGCCGTTACATTGAAGTTGACGGCATGCGCTCCGTCGGGCCGGCTCATGTCATTCTGGGTGTTCACGCGGGCGTAGCCAGTCCCGTGCCTGCGCCCGCTGGCGTCAACTACCTGCTGGTAACGCTGCGCGCCGGCGAACGCTGGACCTATCAGCCGCCCGAAGGCCATACCGTCGGCTGGCTTGCGCTCGCCCGTGGGGCCGCAATGGCCGGGGTGCGGGTGGTAGCCGGCGACATGGTGCAGTTTGAACGGGGTGAGGCACCTATTACCGTCCAAGCCTCAGACGGCGAGGGTGCGGTACTGGTGTTGGGATCGGCGGTGCCACACCCCTATGAACTGCATCTGGGTTACTACTCGGTCCATACGAGCGAGCAGGCCCTGATAAAGGGCGAAAAGCGCATTGGTGAGCTTGGGCGCCAGTTGAAGGAGGCAGGGGATCGGCGCACAAAATCTGGAACGGTGCCGATATTTGGACCAGGCCAAGCGGGTTCGCCCGGCTACTGATGCATCTCCGTCACGGACATCGTGAATACCAGCTTGGATCTGCCAGGGTTGGAATAGGCATGGGGAACATCGGTTTTGGCCACTGCCGAACTCCCCGCCGGGATGACCAGCTCCGTTTCCCCGACCACGCATTTGAGCGTGCCTTTTTCCACATGAAACAGCTCGAGCGTGCCCTGAGGATGCCCCTGTGAAGCAAAGGATTCACCTGGGTGCATTTCCCAACGCCACAGCTCGATCATATCAGGGCCGGACGTTCCAGCCAGAAGCCGCGCTGTGCCTCCCAGACTCCCGGTCCAGAGCGTGGGGATGTCTTGACTGTCGATGATATGGGCCGATGGGGCTTCGGTCACATTGACGATGTCTGCAACGGACAGGCCCAGCGCGGCGGCGAGTTTGCAAAGGATGCCGATGCTGGGATTCGCGGTACATTTTTCTATTTCGACGATCATGCCTTTGCTCACGCCAGCGCGCCGGGAAAGCTCATCCAACGTGATCTTCTGGGCTTTGCGCGCCTGTTTGAGCGTGCGCGCAACGGCCAGGCTGACGGCTTGAGCATCAGCGCCAGGGGTAGTCGAGAGGCTGGAATGGAGGGTCATTGGTAAGGATCGTAAAAAATGTGTCGGGATTTTCGGCCTTTATCAGCAGCTCCGTCAATCCACTTGTTCGTTATATTGGATGGTATTGGTCATTATATTGACTTTGCTGATCGTCGCTGACTAGCATGAAATGACATTCAGGTTCGTGGAGGTTTTTGATGCTGTCCGTACTGCCGTTAATCGATCAGGCCGTTGCCGAGCTGGCTCCGGAGTTCAGGGCCCTGAGTATCGTGGTGCAAGCTGCGCCGCTGATCCATCCTGAGGTGGCTCAGGCCGCGCTGGACCGTGCTTGCAAGGCCGTGCAGGAGGGTGGACCAAGCTGGGGAGAAGCCCATCTGGCCGCATGGGCCGAGACGTTCCGAAAGTTCGGGGCCAAGCCGCAGCGCACGCCGTGTTCGGCTGAGGCGCTGCGTAAACGTGTTTTACGTGACGCCAGCTTGCCTAGCCTGGACCCCATCGTCGATCTCTACAACGCAATCAGCATTGAGTACGCCATCCCGGTAGGCGGGGAAAACATTCAAGCCTATGTGGGCTCCCCACGGCTGGTAGTTGCCGATGGCACCGAGCCTTTTGACACCATGAAAGAGGGGGCGCCTGCTGTCGAATATCCGGAGGCTGGCGAAGTTGTCTGGCGCGATGACCAAGGCGTGACCTGCCGTCGCTGGAATTGGCGACAAGGTGTGAGGACCCGTCTCGGTGCTGACGCGAAGTACATGTGGTTCATTCTGGAAAGTCTGCCGGCGATGCCGCTTGAAGCCTTGACGGAAGCGGGGGACAAGCTGATCGAGGGGTTGCAGCACATGATGCCCGGCGTCCAGATCGAAAGCTCGCTGATTGGTCCCGGGGCCAAGTAGGGTTGGGGAAACCCTGCAAGCCACACGACTCAAGCAGTGGGTGGATGGCTTTTGAACCTGGATCATTTGGCAAGGGGAGGCGTTGAATCGGCTGCGCAGCACCGGCGCTTAAAAACCTGGGCGCCGTGCCGAAAGCAATCGCATAGCCGCAGAAAATGGAAACGCTCAACACGGCGCAGCCAGCCACTGATATTCGCTCTATCATGAGCCAGCGTTCATGCATGCGCTTTCCTGATAACTCGCTGGATACCGTCCTTATGAGAGACCTGCCGCCCACCGCGACCTTGCGCGCCTTTGAAGTTGCCACCCGGCACTTGACCTTCACGTCGGCCGCACAGGAACTACACGTCACTCAAAGCGCAGTCAGCCACCAGCTCAAGCACCTTGAGGCGCTGTGGGGCGTGCAGTTGTTTGAACGTGGCAAGGCGCTGCGACTCACGGCAGCGGGGGCTGCGCTGGCGCCCATCGTGCGGGAGTTTTTTATCAGCCTGGAGGCGACGTTGGGTGATTTGCGCGAGCAAAAAGACAGGGTTCGGCTCACCGTCAGCGCCACCTATTCCTTCGCCCTCAAATGGCTGCTGCCGCGCTTGCCGAATTTATCCCGTCAGCACCCCGAGCTGCTGGTCTCGCTGGACACCACAGATAGCATTATCCACTTCTCTCACGGCCAGGCTGATGTTGCGATCAGGCTCGGCAAGGGCAATTACCCAGGCCTGCATTCGGAGTTCTTGTTTGGGGAGCAAGTATTTCCTGTGGCCAGCCCCGAATTGCTGCGGCGCGTCGGGACACCGCAGAGCCCTGCCGAATTGTTGCATTTCCCTCTGCTGATACGCGATGGTGCCGAGTTGGTGCCAAAGTGGGAGGGGTGGTTTCAAGCCGTCGGACTGGCCTATTTGCCACTCAGGGAGAGCTTCAGATTTGGCGATACCAATATGACGGTCGAGGCGGCTTTACTCGGTCAAGGCGTCGCGCTGGTGCGCAGCGGGCATGTGGAGAACGAAATCAGCGATGGCCGCTTGGTTCGGCTGTTCGACGTGCCGCTTCCATCGCCACTTGCCTACTACTTCGTGTGCCCAAAGGGCATCGAATCGCAGCCGCATATCGTCAGTTTTCGTCAATGGTTGGCCAGTGAGGCGAGCAAGGTACAACGAGTGCAACCGTGATGCATGAGCGTTCACTCATGCTGCAATGAGGAGAATTCGCTTCAGTCGGGGCTTCGCAGTGCCTAAAGTGGCGCATGCCTATTCATCTCATCCTCCTCGTGCTTTTCGCCGCGCTCCTGCATGCCAGCTGGAATGCGTTGCTGCGCAGCGGTGCCGATCGGCTGTGGTCCATGACAGTGATGAGCATTGCAATCGCCATCACCTGTGTCGTCGCCGCAGCGTTCATGGTGCCGCCCGCGATTGAAAGCTGGGGCTACGCAGTGCTGTCGGGGTTGCTGCATGTGGGCTACAACCTGTTTCTGGTGCGCAGTTACCGGGTCGCAGACCTGGGGCAGATCTATCCGATTTCACGCGGATCGTCGCCGGTGCTGATTACCCTGGGCGCCGCTGTGTTTGCCGGGGAAAGCATCACGCCGGGTACGTTGCTCGGTATTGTGCTGGTGTCAGGCGGGATCATTTCGCTGGCCTTCAAAGGGCGCAGTCTGTCGGTTCCAGGCCTGCCCTATGCGCTGGGGACGGGCTGCTTTATCGCGGCCTATAGCGTGGTCGATGGCATCGGCGCCAGGTTATCCAATGCGCCGCTTGCCTACACGGTTTGGATGTGTGCCCTGTGGGGCGTGCTGATGCCTGTGCTCTACATCGGTCTACGCGACACCCGCAGCCTGGTCTCCCTCCGGCCCGGAACAGTGACTGCCTTGGTTGGCGGGCTGGTTTCTTTGCTCGCGTATGCAATGGTCATCTACGCCATGAACCAGGCGCCCCTGGGCGCGGTATCGGCTTTGCGCGAAACCAGCGTGCTGTTCGCGGCGTTGATCGGCTATGTGTTCCTCGGCGAGACGCTCACCGTCCGCCGGATACTGGCATGCGTAGTGATCGCCAGCGGCACCTTCATCATCGGTTGATACAGCCGACGATTCAGAGCCATGTCGATGGCCAACGTCTCGCAGGCGCCACGCATTCCGACGCATCGACGTACGGGTCAATAACCTTGCGCTCGGTTTCAGGTGACAGCGGGCTGCCTCACCTTGCGACTCAAACCCGGTGTCTTGCCGGTAATGCGCTTGAATGCACGACTGAACGCGGCCTGGGATGTGTAGCCCAAGCGTTGCGCCACCTCCTCAATCGGCAGCCTTTCGAGTGTCAGCCACTGGCTTGCGAGCCGCATCCGCAGTTCGGTGACATAGCGCAGCGGGGCCATGCCAATGGTCACCTGGAAGCGCTCCGCAAAGACCGAGCGCGAGGTATTGCAGTGCTCTGCCAGCTGCGCAACGGTCCAGTCGCGGCCCGGTTGTTGATGGAGCGCAAGCAGTGCACCGGCCAGGCGTGGATCGCGCAAGGCGGCAACCAGGCCAGAAGCATTCCCGCAGGCGCATTCCACCCAGCCGCGTACGACCATGGCGGCCACCACGTCGGCCAATCGCGCGAGGATACCGGCGAAGCCGACACGGGCCGCGCTGACCTCGCGTTCCATGGTGGTCAGGATCGGCACCAGCCCGGGGTAACGCTGGCCGCCCGCATCAATCAGCATCATGCCCGGCATCAGCCGACCAAGGCCGTGGATACTGCCCAGTTCAAACTCCATGCAGCCACTGAACAAGATAGTGCTCGGCGTCGGGCAGGCTTCGGCTCCGGTATCCACCGCGCTGACGCTGTCACCCAGGGGGGCGCTCTCTAGACGGTCGATGTCCTGAACCGGCACGCCGGCGTGGGAAGAAAGCTGATGGGCCGCGCCATGGGCGATAAACACGGCGTTGCCGGCAGACAGCGCGTAGGTGGTGCCGTCCTCCATTTGCAGCACCGCAGTGCCGACGGCCATGAAGTGGAACCAGGCGTGCCCCGGTTTCTGCGCGAAACCCAAACCGAAGGTGGGCCCCGCCTGGATACGCCGGTATTCGACGCCACGCAGGCGCATGCCGCGCAACAGTTCGTTGATGAGGTCCGAGGAAAGCGCAAACTGATCGGCAGGCATGGGCTAGGTGTTTTGATCAAAAAATAGAGATTTTCGATCATAGATCATCCGGCTTTCGCTGCCTAGACTGCGGCTCGCAATGATGATTGGGAGATCCGTGCAATGACTGACTGTGTATGTAATACAGCATCCGACCGCCATCTCGGCGTCGGTGCGGACGTAGAGCCTGCGACCCCCGCGTGGATGGCCGTGTTCTCGTTGGCAATGGGGGTGTTCGGATTGCTGACCGCCGAGTACCTGCCGGCCAGTTTGTTGACGCTGATGGCAACTGACCTGGGCGTGTCCGAAGCGCTGGCTGGCCAGGCGGTAACGGTGACCGCCGTGGTGGCGCTGTTCGCCGGCTTACTGGTGCCAGGCCTGACCCGCAGCCTCGACCGACGTTGGGTGTTGCTGGGTTTTTCCACGTTGATGGTCGCCTCCAATCTATTGGTCGCCGTTTCCTCCAGCTTCGCGGTGCTGTTGGTGATGCGTGTCTTGCTGGGGGTTGCCCTTGGCGGGTTCTGGAGCATGGCGGCGGCGGTGGCGATGCGCCTGGTGCCGAGCGCTTTGCTACCCCGGGCGCTGTCGATCATTTTCAGCGGCATTGCCATCGGCACAGTCGTTGCGGTGCCGCTGGGCAGCTATCTGGGCGGGTTGTATGGCTGGCGCAGCGCCTTCTTTGCAGCGGCGGCGGTTGGCATGGTGACCCTGGCGTTCCAGTCGTTCACACTGCCGCGCCTTGCGCCGCGCCGGCCGGCACGTCTGCGCACCGTACTCGAGGTGTTGCAGCGCCCCGGCATCGCCATGGGGATGTTCGGATGCGTGCTGGTGCACAGCGGCCACTTCGCGATGTTCACCTATGTTCGGCCATTCCTTGAAGGGACTACCGGCATCGGCCCGCAAGGGCTGTCATTGATGCTACTGGGGTTCGGTGTGGCGAACTTCGCCGGCACGCTGTTGGCCGGGAAGCTGCTGGAGCGCCACCCGCTGGCCACGCTCGTATTGATGCCCGCGCTGGTCGGTGTTGCAGCGCTGGCGCTGGTGCTGTTGCCGGCCTCGGTGCCGGGGCAGGCGGTACTGCTGGCGCTCTGGGGCTTGGCCTTTGGTGGTGTGCCGGTGGCGTGGTCGAACTGGGTTGCCAGCGCGGTACCTGATCAGGCGGAAAGCGCCGGAGGCATGGTGGTGGCCTCTGTGCAGTCGGCCATCGCAACAGGCGCCGCCGCTGGCGGGGCAATGTTCAGCCTCGGTGGCAGCGCAGGCGTGTTCGTCGCAGCGGCTGTGCTGATGCTGCTGGCCGCGCTGCTGATTGCGCTGCGGGTCCGCGTCCCTTCTGCCCATGGGGTCGGCCAACGCAAGCCCGCGTTACACCTTTGATCCGGTTTGCCAAACCGCCCAGAGCCCATCCGTAATCCGGGCTCGATGAACAATACGACGTCTCACCAAGGACTCCTCACGTGTTTGCGCGCGCTGCGGGTGACCGGAGTACTTGAGGACGGCGGCACGGGCCATGTTCGCGCCTCTCTCCCTACGCTACTGGAGGTGGGGCCAACCGATCCAAATGACTGACAATCATCGAGGCGACCATGGCGCATACGCTCTGGGGGTCCAGGGACTCATCAAACAAGAGTTCAATCGTCGCGTGGATCATTTCCACCGCCACTCTGGCGGCGGTAGCGAGCTGCTGTGGATCTGCCTGGGGGAACACCTGCGCAAGGATTTCTGCCTGTGCGCCGGATACCTGCCGGTGGGAGTCGAGCCTTACATGCTCCAGCGCCGGTACCGCGCGCAGCCCCTTGAGTATCCACATGCCGCCCAAGGTCGAGTCGGTGACCCGGTAGGTTTCCAGGATCAGTGCGGCAAGCGCCGACTCCAAAGCCTCATGCGGGCCGGACAATAGTTGCGGGGTGATCCAGTGGTCGATCAGGGCGTTCTGTTTTTCCAGCAGGCGCTCGCCCAACACCGTCAGTAGCGCGTACTTGTTCGGAAAATAGCGGTACAGCGCCGGCGGCGTGAGCCCCGCACATTCGCATACCAGGTTGGTCGACAGACGCTCGATTCCTACGTCGCACAGGGTTTGTGCGGTTGCGACCAGTATCCGCTCGTAGGTCTCCGTGCTGCGCTGCTGTGCAGGCGGTTTCTTGTGTTCCTGGGCTTTCCCGGCGGTAGCGGCGCGGGCGCTGGCAGTGTTGGGCTTGGCCATAGGTACCTAGCAAAAAAAGGTGGAAGAGTCAGCTTATCAAAATGAAAAAAAATGTTGCTGAGTCTGATAATGGTAGTTATAACTATCGTGTAGCGATGACTATCATAACCGATGCATCGCTAGTGTGACGGTCTCTTAAAACAAAAAATACAGGTGATGACTATGAACGCGCGGCATTGGCTTTTCCTTTCACTGGCACTGGTGTGCTCTTCCAGCGGTTATGCGGCGGCAGGTCCACAGGAGGCCAAGGGCCTATGGCTCACATCGGAAAAGGATGCGGTAGTCAAGGTCGACGATTGCGCCGATAAGCCCGGCGCGTTGTGTGGAAAGGTGGTGTGGGTCAAGGATGTGGCTTCCACTACCAGCGATTGCGGCGTACAGATCATGCAACTGGACCGTTTCGACCAGCAAGCCTGGCGCGATGGTTGGGTGTTTGATCCGCGCGATCACAAAAAATACAAAGGCGTCGTTCGGGTCAAAGAGGGCTACCTCAATGTCCGGGCTTTTGTTGGTACCGAGATTCTCGGTAAGACAGAGCAGTTCGAACGCATTGCCTCACTGCCTCCTGCACCGGTTTGCACTTTGTAAATCGGACCTTTCTTGTGGGAGAGCCTCATGCGTGCAACGACACACCATTATCTGATGGCCGCTTTGCTGTGGCCCATCGTCAGCCCATCCCTGGCATTCGCCGACGAGATGGCCAGTTATGCAGTTGATGTGACGGCCAAGGCCCTGTCCGATGTCAGGACCCGAGGCGTGTCGGATTCGTTGAACCGGCCGGGTGCCAGAGTCACGATTCAGGTCGCCCATGAATCAGGTTTGGTGGCGCTGGCCGAGTTCACCACCGTCAACAAGAAGCAATTTCCAGAAGGGGATGGTCTTGGCGTCTTGCTCGCGGGCGGTTATCGCTTCGGCGATCCCGAGGCCTGGCACTACGGCGTGGGTTTGGCGGCAGAGATGTTTCCCGGTGCGCAGTTCAAGGCACCGAACAAATTCGACTTCGACACCTTCACCCCCACCGATGAGCGTACGACCAACTACAACAGCCAGTTTGCCGTAGTGGAAATCGGCTACGGGGCGCTTGAAGGTCGGATCGCCCGGGTTTTGTCAAAAACCTACCGCGGCGCCAATACCGGCGGCGTGTGTGGGGCTCAGTTGCAGTTTCGTGACGACCCCACCAAGGGCTTGGAGTGCTACGCCAAAGGGGATCGCAACTCACGTGGCAGCATGCTCTATGACGTGGACTACAAATACCCACTCGGGATGAATACCACGCTCAAGCTACATGCCGGTTATCAGCAAATCGTTAACTTCTCAGAAGCGAGCGCAGCTGACTACGACATCGGCTTGATCCACCACTTGTGGGGTTTCGACTGGGGGCTTGATTGGGTGACCGCCAAGACGCGGGCACGCGAGTTGTATATGGCTGAGGACGACGGACATGTGCGTTCCACAGACGACAACCGTTGGGTCGCATCGATTTCGCGTACTTTCTGAGTAGACCTTTATGACTTCGCTTTTCTTATCCCGGACGCTTCAGGCGGCCACCGGTCTGGAGCAACTCGTCCTCGCGGTGGACCTTGGCACCTCCGGTTGCAAGTGCGCCCTGGTTACATTGGAGGGTGAAATACGAGCCTGGGCGTTTCACAGTGTTGCGCTGCATGTGAACGGCCCGAGTGTCGAGCAAGACCCGCACGATTGGTGGAATGCCTTTATGCGCGGCGCCAGCGAGCTGCTCGGCGCCGATCCCGTCCGGCGGCGCCAGGTGATTGCCGTGTGTTGTTCAACGCAGGGTGAAGGCACGGTGTGCGTGGACCGGGACGGCGCTGCCATAGGGGGGGCGATGTTATGGCTGGACAAGCGCGGAGCCGGCGCGGTTAAAAAACGCATGGGGGGAGGGCGGTTCAGCCTGGCAGGGTACGGGCCGCTCAAACTCTGGCGCTCACTGCGTCTGACCGGAGGTGTCGCCTCGTTGTCCGGCATGGATTCAGCCGGGCACATGGCCTATATCCTTGATCACGAGCCGCAGCGCTATGAGCGGACCCACAAGTTCCTCAACGTGCTCGACTACATGAACCTGCGCCTTTCAGGTCGCTATTGCGCTACCAGCGACTCGATGTTGACGGCCTGGATCACCGACAACCGCGACCCACATCGCATCCGCTACGACGACGGCCTGGTCAAGGCCCTGGGGATCGACGCCGGCAAACTGCCTGAGCTGGTTCGCTCCACGGATGTCATCGGCACGTTGCGCCCGGAGCTCGCCGAGGCGCTGGGATTGGCGCACACCACGCAAGTCGTGGCAGGGGCTGTCGATACCTCGGCAGTGGCCGTTGGTGCCACGGTCAGTGACTTTGCCCCACACCTCTATCTGGGTACCTCTTCCTGGGTGGGCGCACACGTCCCGTTCAAGCGAACCAGCGTGCGCCACCAAATTGCGGCAGTGCCCAGTGCTGTCAATGGCCGCTACCTGGCGATGGCCACGCAGTCGGCGGCGGGCGCAAACCTTTCCTTCCTGCGCGACAAGGTGTTGTACCACCCGGATGAGCTGCTCAGCGATGAGCAGCAGCCGGACGTCTACGCCTTGCTCGACCGCATTGCCGCTCGGGTGCCGCCTGGATCGCGAGGGTTGATCTACACACCGTGGCTGTGCGGTGAACGTTCGCCGGTCAGCGATCCTAGCCTGCGCGCAGGTTTGTTCAATCTCAAGCTGGAGCACTCAAGAGAAGACATCATCCGCGCCTTCATGGAAGGGGTAGCGCTCAATACTCGCTGGATGTTCGAACCGTTCTCGCGCTTTCTCGGCCAGCCCAGCGACGTGATCGTGGCCACCGGTGGCGGCGCTCAGTCGGACGTGTGGTGCCAGATCATGGCTGACGTCTGCGGACGCGTTATTCATCAGCCTCAAAACGCAATTCAGACCAACGCTCGCGGTGCTGCGTTCATTGCGGCAGTGGGTTTGGGCAAGCTGCAGTTCCACGACCTGCCGAGCCTCAAGCGCCCGCATCGCCTGTTTGAACCCTCCCGTGCCAGTCGTGCTTTGTACGACGATCAATTCGCCACATTCCAGGAGGTGCGCAAGCGCCTCGCGCCGCTTTATCGACGCCTGAACCCCACACAGGAGACTGCTTCATGAGTCGTGTTCAACAACAAATCGTCGAACTGTCGCAGCATCTGTGTCGGCGCGGTTTTTTTGCGGCGACGGGAGGTAACCTTGCGTTGCGCATCGACGCCCAGCACATCGCTGTCACACCGTCGGCCACCGACTATTTCAGCATGCGCCCGCAGGATGTCTGTGTGCTGCGCCTCAAGGATCTGGCGCAGCTCTCGGGTGAGCGTGAGCCTTCGGTCGAGAGCGGGCTGCACGCGACAGTCCTGCGTGCGCGTGCGGACGTGCAGTGCAGCATCCATACGCATCAACCCGTGGCCAGTGCCTGCACCTTGCTCGGTGAGTCGCTGGATGTACAGGACCCGCAGCTGTGGGGTTCGTTGGGCAAACATATTCCATTGGTAGGGTACGCGCCGTCCGGCTCCAATTGGCTGGCCGGCAAGTTCGGCCGAGCCATTCGCTGGGATTACAACGCATACCTGATGCGCAATCACGGCGTGCTCTGCTGCGGCCCGGATATCGAGACGACCCTCGCGCGCATTGAGGACCTCGAAACATTCTGCCGTGACTATCTGCTGCGCCAAATCACCCTGCAGTCCCGCAACCAGCCGCAGTCACCTGCCGCCTTGGCACGCCTGGTCGACGCCCTGGTGCGTTCCAGTGCTGGCGATACTCACCCTTCCTCCGAGACCCCATCATGAACAAGCCTCTTGATCCCGTCACATTACCTGCCTCGGCAGATTCAGCGGTTTCGCACTGGCCTGACGTTGACTCCCTGTATCGACGTTTCGATGCGCTGGTCAAGCAGCCGATTCGCCCCTTGAAGCGCGACGCGCTGAGCAAGGTCATGGGCTACTTCGACGAGCGTTGCCAGGGGTCCAGACGGCTCGCTGAGGAGGCCAAGAAATATATCCCGGGTGGCGTCCAGCATAACCTCGCCTTCAACTATCCCTTTCCACTCGCCATTGCCCAGGCCAAGGGTGCGCACCTGACCGATGTGGACGGCAACCGCTATATCGATTTCCTGCAGGCCGGTGGGCCGACCTTGCTGGGCTCCAACCATTCGGCCATTCGCGAGCAGGTCAATCGGATTCTCGACGACTGCGGCCCGGTCACCGGCCTGCTGCATGAATATGAGGTGAAGCTGGCGCAACTGGTCTGCGAAGTGATGCCCGGCGTGGATATGGTGCGCCTGCTGGGCTCCGGCACCGAAGCTGTCATGGCAGCAGTGCGCCTGGCGCGCGCCTATACCCGCAAGAAATGGGTGATCAAGATCGGCGGCGCTTATCACGGCTGGAGTGACCAGTTGGTGTATGGCATGCGCTTGCCGGGCACCGGGCGTATGGAGGCTGTCGGCATTCCACGCGGCGCCACCGCCCACACCCAGGAGAGCCCGCCGAATAATCTGGATGCGCTACGCCGTCGCTTGCAGATCAACCGTCTGCGCGGCGGAACGGCGGCGATCATGGTGGAGCCCTTTGGCCCCGAAAGCGGTACGCGCCCGGTGCATCCGGACTTTAATCGTCAACTGCGCAAGCTCTGCGACGAGTTCGACACGCTGCTGATTTTCGACGAGGTGGTCACCGGTTTCCGTGCCGGCCTGGGTGGCGCGCAAGGCTATTTCAACGTGATGCCCGATATTACCGTGCTGGGTAAATGCCTGACCGGCGGCTACCCCATGGCCGGGGCGATCGGAGGGCGCAGAGATGTCATGCAACTGCTGGCCGGTGGTATCGGCACCTCGGCACGCCGGGCGTTTGTCGGCGGTACGCTGTCGGCCAACCCGTTGTCCTGCGTGGCGGGCTATTACGCCTTGGTCGAGGCGCGCAAACTGAACGCACCGGCCCTGGCGGGGCGCGCCGGCGACCGTATGCGCAAGGGGCTTGAGGAAATCATCAACCGCCGTGGCTTGCCCTACGTGGCCTACAACATGGGCTCGATCGTGCATCTGCAAACGTCCGGCGTGCTGTTGCTGGACACCAGTAATCCGCTCAAATTGCTGCGAGCACGCAATGAAGCCAAGTCGCGCAAGCACATGATGGAAGAAATGGGCGCTGCTTATACGGCGCATGGGTTGATCACGCTGGCGGGTAGTCGGATCTATACCAGCCTGGCTGATACAGACGAAGTCATCGACGATGCGCTCGAGCGATTCGACGCCGTTTTCCAACTGGTGTGAGGTGAGCGCGATGCACGATGTACTGCGGCAACAATGGCTGGAGCTTCGGCAGCGACTGGTCGGCCTGGTGGGCGCGGGTAGCAGCATTTCCTTGCGCATACCGGGCAGGGAATGCATGTGGTGGGGGCGGCTGGATGACGCGGCCCCCACGCGTGTCGACTGGCCGGTACATGTCATGGGCGACAGCCAGACCCATCATGCGATCTATCGCGCGCGGGCCGATGTGGGGGCCGTTCTGGTGGGCGGGGGCGATTTCGCCTGGAGCCTGGTGGACTTTGGCGGGGTGGTGCCGATTTTATTTGATGAGCAAGCTCGGCATATTGGCCATATGGGGGTGCCGGCTGCTTCTGTCCAGGACATTGCCCCTGCCTTGCAGCGCGGTGGTAATGCACTGTTGATCAAGGGCGTGCCGGTCGCCCTGGGTACTACCGGGACCCGGATGGTGCTGAACGCACAGCTGTTTGAAAAGTGCGCCAAGGCCTTCACTCTCGCCAAAGCGTCTGGCGCCAAGATGACACTGTTGCCCTGGTGGGTGGTGCTGGTTGCCAATGGCCGACTGATGAAAGATGAAAAACGCGCGACGCAATGTTTTGCCCGAGGCGAGATTCCGCCGGAAAACCGTGGTTACTGAAAACCCTTCAAGAGGTGTAGCGCCATGCACATGTCGTCCGCTGTTTCCCGTAAACACCTGAGCGCGGCCTTGGCGCTGGGCTCGATCGCCGTGCTCATGGTAGGGCTGCAACCCTTGCTCCTGGGAGAGTTGCTGGCGCAAAACCGGCTTTCGCTTGAAGGCGTCGGTTTGGTCGCGATGGGCGAAATTCTCTCGCTGGGGTTGGGCGTTGTCCTGGGCGACTTGTTGCGCTCGGTGTTCAGCCTGCGCCTGATTACGGTCGTGGCCATTCTGGCGGCATCGGGTTTGGACATGATCACCGCCAACACTACCGGTGATGGCGCACTGGCACTGACGAGGGCTTTGGCCGGGTTGGCCGAAGGCTTGCTGTTATGGGGGACCGTGAACCTGATCGTCCAGGGTCCTGCACCTGACCGCGTGGCGGGTGTGTTCATGGTGGTGCAAACCCTTGGCCAGGCGTTGGCCGCTGCGGTGCTGGCGTATTGGGTACTGCCTATTCAGAGCACATCGTCTTATGGCTTTGTGTTTTTGGGGGCACTGACGGCAGCTTCTTTGCTGTTGGTCCGGTGGCAGCCTGTTCGGCTGGCCTGTCAGCAGGCACAGCGAACGGATGAGGGCGGTTTCAGCTGGGGCCTTAACCACCTGCTGTTGTTGGGGTTGGTCTTTATGCAGCTCAGTGCCATTGGCGGGCTTTGGGCTTACCTTGAGCCGTTAAGCCAATACGTGGGGCTTGACGCACAAAATTCACAACTACTCATCTCCGGTACCCTGGTTATGCAAGTGGTGGGTGGGTGCTTGGGGATTGTCTTGGTACGGCGGGTCTCGGATTTTTCGTTGTTGGCAGTTGCCGCATTGCTGTTGGGCAGCATCGCACTGGCCATGTATTTCTCTGCCGATATGGGCGTCAGGTTATTCCTGATGTTGTGCGGCGCGTTTGGCTTGATCTGGCTGATGTTGACGCCTTTCCAGGTACGTATCGCGCTGCAGCTTGATCGCTCTGGGCGGATAGCGGCGCTGGTGCCAGGCATGCAACTGCTGGGATGCGCCTTCGGGCCCTTGGTGGCGTCTCAGTGGGTGGCGGGAGACAACGCCGAGTACGTGTTGCTGGTCAGTGCCGTGTTCTCATTGATCGCACTGACGCTGGTTGGTTTGCTGCGCCAGTGCCCTGCGAGCGAGCGCGTCAGTTTTGCGCGCAAGGTGGTGCTGGTAGTGGGCGCGTCCTCCGGCATGGGGCGGCGGCTTGCGGTGCGTCTGGCGCAGGAAGGCGCCTGGGTAGTGGCCACGGCCCGGCGCAAACAGCTGCTCAATGACCTGCAACTGGAAGTCGCGCTTCAGGGGGGCAAATGCCTGGTCTGGGCAGTGGATGCGTTGGATGAGCAGGCGGCGGCCGGTCTCGTGGATGAAATTGTCGAGTTATATGGTCGTCTGGATGTGGTCGTGCTTAACGCCGGCGGCGCGCCCGCGCTGGATATGCGTGAGATGAAAGCCGCTGATGTCACCGGGTATATGCGCTCGAACTACGATGTGGTGGTCAACTATCTGTTCCCGGCCCTGGAGCAGATGAGCCGCCAGGGACAGGGATTGGTTGTGTGCACCAACTCCCTGGCGGGGTTCCTGGGCGTGACCCTTCAAGGCCCTTACAGCGCCGCCAAAGGGGCGCTGCGCTTGCTTATCGACACCTGCCGGATCGAGTTCGGCGGCCGCGGGATCCGGTTTCTGTCCCTTTACCCAGGCTTTGTCGCGACCGCTCAGACAGCAAATGATGGCATGCCCGCGCCGCTGGAAATATCGGAGGCGGCGGCCGTCGAGCATATGCTGTTTGCCATGCGCAGCCAGCGCTGGGATTACATGTTCCCGTGGCCTATGCGCTGGTTGATCCGGCTGGCGAGGATATTGCCCAAAGCGGTCACGCTCTGGGTGTTGCGTCGGGAGTTGCCGGTGCTGGCGAGTGACGGTCGTACGTCTTGCACGGCGGTCGCTTTCAAGAACACCTCGGCATAATTGCCTGGCCGGACGGCCGTTGTGTGGTCGGCAACGCCCCGGTCCAGCGCTTGAAGGCGCGCCGCAAGCCCCGCGCATCGCTGAAACCGATGGCGTGGGCAATGTCGGCGATCGACATAGTGGTGTTTTGCAGTAAGTCACAAGCGCGCTCGTGCCTGATTCGATCCAGCAGCCCGCTGTATGTCACACCCAGGTCCGTCAGGCGCCGACGCAAGGTACGCTCACTCATGTTGAGCTCCTTTGAAAAGGTCTGCAGGGCTTCAGGGTCGTCGAGGTTGAGGCGGATATGACTGGACAGGGTTTCAATCAGGTCATGGCGAGAGCCGCGTCGGTTTATCAATTGATCCAACTTGGCCCGCAAAGGGCCACACGCCATGTCGTCATAGTCCGGTAGGCGCGCATTCAACCAATGGACTTCGCAGACCAAGCGATTTTTCCCGGCCATGAATGTTATCGGGCAACGAAATTCCCGCCGATAGGCCTGCGCATATTCCGGGCGGGCGTACGATAATTCGACCCTGAGCGGGTTGAAGGCCGGCCCTATCAGCCGCCTTACCACGGACACGGCGCTCGAAAAGGCTTCTTCGATCAAGAAGGGCTCAATTTCAAGATCGAACACTTTGGGTTTGACCTCAATGATGAACTCGTTGGGATGAACACTGGCGCGGTGCTCCAGTAACGCACCGGTATCACCTTGGTGTTCAAGGCCATAGGTGATGGCCTCCCCCAGGGTTCTACAGGTCAACATGGCCAGGCCCGCCAGCCCCCAGGACACTGGGGTCTGACGTGCGCCGGCAGAGAGCC
This sequence comes from Pseudomonas sp. MUP55, assembly GCF_034043515.1. Taxonomy (NCBI): domain Bacteria; kingdom Pseudomonadati; phylum Pseudomonadota; class Gammaproteobacteria; order Pseudomonadales; family Pseudomonadaceae; genus Pseudomonas; species Pseudomonas sp. MUP55. The sequence goes on along the minus strand of NZ_CP138214.1, from coordinate 3,152,282 downwards.
CCAATGCGGGATCCTTGATTGCGCGCTGCGTTCGAATAATCAGCATTCGGGTCTGCCGATACGACAAGCGCATGTCCAGGTCAAGCAGCTCGGCGTAGCCGAAGCCGAGACCACGACAAATACGCTCCGTCGACAGGCCGCCTTCCATCAGCAGGCTGAACAGGGCCCGCACGACATTGGGAACCACCACGGCTTCATCTTGTTGGGGATGCTGCGTCCAGTGCTGGGCAGCGGCTGCGGGCTCTAACATGGATCGAGCGCTCTGCATCGAAAAGGGCTCGTAGAGGTTACCCCTATCGCGGGCAATCGAGCATCTTCCTTTCTGTTTTTGCCGGCATCCCGGATAAGTTTCCTGCGCGCGCGGCTTGTCTGTCCGCAATGGCCCCCTCAATGGCCGCAAAAGGCTCATCGAAAGCGCCGGTCTCGCTTTAGATTTCGGCTCAACAATGAACCGAATGTCCAAGGACCGCGCTATGAAACCAGAACAAGACGCAGCGATTACCGACCGAGCAAATGCCGCCTGTATTATTGGCGCAGGTCCAGGTGGGCTGAGTGCCGCACGCGCACTCAAGGCAAGCAAAATCGCCTATGACCAATTCGAGCGGCATTCGGAGGTGGGGGGGATTTGGGACATCACCAACGTTGGCACGCCGATGTACGATTCGGCGCATTTCATCTCTTCCAGGGACCTGTCGGGCTTCGTCGGGTTTCCAATGCCCAGGGACTTTGCGGAATACCCCTCCCACCGTCAAATCGCTCACTATCTGAGGCGCTTCGCTGCCGCATTCGGGTTGCGTGAGTCCATACAGTTCAATACCACGGTGACCCTGATCGAAAAGGATCCTGACGGTCACTGGTCCGTGCGCCTCAGTGACGGTTCTACGCGTCGATATCGGTGGATAGTGTTGGCGACCGGGACAAACTGGGAGCCCAACCTGCCTTCGTTTCGCGGTGAGTTCAATGGGGAAATACGCCATTCCAATTGGTTCCAATCCGGCTCGCAATTGCACGGTAAAAACGTGTTGGTGGTGGGCGCGGGTAACTCTGGCGCGGACATTTCCTGCGAAGCCGCTATTCATGCACGACAAGCCTTTATCAGCATGCGGCGTGGTTACCATTTCATTCCCAAGCATGTGTTTGGCGTACCTGCCGATGTCTTCGGCGAAAAAGGCCCGCACTTGCCTCTGTGGCTGGCCAGGCCTGTCTTCACGGTTCTTTTGAAGCTGCTTGTGGGGGACCTGACACGCTGGGGCTTACCCAAGCCTGATCATCGCTTGTTCGAGACTCACCCGATCGTGAACTCGCAACTGCTGCATCACCTCCAACACGGCAATATTGCGGTGAGGAAAAACATCGATCGGTTAGAGGGCGACTTCGTCATTTTCGAAGATGGCGTGCGGGAAAAAATCGATTTGATCCTTTGCGCCACGGGTTTCAAGTGGGGCGCGCAATGCGCGGCGCAGTTTTTTGAATGGAAGAACGGCAGGCCGCTACTTTACCTGTCAATGTTCAGCCGCACGCACCGTAACCTCTGCGCCATCGGCTACCTTGATCAGAACTCCAGTGCGTTCAAGCTTTTCGATACCCAGGCGCTCACCCTGGCTGCGTATTTTCGTGCGCAACTGGATGGGCTCGACACCGCGCGCCAATTCGATCAGTTGATTGAGCGCGACGATCCGGACCTCAGTGGGGGGATTGAGTTTGTGCAGTCGGATCGGCATGCGGTTTATCTGGATGCTCGATCCTTCACCCGCTATCTGGAGACATTGCGCACGCGCATGCATTGGCCGCGATTGACAGCGCACGTGTATGCGGCCATCAAGCTTGATCAGTCTTCCCCAACGAGCGCCGCGCCGGTCATTCAGGACGTGGTGGGGGAGAGTCTGCATGGCGAATGATACGTCGTACTCGGGCTGGATCGCGCTGATTACGGGGGGCGCCGGTGGGCTGGGGCGTGCTATCGCGGCGGCGCTGATCGCCCGAGGCGTCAAGTGCCTGCTGGTCGATATTGATACGGTGCGCCTGGCCCAGGCGGCAAGCATACTCGGGCCCATGGCACTGACCTATCAGGCAGACCTTACCGATCGTGAGGCGCTTGGGGGGCTGGTGAACTATGTGGGAAGTGAGATCGGTCGCCTGGATCTACTGGTCAATAACGCCGGGATATTAAGCAATACTCCTTTCGAGATCAGGCCCGTCGCGTCCATTGCTCATGAAGTCCAGCTCAATATGATGGTGCCCTTGGAGCTCTGTCAGGCGTTTCTGCCCTTGTTGCAACACGCCACGGACGGGCGGGTTATTTCAATTGTTTCCTTGGGAGGACTGTTTCCCATGCCGGAGACATGCATTTATTCGGCAACAAAATTTGGCCTGCGTGGTGCCATGCTGTGCTTGGGGCTGGACGGCAAACGCTTGGGGGTGAAATTCACCATCGTGAACCCGTCGGCGACGGAAACGCCGATGTTGATGCGTGAGGCCATCGAAAACGGCAACAGGATGCAGTTCATGGACCCGCCTCAAATGCCCGAAGACGTGGCTGAAACAGTCATCAAGGCGCTGGAAAAACCTCGCCTGGAACTGTTCGTTCGCCCCAGTGAATCCTGGACCGCGCGTTTAGTCATGCTGGTGCCAGGAATTTTACCGTACGTATTGCCCTTGTTTCGACGCAAGAGCGAAAAGGGGCACCGCCACTATCTGGTGTCGCTCGAACAGCGGGGTTTGATAACTAGAGAAGGTGAAGGCTGGCGCTTGAAATGACCGCAAAAATATAACTGGAGTAGGCAAGGGTGGGCCATCGGCTGTTCGTCAGGCCCACTCTATCGGTGTGCTGCGCTCGTCAGAGGTCGTCACGGTGTTCTCGCTTCCAGGTGCCTGCGACCATCGCTCGCACGTCGGCCAGCAGATCGGTCACCGGCACTGTCCGAAGTGTTCCCAGCCAAAGTGTTTTCAACGGGACTGTCGGTGGCCTACGACCTGGCGGTGATGACGTTTGGCGGCTTCGCTTCGTTGATTTTGACCTGGTTGACTCAAGCGACGGGCACCGCAACCGCGCCTGCCTTTTATGTAATTTTCGCTGCTGCTTCCAGCTTCCTCGGCGTCATTCTGGGGTATTGCCAACCCAAATAATGCCTGTTCGTTGGTGGGCGGGTTGTCTTGCGCGACGGGTCGGGCTTACACCTGAAGCAGGAGAGAAGATCGTTTCGTTCCTACTTTTCAACCGTGGAGCCGCCGCCCGGCAATGCATAGGATGAATCATCGCTGAAGGCGCTGGTCGACGCCAGCGCGACACCAGTCGCCACCCAGTGCGTAGCCGCTGGCACAACAATAGGCAACCTTATGACCTCCAGTACCGCCGCATCCGTCATTGACCTGAACGTGCTGATGAAGCTTCGCTCGCAACTGGAGGCACAAACGACTGCGCAGATTCGCTTCGATGCGGCCACTCGCGCGGTGTATGCCTCAGAGGCATCCAACTACCGTCAATTGCCTATCGGTGTGGTAATACCCAAGTCCATTGAGGATGTCGTCACCGCGATGCGCTTATGCCGGGAGGCAAACCTGCCACTGCTGCCGCGCGGCGCGGGCACTTCCATGTGTGGCCAATCGGTAAACGCGGCGGTCATCATCGACACGTCCAAATACCTGAACCGCATCATCGATATTAATGCCCAGCGCCGGATTGCCCGCGTAGAGCCAGGCGTTATCTGTGACCAGCTCAAGACGGCCGCGGCCAAACATGGATTGACCTTCGGGCCGGACCCGGCCACCCACAGCCGCTGCACCTTAGGCGGCATGATCGGCAATAACTCCTGTGGTGCGCACTCGGTCATGGCCGGCAAAACGGTGGAAAATGTGGAGCGTCTGGAGATCCTCACTTACGACGGCGAGCGCTTCTGGGTAGGCCCGACAAACGAGGCGCAATACCAGGAGCACCTGGCGGCAGGCGGCAGGCGCGCGCAAATCGTGCGTGGGCTCAAGGCTCTGGCTGATCAGTACGGGGATGACATCCGCAGGATTTTCCCGACGATCAAGCGCAGGGTGTCAGGTTATAACCTCGACCAACTGTTGCCGGAAAATGGCTTTAACATTGCGCGCGCATTGGTTGGTGTGGAAGGCACCTGTGTGACGGTACTGCAGGCTGAGACGCTGTTGGTCACAAACCCGACTCATCGCTTGCTGGTGGTCTTTGGCTACGAGGATATTTTCCTGGCGGCCGACTCCGTTCCCCAATTACTTCCACTGGCACCCATTGCCATGGAAGGGTTGGACGATGGCATCATCGGCGGCCTGCTTGAGCGCGGCATGAAGGTTGACGATATTGCTGAACTGCCGACAGGCAATGCCTGGCTGATGGTCGAGTTCGGTGCCATGAACGATGCGGATGTATTGGCTGCGGCGACACGGGCACGGGACATCGCCGTATCATTACCGGGCCATCCCAGTGTGCGGCTGGTCACGGATGCGGCGTTGATGAACCGCATCTGGACCATCCGGGAGACCGGCGCATCCGCTACCTCTCTGGGGCTTGACCCCAACGAGCCCGACCCCACGGTTGGTTGGGAAGACGCCTCCGTTGAGCCCCATTTGCTGGGCCAATACCTGCGCGAATTTTCCCGCATGGTTGCCGGCTATGGCTACAAGACCAACTTGTATGGCCACTTCGGTGACGGCTGTATTCATTCGCGCATTACCTTCGACTTGAAGTCGCAAAAGGGCATCGATACCTGGCGGGCTTTTCTGGATGAGGCCGCGCATCTGGTGGTTCGCTATGGCGGATCGCTGTCCGGGGAGCATGGTGATGGCCAGGCCAAAGGCGAATATCTGCCTATCATGTACGGTGAAACCATCATGCAGGCCCTCGCCGATTTCAAGGCGATCTGGGACCCCCTGAATAAAATGAACCCCGGCAAGCTGATCCACGCCATGCCGGTGGATGCCAACCTGCGCATGGGGCCGGACTACACGCGCAAGGACGTCAGCAGTTTGTTCACCTATGACGCGCGGCTGGGTGACAAAGGGTTTGCCAGGGAGACCGAGCGCTGCATCGGCATGGGCAAGTGCCGATCGCCGGAAGGCGGGACGATGTGCCCCAGTTACCGCGCAACCAAGGAGGAGCGTTACTCCACGCGGGGCCGTGCGCGTTTGTTCTTCGAGTTGCTCAAAGGCGATGTGATTCAGGATGACTGGAATAACAAGGACATCAAAGACTCCCTTGACCTGTGCCTGAGCTGCAAGGGCTGCAAGTCGGACTGCCCGACCAATGTCGACATCGCGCGTTATAAGACTGAATTCCTGTATCGACACTACCAGCAGAACACTCGATCGCTGATGGACGCCATGATCGGGCGCATAGGCGAGTGGCTGCCCGTCGCCACCAAGGTTTCGCCCATCCTCAATTACGCCATGGGCAACGCTTTGTTCAGGACCGCAGCGGCGCTGTTTGGCCTGGCACCGGGCGTCAAGTTTCCGCCGATTGCCGGACAGAGCTTCAGGGCAAGCAAGACTGCCAGGCGCTTGCGTCAACATAAGGACGATGTCTCGACGACGGATGTGCTGCTCTGGGTCGACAGTTTCAACAACGGTTTCACCCCGGCAATCCTGGAGGCCGGGGTCCAGGTGCTGGAAAAACTCGGCTTTCACGTCAAGCTCATGCAGCGGCATATCTGCTGCGGGCGGCCTTACTACGATGTGGGCATGCTGGATCAGGCCAAAGCCAATCTTGAGGCGATCTTGACGCAGCTGGAGCAGCCGCTAAGCGCCGGTATTCCGGTTGTCGTTCTTGAGCCCAGTTGCCTGTCTGTGTTCAGGGACGAAATGCCTGGGCTTTTTCCGAATGACACCAGGGCAACGCAACTGACGAAATCGTTGGTGACGCTCAGTGAGCTTATTCAAAACCACAGCATTGAACTGCCGACAATCGAGGAAGACGTTCGGATCCATGGACACTGCCACCAAAAGTCGTGTGGCGGGCTCGGCGCCGAGCAATCGGTACTCAAGCAGTTGGGCGTTAAGGGCGGGATGATCCCCGCAGGCTGTTGCGGGGTTGCCGGGGCCTATGGCTACCATCAAAAAAGTGCACCCATCGCCAAGATAATCGGTGAGCAGGAGTTCAAGCCGCACCTGGATAAATTGCCCGAGGACGTCCGGGTTGTGGCCGATGGATTCAGTTGCCGGGGGCAAATACGCAACGTCAGTGGCCGACAACCGATGCACCTGGCGCAGTACCTGGCGATGATCCTGCGCTGAGGCGTAGAGCAGGCTTTCAAGGTGTGGAGAAGCACCCTGTCCAGAATAGGGCGATACCTTCGCTTATTCACCTGCCGTGTTTAAAGAATTAGAACGCGTGATGATTGAAAGGAAATGACGTGTGAGTGAATTCGCGGTTCTTAAATTAAACCTGCGTGAAGTTGTCGATCGCGATAAGTTGCAACTGGCTAACGTTCGTCTCGGTATTGCAACGTTATTGAGTCTGTTGGCGCGTGGGTTGAAACCCATCGTAGTCATCCAGGCTGAACAGGGCGAGACGCTCTATCGCACGGTGGCATCTCCCGCTGCACTGATTGGGCAAACCCGGCTGATTGCACATTGGGTCGCCGTGCTCGAAGACCATCACATCATGAGCGCGCAACTGGTGGTTGAGCGTTGCCGTGAAGGCAGTGATCGCCAACTTGTGCAAACGCTCGCCACGATAAGAACCCTGACGGACCTGGGCGTTATACCTCTACTTATTCATAACGAACTGACGTGGGTAACAGGTCGCTCCGAGGATAGGCAGTGGGACATTGCCGAGTGCCTTGCCGATAAACTTCGCGCCACTATTGAAGCGCCGAAACAGGAGCGGGAACCGGTCATGGAAAGCGACCGTATTATCGCCTGAGTGAAACCAGGCTCGATCAATGGGAGAACTATAAAACACTAATACGATGCCTTCGTACATCCAGAACTTCACAGCCTGCCTAATAAAAAAAACGGTGAATCTAATGTCAAAGATACAAACAACCATTGAGACCGGAGGACAGGCCGGCTCGTCGCTTGCCCCTGGATTGAAACAGCGGCATGTCACGATGTTATCTATCGCGGGTGTCATCGGCGCGGGGCTTTTTGTCGGGTCGGGCCATGCCATTGCGGCTGCAGGGCCTGCGGTGCTGCTTTCCTATCTGGTTGCTGGCACCCTTGTCGTGCTGGTGATGAGAATGCTCGGAGAGATGGCCGTTGCATCGCCGGATACAGGTTCTTTTTCCACTTATGCAAACCGGGCCATCGGACCCTGGGCGGGATTTACCATTGGCTGGCTCTACTGGTGGTTCTGGGTGCTGGTGATTCCCCTTGAAGCCATTGCTGCTGCGGCGATATTGCACGGCTGGTTCCCGGGCATCGATACGTGGGTATTTGCGCTAAGCATCACCTGCGGGCTGACCCTGACCAACTTTTACAGCGTGGCTCGTTACGGTGAATTCGAGTTCTGGTTCGCCCTGGCGAAAGTGCTGGCGATCATCGCGTTCATCGTGGTTTGCGCTATCGCACTGGTGGGTGGTTTTCCTGATCGTACGGTCAGCGGTATCGGTACACTGATCAACAACAACGGCGGCTTCGCGCCAAACGGATATGCCCCGGTATTGGGAGCTTTGCTCACGACGATGTTCAGCTTCATGGGCACTGAAATCGTCACCATCGCGGCAGCGGAGTCCCATAACCCCAGCAAGCAGATTGCGCGCGCCACCAACTCGGTGATCTGGCGTATCGGTCTGTTCTACATCGTCTCGATCTTCATGATTGTGTCGATTGTCCCGTGGAATGATCCAGCTCTCACTGTCGTGGGCTCGTACCAGCGAGCACTGGAGTATCTCTCCATTGCGAACGCGAAGTTCATTGTCGATATCGTGGTATTGGTTGCTGTTGCCAGCTGTCTGAACTCCGCTATCTACACCGCGTCGCGGATGCTGTTTTCCTTGGCCAAGCGGGGAGAAGCGCCGGCGTTTCTGAAGGCGACGACACTTGCCAAGGTGCCCCGTCAGGCGGTCATGGCAAGCACCGCCATTGGTTGCGTCACTACGATCATCAATTACTTCGCACCGGAGCGCCTGTTCTCATTCCTGCTGGCCACTTCCGGCGCGGTTGCGCTGCTGGTTTACCTGGTCATAGCGATCTCCCAGTTGCGCATGCGCAAGAAGTTGACGGCTCATGGGCACCGCATCAGTTTCAGAATGTGGCTGTACCCAGGGCTGACGTGGGCGGTCATCGTGTTCATCGTCGGCGCGTTGGGTGTGATGCTCACGTTGCCGGCGCATCAGGGCGAAATCCTTGCCACGGCCGGGTTGGCAGCCCTGGTGGTGATTACCGGTCTGGTCGTCAAACGACGCAGCCCATCCCCACCCTGGGTGCCTGACCTGGTCGTCCAGGAAGCACGTCGTTAACGTCGCGGTTGCATGAAACAGCCCAGGCCGGCGTGCGGTCTGGGCTTTTTGTGTGTGGCTGACTCGCTGCGCTGTTCAGTTACAGTACGCGAGCGGCCGTCTTCTCGATGGCATGTTTCAAGATCTCGATGAGGGTATCGATATCGGCCGTGGTGTAGTTCAACGACGGTGCAAACCCCAGGATGTCGTCGGAAAAGGCTCTGAACACCAATCCCTCGGTAAACGCATGCTTGAGCACTTGCTGTCCGAACTGCAGGGAGGCTTGCGGCTTTGATCGGGTCTGTTTGTCCGTCACGAATTCCAAGGCTGCCAGCATGCCACGGCCACGCACCTCACCGACGCAAGCCAGTGACTCCAGTTGCTTGAGCTTGCGTTGAAAGTAAGCGCCTACCTCCTGGCCATTCTGCAGGAGGCCACCTTCCAGATAGAGGTCAAGTGTTGCGTTCGCGATTGCAGCACTGACCGGGTGCCCTGCGTAGGTTTGCCCATGACCCAGGGCGGTTCCGTCACTACCGGCTGCGGCGATGGCGGCGTAGATTTGCTCGCTAATCAAGGTTGCACCCATTGGCGCGTAACCGGAGGTCAGGCCTTTGGCGAGCGTCATCAAATCCGGGCTCACTCCTTCCGATTCACAGGCGAACATCGGACCAGTACGCCCGAACCCAGTGATCACCTCGTCGACGATCAGTAAAATACCCAAACGATCACACGCGTCACGCATCGCCCTTAAAAAACCGTTCGGTGGAACGATTACCCCACCCGAGCCTTGAATGGGTTCGCAGATGAATGCAGCAACGTTCTGCGCGCCGATTTCAGCGACCTTGTCTTCCAGTGCCTTGACCGTGCTGCGCAGCACCTGGTGTTCGTCAGGGCCTTCTGGATGCCGATAGGTGTAAGGGGAGGGAATGTGGTGCTGTTCATGGGTGGGCACATCGAAATAGCGGTGAAACAAGGGTAACGCGGTTAATCCGCTGCCATTGGACGACGTGCCGTGGTAGCCGCGCTGCAGCCCTATGAACTGCTTCTTTTGCGGCCGCCCGATGGCGTTGAAGTAGTAGCGAACCAGGCGAATAGCGGTGTCGACCGCATCCGATCCACCTTGGCCGAACACCACTCGATCCAGACCTTTAGGCGCTATCGCTGCCAGCCGGGCTGCGAGCTGTATCGCCGGCTCGCTGGCGAAGTGAAAATAACCGGTGGCATAGGGCAGCGTTTCCAACTGACGCTGGGCCGCCCGCACAATGGATTGCTGCCCATAACCGGCATTCACACACCACAGACCGGAGAAGGCATCCTGCACACGTTTGCCATGAATATCGGTGAGATGGATACCCTCGGCGGACTTCCAGATACAGGGCCCCATCGCTTCATGTTCCAGCAAGGCGGTGACAGGATGAACCCAATGACGATCCTGGCGCAGCAGGCGATCTACGTCGTGCATATAAACTCCAATGACTATCGAGTCGTTTAACGGATGGATGGCATCAAACAAACTGTGCGCGGGGTTTCAGGCGGGACTTGAACCCGCGCCGCGTGACGGGCAGGAAACCGCTGAAGGAGGGGGCAGGGCGCGAATGGCGGCTTTATCGGACAGAGGCCTGCCGTTACCGACCGCGTGACACGGCGGTCGGCAATGCGCCCGTTAGGCGCGAAGGATCAGTCCAGCCCGCCTTGGCAGGTGTATTTGATGTGCATGTACTCTTCCAGACCGTGGGTGGAGCCTTCGCGCCCATAACCTGAATCTTTCACGCCACCAAAGGGGGCCGCTTCGGCCGCGAGGGCGCCCTCATTGATACCTACGATGCCGCACTCGAGTGCTTCGGCCACCCGGGTGACCCGGCGCAGGTCAGTCGTGTAGAAGTAAGAGGCGAGGCCGAACGGGGAGTCGTTGGCCCACAACAGCACTTCAGCCTCGGTGGTGAAGCGCGTGACCGGCGCGACCGGACCGAATGTTTCCTCCAGGAAGCACCTTGAGGCCTTATCCACATCGACCAGCACGGTAGGTGCGTAGTAGGTGTCACTCACGCACTCTTTCGACTGGATGCGTTTACCACCGGTCGCCACGCGCGCGCCGCGACTGACGGCATCCGCCACGTGACTTTCGATCTTTTCGATGGCCTTGGCATTGATCATCGGGCCAATCTGCGAGGCCGGGTTGGTCGCAGGGCCAACGACCAGCGCTGCAACACGTGCAGTCAGCTTGTCTACGAATTCATCGTAAACGCCGTCCTGCACATAAATGCGATTGGGGCACACACAGGTCTGGCCGCCGTTTCGGAACTTCGCGACCATCAAGCCTTCGATCGCGTCATCAATCGCGGCATCGTCGAAGACGATGAAAGGGGCATTGCCGCCCAATTCCAATGACAACTTTTTAAGCGTATCGGCGGACGCCCGCGCCAGGTGCTTACCGACGGGGGTGGATCCGGTAAAGGTAATCTTGCGAACCCTGGGGTCATTCAACCACACATCCGCGACGCTCCTGGATCTGGAGGTTACAACGATGTTCAAGACGCCGGGAGGAACGCCGGCCAGTTCGGCCAGCTTGACCAGGGCCAGGGACGTCAGAGGCGTTTCTGCCGCCGGTTTGCACACCACCGTACAGCCTGCCGCCAGGGCGGGCGCGATTTTACGGGCAATCATGGCTGCCGGGAAATTCCAGGGTGTAATCGCCGCGATCACACCCACGGCTTCTTTATGCGCAGCCATACGCCGTCCGGTGGCCGGAGACGGGATGATCTCTCCGTTGGCACGCGTTGCTTCCTCAGCGAACCACTCAACGTAACTGGCTGCGTAAGCCACTTCCCCTACACCTTCGGCCAGGGGTTTGCCCTGTTCCGAGGAAATGATTTTTCCCAGGTCCTGGGCATTCGCCAGGATCAGGTCGTTCCAGCGCTTGAGAATGTTGGCGCGTTGTTTCGCCGGTACCTTTTTCCAACCGGTGAAAGCCGCCGCCGCAGCGTCAACCGCAGCCTTGGCATCCACCTCATCACTGTCGGGGACGGTGGCATAGACCTCGCCAGTGGCCGGGTTGAGCACCGGCAGGATACGTTTGCTCCGGGCATCGCACCATGTGCCGTCGATGAAGTTCATCTGGCGCAATAGTTCGGTGTTTTCAATGACGAAAGACATGCTACCTCCATAATAATAATGACGGTTCAAGCGCGCTGTACCGCGTGCCTGAACGGGCGCGAAAGTCTCGCTAGGGCGCCGGCTGCCCATTGCGGATGCACCAGTTTTCACGGGGTGATTCAATTAAACCGATAAAAATATCAATCTCGTGTATGCCTAAGGCACCGAGGCGTTTGATGATCTCTTGGTAAAGCATTTGTTTGGCAACATCTGTTCGCCCCGAAAACAGTTGGATCGTAATAAGAATGAAGTTTTCCGAACTGTCCGGTGGTGTAAAAAACCACTTGGGGTTGTGCTCTACATACCGCAGCTGCCGATCTGATGCGGGCACATTGAATGCATTCAACTGCGCCTCGTAGACCGCCTGCAGCAGTTGCTCTATTTCATCATCGGTTCGTTTGCGACAGGTTTCGATCAAAGCTAATGGCATGGCAAACCTCCAGGTCGACTCATCTGTAGAGTAGAGCGCGCGGTAAATTCGAACTACAAATACGGCATAGGAAAAACTGGCAGTTCTCTCCTATGACAGGCAGCAGGGTCGGTGTTTATTGATAGAGCATCGCGCTGATGTCCAGGTCTGGCGTGCGGCCCGCGATCAGATCGGCCGTCACCTTCCCGCTGCCGCAGGACATGGTCCATCCTTGAGAACCGTGGCCGGTATTGAGGAACAGGTTGGTGATTTGGGTTGCGCCAAATAGCGGGTTGCCGTCCGGTGTAGCGGGGCGCAGGCCGCACCACAGCTCAGCCTTGGAGTAATCGCCAATGGTGGGGAACAGGTCTTTCGCGGCCTGGGTCATGTAGCGAAAGTCGTCGCGTGAAATACTCATGTCATAGCCGGTGAATTCCGCCGTTGCGGTCAGGCGCAAGCGATCTCCCAGCACGGAATATGCCAAAAGATTGTCCTCGTCCAGCCCGCCCATCGTCGGGGCTTCATCAGGCCGTTCGATAGGGACTGTCATGGAGTAGCCTTTGACCGGAAAAACATCGATTTTTACCCCATGGTTGCGCAGTAGAATCGATGAGTAAGACCCCATGGCAACGACAATAGCGTCTGCTGCGATCACCCCTTTGGATGTGCTGACGGCGCGCACTTTCCGGTTGTCGATATCCAGGCCCAGAACTTGGGTGTTGAACATGAACTTGACCCCGCGCTCGGCACACACTCGTGCCAGTTCGGCGGTGAACAGCCGAGCGTCGCCCGTTCCGTCAGACGGTACGTAAACGCCTCCCACCAGTTTATCGGCGACAGGTTTGAGTGCGGGCTCAAGCTGTGCGACACGTGCTGCGGATACTACTTCAATGTTCAATCCGGCTTGCTCCAGGACGCGCATCTGGCGCAAGCCTTCTTCCATCGAATGTTGCGTCCGATAGACATAAAGAAGACCTTTGTCGACGTGATGGAACTGGATTTGGGTATCGTTCACCACCTCTTTCATGACCTCCTGAGAATAGGACGCCAATCTCAGGCGAGTGGCTGCGTGTTTGTCTGCTCGCGCTCTTGGGCATTCGCAGAGAAACTTGATGAGCCACGACCACATTCTTGGGTCTATCTTGGGCGCAATGCGCAATGCCTGGTCATTTCGAAAAAATGATTTCATCATGATGCGTGGCGCTGCAGGACTTGCCCACGGGTAAGAGTGGCCTTGGCAAAGCAGGCTTCCGTTTGCAAAGCTTGTTTCCATAGCCGGCGCGGACTGGCGATCAATCACCGTGACGTCATGACCATCCCGAGCCAGATAGTAGGCTGAAGGAATCCCGGCAAGACCTGCACCCAGCACCAACACTTTCATAATCAAACCCTTTGAATGGTTACGTCGTTATCGTTTGGCCGTGACGACAGGCCATGGCTTATTGCGCGCATTGCCGGGTATAAACCGAACACTTCAATGCCATTTGATTATGCGCATCTGCTTATTATTTTTTATTCGAAACATTATTCGCGACGATGCAAAATCGCTTTTAAACCCAGTATTAAAGTTATTTTTTTCGACGTGGCGGGCTTAGTCTGTAGTGACTTTTAACGGAGGTCATTTCATGAGCGCTGTATTTATTGACTGTACGCCTGAGCTTAAAGCCCTGTTTGAGTCCGGCCGCCTGGTCAGCCCGCAAGACACTTATATACATGTTGGCGATCCGACTGCCGTGGATGTCATTGCGTTGTGTCAAACCGCCCAGGTCATGTTGGTCGAACACACGGCCATCACGGCACAGACCCTGGCTGCATGCCCGCATCTGAAAGCCATCGTTTTCATGGGCACCGGTGCTGGTGCATACCTTCCTCTGGAATGGGCAAAGGCTAACAACATTGCCGTGAGTACCACCCCCGGTTATGGCAGTACGGCGGTGGCGGAACATGCCATGGCGCTGACCTTTGCGGCGGCCCGCAAGTTGGGGCCAATGGTCAAGGACATCGTTCGCGGCGTATGGCTGCCACGGGGCGGCATGCAACTCAAAGGTCGCAAGGTTGCGGTGATCGGTTTCGGAGAGGTCGGTCGCTGCTACGCCGAAATGGCCTCGGCACTGGGCATGTGCGTTTCAGCGTGGAATCGTACGCCGGTCGATACCGCCTATTTTGAGGCGGACATAGAGCGGGTGCTTGCCGGGGCAGAGGTCGTTTCACTGCACTTGGCCCTTAATGCCGACACCGCCGGCTTTCTCAATGCTTCGCGCCTGAGCCTGCTTAGCCCTGGAGCGCTGGTAATCAACACCGCTCGCGCCGGGTTGATCGATCAGGATGATCTTGCCCAGGCGCTGCAGTCCGGTCAGGTCGGGCACGCCGCGCTTGACGTGTTCTGGCAGGAGCCGATTGAGGCGAATGATCCGTGGTGTGATGCGCAGAATGTAACGCTGACCCCGCACGCCGCGTACATGACCGAAGAGGCCTACATCGAGCTGTGGAAGCGCACGTTGAAGGCGATGGACGCTCACATGCCCCGCTAGGGTTATAAGGCATTTGCGCACTACAGAAGTGCCTGTAAATCGACGCCCTCTCTTCGAAAGACTGTCTTGGTCACAAAGAACGTATGGAATCGCGCAACGCCGCATTCGCTTTGTAATAGCTCATCCATGATGGCTTGATATTCAACCACGCTTTTGCAGATGAGCTTCAACACATAATCTATTTTCCCGGTCACCATGTAACATTCCTGTACGTCGGGATATTTGCAAATGGCGGCTTCAAATCGCTGAAAGCTCTCCTTACGATGCTGGTCCAGCTCGATCTCGGAATAGATAGTCAGTGAGTCCGCAATCTTGGCGATATTCAAGGTTGCGGAATATCTCAAGATGTAGCCACTTTTCTCAAGGCGTTTGACCCTGATGTAGCAAGGGCTTGGTGAAAGGTTGACTCTTTCCGCAAGGGCCGCATTAGTCAGTGAACTGTCCTTTTGCAGTTGGGCAAGAATGCAAATATCTATGCGGTCAAGCCTGGTCAGGTCATGCATCTCCATTCGCCTCTCTGGTGAGCGCCGCCCTCGGCGCATGACGGGGTGTCGATGCTGCAATGCAAAAGTCGCCAACCGAGGCGACTTATGCTGATTCATTTCCGCTCGAAGAGCGCGATGAATCAAATACTGGCTTCCAGCGCCAGCTCAAATATAGTCAATGCGGCCGCGACATCGCTCTCGGAGGTATTGAGTGGGCAGAGAAAGCGCACAATGTTTCGGTGGACGCCGCATTTGATCAGCAGCAGCCCACGCGACCGCGCCTGCTCGATCACTTTCTGTGCAAGGTCGCTGTCGGGCGCTTTGGTGCCTTCGTCAACGACAAACTCAACCGCGGCCATCGCGCCGAGGGTGCGCACATCGCCAATCTGCGGATGGCGATTCTTTAAACGTTCGAAGCCAGTCATCAACTGCCGGCCAATACCTTGGCTGCGCTCCAGCAGATTCTCGCTGGCGAAAATGGACAGGACCGCGAGGCCAGCGGCACATCCCAACGGGTTACCGCCGTAGGTACCGCCCAAGCCGCCAGGTGCAGGGGCATCCATGATGTCTGCCTTACCCACGACCCCGGACAACGGAATCCCGCCCGCCAGGCTTTTTGCAACCGTGATCAGGTCGGGCTGGATGCCTGAATGCTCAAACCCGAACATCTTGCCGGTGCGGCCAAAACCCGTTTGAATTTCATCACAGATGAGCACAATGCCGTGACGTGTAGTCAGTTCCCGCAGCGCTTGCATGAACGCCGGTGGGGCCGCCACGAAACCGCCGTCGCCGAGCACCGGTTCAATAATAATGGCGGCCACGCGCTCAGGCAAAATCTGAGTGTCGAAAATGTCCTGAAGTGAGGCAAGTGCCCGTTCGGTCGTGACGCCGCGGTACTCATTGGGGTAAGTCGCGTGATGAATGTCAGGTGCGAAAGGGCCGAAATTCTGTTTGTACGGTTGGCTGAAACCGGTCAGCGAGATCCCCAGCAGCGTACGGCCGTGGAAGCCACCGCGAAAGGCAATAACCCCGGAGCGCCGGGTGTGGCTGCGGGCGATCTTGATGGCGTTTTCCACGGCTTCAGCACCCGTCGTCAGGAACACGGACTTATAGGGCTCGCCCGCGCCTATCAGTGCGTTCAGCTTGCCTGCCAACTCGACATATGGTTGATAAGCGCCCACCTGAAAGCAGACGTGAGTAAAGCTGTCGATTTGCTTCTTGATGGCATCGACGACGGCGGGGTGGTTATGACCGACGTTCAAAACGCCAATCCCTCCCACGAAATCCAGGTATTTCTTGCCATCGGTATCCCAGACATAGCTGCCGGCTGCACGGCTGATAATGATCGGGTGGGCCGATGCTACGCCGCGAGAGACGTTAGTTTCTCGTGCTGCCAGAACAGGGCTCGAATTAATATCACTCATTCCAAAAACTCCGTTAATTGTTCAACTCGCACAGGTAGCGCCTGCCGCTAGTTATCAGGTGGCGCCGTTGATACAAATAGCCAGCGCTGGGTAATAAGCGACGGCCCTCCTTTAGTTCGCGCAGTACGGCGATCTAAAAATAGAAAAAATAAATAAAATGCGCAGGGGCCAGTGAGGCGGTGGAGGGCGATTTAGTTGATGCCACGTTTACGTGGCATCCGCCGAGGGCGCTCGACTATCAGCCCACCAGTTTCTTATGGGCTTCGACCATGTCCGCCATGCTGATAAAGCGGAAGTCATACTTGGCTTCTGTGGCCGGTACATGGGTTGCACCGAAACCTTCCTTGCCATGACGGCGATGAATCCACGCCCCCGCCAATCCGGCAGCTTTGCCTGGAACATGGTCGTGGTACAGGCTTTCAGCGGTGTGCAGAACGTCGCTTTTCGCGATGCCGGCCTTGGCTAACAGGTCGATCATGTAAGTGAAGTTATTCGGGTTCGGTTTGTAGGAACCTACATCCTGAGCCGTCACGATATGATCGAATTCAACCCCTAGCTTCGCTTCGCTGAACTTGAATTCAGTGCGGTCGATGTTGGAAAGAATAACCAGCTTGTAATGCTGTTTCAGGTAACGCAGGGCTTCTGCCGAGTCGGGGAATGTCGGCCAGTCCTTGACTGACGTCGCGAACGCTTCGCGTTCGGCGGCGATGGGCTCAAGCGCCCACTCCGTGGCAATACGGTCATACACCGCAGCGAGAATGACGGGGTACAGAGCGCCAGGCGTCAGGGTCTGCTGGGGTGACTCATGACGGCCAAATACTTCCAGAATCTGTTCGCGATCAAGCCCTTTGCCGCTGCGATCGGCCAAAGGCTGAAGGCCGTTCACAATGCCGGTCTCCCAATCGATCAGGGTGCCGTAGCAATCGAATGACAGTGTAGTGAAGTCAGTAAGTTTCATTGCTTTTCCTTTCAATGTAGTCATCGGTATCACGTAGTGTTTTATAAACCGACGCCAATCGGCGTCGGTGTGCCGTTAAAATACTTTTTGTCCCGGCGTAACGGTGCGTTCCGGTTTAAGAAATACCACCTCGCCAGGCGCTGTTTCTGCGCCGAGCATCAGTACTTCCGAGGCAAAGCCCGCGATGTTTCGCGTCCCCAGATTAACCACGCAAACAACATATTCACCCACGAGTTCCGCTGCCGAATAAAGTCGGGTGTATTGCGCACTGGTGGTTTTTACACCTAACTCACCCATGTCGATCCAGAACTTATAGGCCGGTTTCTTTGCTTTATCGTTTACTTCAACTTTGATCACTTGGCCGATTCGTATGTCGACACTGGAAAATGCTTCGTATGGCGTCATACATCACTCCTGACATTAATTGCGAGTCTGCACGGATGCCTTGCCGCACCGGCTCCCCGCTGTTGGCCTTTGTTACGTTTCACAATCATAGGAACTGTCAAATGGCCGATCCACCTACGAAAGGCAGCAGGTACTTGAAGGTTTATCCTGCTTTATGCATGAAGAAGATGGGTTTTCAGGTTCGGCGTCTGTCGGCCTGACGTTCAGGTCGACCGCAGGCAATCTCTGGCAAGGCTCATCGACGCGCGAAGGGGGGATGGAACCGCGTTAATGGTTTGAAAAGTAGGATGCTTTCCTGAATATGTCCTATTGTAGGTAGGTGTTTCTGCGCTTTTGTGCGGTTTAAAGTGAAATGCCCGATACACCCGTAATCGTGCTGCTGCCGCACCTCAGTCGACCCTCCACTCGTGGACACGCAATGAAACTATCTACCGCACTAGAGCAGACCATCCTGCGGCAAGCCACCGTAGTGGCCGGAGCCAATGGGCTGGATCGGCAAATTGCCTGGGTTCATATTATCGATCACCCCGATATCACCCAATGGTTGAAAGTGGGGGACGTGCTGCTCACCACGGGCTACAACTGGCCCCGGGATGATGAGGAAAGTCGGGTACTGGTGCGAACACTCAACGACCTGGGGCTTGCTGGTGTAGTGCTGGCGGTGCCGCATTTTCGCGAACACTTTTCCGAAGCCACCATCGCGCAAGCGGAGCAGTGCAACTTTCCGCTGTTGGAGTTGCCGTGGGAGGTGCCTTTCAGCGAAATCACCCAAGAGATCCTGGCCAAGATCATCAACTTGCAAACCGAGATTATTCAGCGTTCGGATTTGATCCATCGCAAGTTGACCCGGGCCGCCATCGAAGCCGATAACCTCGATAGCCTGGGCAGTGCGCTGGCCAGCGCACTGGAGATGTCCGCGCTGGTGGTCTCGGCGTCGGGGGACATTTTGAGCGAGCATGATATCGACACGAACGAGCAGTTCGAGCGCGACCTGATTGCAAAATTCATCGCCGAACGTCCCCTGGAACATCGCTTCGATGAAGCGCAGACGTTGTCGATCAACCTGTCGGATACCCGGCCGCGGTTCAGGCTTGGCTGTGCCATATGGCTGCAGGGAGAGGTTGCCGGTATCGTTTGGCTGGAAAGCGCCAAGGATCAATTCGAAGAGCTGCATTCCCGAGCGCTTGAACACTCCGCGGTAATTGCCGCGCTTCATCTTTCTCATCAGCGAGAGTTGCTGGATCAGGAGACTCGGCTGGGGCATGCACTGGTTGCGGGACTGCTGGAGGGCAAATTCCCGGAAACGCCGAGCGCTATCGAGAGAGCACTGGTATCGGGGTGGAGTGAAACTCGTGATTACAGGATATGCCTGGTGCTGTTGGACGAACCTATCCCGCTCAGCCTGGAAGGCTTCAAACGGCGCAAGGAAAAAACCGCGCGCATTTTCAATTTAATGATTTCAAGCAGCGTTTCTCCGTTGATTTCAGTGTCGCTGAACCAGATCAGCTTCATCATCCCGGCGACGCTCGCACCGGAGACGATCTGGAAACAGTTGCGTCACGAAGGGGGAGCGATGGCAGTCAGCCGGGTGCATCGAGGCGTTTCAGGCATGGCTCAAGGGGCCGAAGATGTGGCGGCGTTAGTGCCCTTATTGCGACCTGGACGTCTTCATGTCTTCAACGAGGTTCTGTTTCCCCGTGCCTTGATGGGCGATAAGAAAGCCAGGGGGATGCTGATTCAGCGGTTGATCGAGCCGCTGGCCAATCGAAAGAACGGCACTATGCTACTGGAGACGGTATGCGCATTATCCAGCGAAGGTTTTCAACTGGCCAACACCGCCAAAGTGCTGGAGGTACATATCAGCACCTTGC
Source organism: Pseudomonas sp. MUP55 (assembly GCF_034043515.1). NCBI lineage: Bacteria > Pseudomonadati > Pseudomonadota > Gammaproteobacteria > Pseudomonadales > Pseudomonadaceae > Pseudomonas > Pseudomonas sp. MUP55. Next base: position 3,132,653 of record NZ_CP138214.1, on the reverse strand, counting down.
GATACCGTTTAGCGCGTATCGAAAAACTGCTGGACATCTCACTGGAAAATCCGGAGTCGCGGTTTCAAATTCAAGTCGCTGCAGAAATGTATCGCTTGGAGCATGACGAGTGATAAACCGCATCGAATCGGTATCCAGAATGGGCGGTCATTCACCCTGGGCCTCGTTTCCTATGGGATGTTTGACGCTTGGCCATAACGCTTTTACTCGCGGCATTGCAGCAGATCAGACAATCACGTTGCCTGTCTTTTCCGTGATCAGTTTTTTATGGCTCTCGACCATTTTTGCCAAGCTGATAAAACGGAAATTATAGGTGGCTTCAGTGGCCGGGACATGAATCGCGCCAAAGCCTTCTTTGCCGTGGCGACGATGGATCCATGAGCTCGCAAGTCCAGCCGCGTTGGCCGGTACGTGGTCGTGATACAGGCTTTCCGCGACGTGAAGGATCGATTTTTTTTCGAACCCCATTTTCCCCAGGGCGTCCATCAAGTATGCAAAGTTTTTGGGGTCCGGTTTGTAGGAACCGACGTCTTGAGCTGTTACGACGCAGTCGAATTCAACGCCCAGTTTCTCTTTACTGAACTCAAATTCACCGCGGTCAATGTTGGATAAGATGGCAAGCTTATGGTACTGCTTGAAGTAGCTGAGCGCCTTGATCGAATCGGGAAATGGTGGCCAGTGCTGGACGGACGTTCCGAACGCCTCGCGCTCTTGTTCATCGATCTCGGCTTTCCATTCCTTCGCTATACGGTCGTACACTTTGCGCAAAATATCTGAATACAGTGCCGTCGGCGTGGCTTTTTGCTGCGGGGACTCGTGCCGACCGAACACCTCAAGAATCTGATCGCGAGTAAGGTTTTTTCCCGAGCGTAGTACCAGCGGCTTCAACGCATTGAATATGCCGCTTTCCCAATCGATCAATGTGCCGTAGCAGTCGAAGCTAAGGACCTCGAAATCTGTCAGTTTCATGCTCAACCTCTCATAAATAGGCAGCGGGAATGGTTGTTGGTCAGCCTCATCCTGAAGTTGGTCCCACCTCAACAAAGACCCTCTGGCCGAGCATACCCTGTCAGTCGGCTCGCATCACCAGGTGCACAGCTGCGCGTGAGGACTGCCTACGCTGCACGCGCGCCGGACCGGTGCTTCCTGTGCCTTCAAGCCGGCCGCTTGTCTTTCTTTTACACGGACCTTGATCCAACACATGACCCAGCAAGTCTTGAGACACATAGGCGCACCTTTACTTCGATGGTGGTTGTCGTGGAGCGGGCAAAAGTACTAATGGGTCATGATAACGCTGCGCGTTTGAAGGTATTACCTAGAAATAATAGGAAAGTAGAGCGATTCTTTCCCTTGTCTCGCCCGATTATGGCGTGCGCTCGCTGCCCGATTTACGTGACGCCAGGCGCTCGGTACCAGGGTTGAACAGCGACACATAAAGCACAGGGATCAACCCCAGCGTCACCAATGTTCCCAGTGCGAGCCCACCCATCAGCGTGATCGCCATGCCTTCCCACAGTGGCCCGGCAAACAGCATCAGCGGGATCAGCCCGATGATGCAGGTCAACTTGGTCATGACGATGGGGCGCAGACGTTTCACGGCCGCGCTCACCACCGCCTCATACACCGGCAGGCCATCGTGGATTTCCGCCTCGATTCGTTCCAGCAGCAACACGGCGTTGTTGACGATGATCCCCGCCAGGGACAACAGGCCGAACGTGGCCATGAAGCCAAACGGGTAGCCGGTGATCAACAGCGCGACCGCAACACCGATCAATACAAAGGGGATTGCCGAGACCACGATCAGCAGCTTGCGGAACGAATTGAATTGCCAGACGAACAACAGCAGCATGGCGATCAATGCGTGGGGCAGGTACTGCAACAGCGCCTGGTTGGCGTCTGCCGAGTCCTCGATTTCGCCGCCCAACTCGATGCGGTAGCCCGGCGGTAAGGCCAGCGCAGCCACCTGTGGCGCCAGTTGCTCGACAATGGAGGTGGCAGTCAGAGAAGGGTTGTGCCCGACCACGGTGATGCTGCGTTCCTGATTGCGGCGGATCAGTGTGGAGGGTTCGCTAGACGCGGCGATGTGTGCAATGGCCGTCAGGGGCAAAGGCGTCGAGCCGTCGGCCGGATAGACCAGAATGCCGCGCAGATCCGGCGAGTCGTGGTTGGTCACAGCGGGTTCGCGCACCACGAGGGGTACGCGGGTTTCGTTATCCTGCAGCGACGATACCTGAACGCCGCCGAAGTGCAGTTGCAAGGCCTGGGCAACGGCCTGGGTGTCCACCCCGGCACGGCGCGCGCGGTGTTGATCGACCTCGACGGTATAGCGCTCCACGCGCGTGCTCCAGTCATCGCGCACATCCAGCGTGCCCGGCACGTTACGCAGAGCCTTCTCAATCTGGCCGGCCAGCGAGCGCAGTCGGTTCTCGTCCGGGCCAATCACACGATAAATGGCGACACCGGCCTCGGTGGTTCCCAGGGAAAACCGTTTGGGCTCGGCGCGCAGCTCAGGGTGTTGTTTGAGCAGATAGCGACGCATATTGCCCATGACCGCTTCGATATCCGTCCCCGCCTTGACGCTGACGGTGAAGTAAGCGGTTTCCGGTGCCGGCAACGGCGGGTTGAGGCCCAGCACGATACGCGGCCCGCCATCGCCCACGTAGCCGATGCTGTCGACCACCTGCGGTTCCTTGCTCAGCCACAGGCTGATCTCGCGCACGCTTTGCAAGGTCTTGCGCGAGCCGCTGCCGGGCTCCAGGGTGATGGGCACCTGAAACTGCAACCGGTCCGACTGGGGCAGGAAGTCATAGGGCACACGCATCAGTTCGAAGAGGGCGGCAGCCAGTAGCACCAGCATGGCCATCAGAAACAGCGTCTTGTGCCGCAACACCCGGCAGATGATGGCCCGATAGCCACGGTAAAAACCGCTGTCGTAGTTGCCCCCTGACGCCTCGTGGCGCGTAGCTTTGGCAAAATACAGGCACAACAACGGCGTCACCGTGATGCTCAGTAACCACGAACCGAGCAGGGTAAGTGCCAGCACGATGGCCAATGAGCGCAGGTATTCATTGGTGCTGGTCTGGCCAAGAAAGAACGGCGAGAAGGCCAGCACGATCACCAGCGATGAGGTCAACAACGGTATTGCCAGGGTGCGTCCGGCTTCTTCGCAGGCCAGGCGCCGTTCCTCACCGGCATGCAACCGGCGTTCGATGTCCTCGGCAATCACAATACCGTTGTCCACCAGCAAGCCGAGTGCGAGGATGATCGCGGCGATCGATACGGTTTGCAGCTCCACCCCCAGCATGCGCATGGCGATCAACGTACCCAGAATGGTCAGCGGTACGATGGCGCCCACCACCAGCCCGGTGCGCCAGCCCAGGAACAGCATGACCACGGCCATGACGATGACCACGGTCTCGATCATCACATGCTTCATCTTGGCCATTTGCTGATCGACCACATCGGCCTGGAACGTCACCATATGCGCCGAAAAGCCTAGCGGCAGTTGCTGTTCCAGCTGCGCCAAACGCGCGCGCAAGGCTGCGCCGAACTGATGAATGTTCTGCCCGGCAGCCATGGATACCGCCAGCACCACCGCGTCCTGGCCCTGGTAAACCGCGGCGGTCTGGGGTGGATCGGCAGCCATCACCGACACCTGCGCTATGGCACCTAGAGGTACGCTTTGCGCGCCGCCACTTGAGTCAGGCAGTTGGATGGGCAACTCGCGCAGTTGATCCACACTGAGCAGTTCGCCGGTCACGGTGAGGGTGGTGATCTGCCCGCCAATGTCGGCGATGCCGCCTGGCGCCAGCACATTCTGTTGCTGCAATTGCTGGAACAGTTGTTGGGGAGACAAACCCAGGCCCGCCAGGCGCTGCGGGTTGAAATCAATCGATAGCTGTTGGTCCTGGATACCGTACAAGGTGACCTGGCCAATGCCGGGTAGTCCGCCCAATTGATCGCGCAGGCGCTTTAACGGCCCGCGCATCTCGCTCATGCTGTAGCCCGGCGCCGTGACGGCAATGGAGGCGACAGCGACGCGCCCGAAATTGTCGTCGACAAACGGGCCTTGGGCGCCCGGCGGAAAGCCGGGACCCGCTTCGGCGACTTTATTGCGTACCTGTTGCCACAGCACCCCGAGGTCCTTGATTTCATCGCGAGCCGTCACCTGGATCACCACGCTGCCGGGGTGGATGGTGGTCACGATGTTTTTGATCTGCGACAGCTCGCGCAGTTTTTCTTCCGTTGGACGCGCCAGCAGTTCTTCGGCACGTTCGCTGGGCAGCCCGGGGTACTGAATACTCACCAGTGCGTCGCGGATGGTCACCGAGGGTTCTTCCTGGGTCGGGAAGCTCAGGAACGTTGCCACGCCTGCCAGCAGAATCAGCAGGGCGGTGAACAGCGTCAGGCGGCTCGCACCCAGGGCATGACGGGTCAGGTTGATCATTCGGATGTGCTCAAACGGCTGGTGGGCGAGAGCAGGTTGACGGGCTGGCCGTCAGTGAGAAACGCGACGCCCGTGACGACCACCTGTTCGCCGCCTTTGAGGCCTTTGTCGATGGCGACACGGCCCTGATCGATCAGGCCGATCGTAATGTCACGCAGGGCGACCTTGCCCTGGGCTGGGTCATAGACGAATACCTGCACCTGGCCGGCATCACCGCCCATGCGCAGGGCCTGGGTAGGAATGGTCAGCGCGAGCGGGGCGGGGTCCGCCAACCGCACGTTGAGGCTTATGCCGCTGGGGAGCACGATGTCGTGGGCGTTCAGGTGAAAACGTGCGCTTTGCAACAGGCCATTCTGCGCACGCGTCGACAAGCCCTCCAGTACCAGCGGCAGGGTGGAGCCAGGCGCGGCCGGGTCGGCTGCGACGGCGTGGTCGCCAGGTTTGAGGCCGGCGGCCTGCTCCACCGGGATTTGCACGATGACCTGCAACGCGCCGCTGGCTTCCAGCTCCATCACCACTTGGCCTGCCGATAACTCGCTGTACAGCTGCGCGGGTCTTGCCACGACACGGCCGTCAAATGGCGCAATCAACTGGCCCTGGCGTTGATCGCGCCGCACCAGGTCCAGAGCCGCCTCATCGGCGGCCTGCTGTGCGACGGCCTGCTGCCAGGCTGCTTCGGCTTGTTCCACAGCACTGGCCGCCACGCTGCCCTGGGCATACAGCTGTTGCTGGCGAACCTTGTTGCGCTTGCGCTCGTCGGCTTGTGCCACGCCAGCGAATAAAGTGGCCTGCGCCTGTTTCAGGCGTAACCGGACGGCGGCCGTGTCCAGGCTCGCCAGCACCTGGCCTTGTTTCACCGCATCGCCGACGTCGACATTCAACACCATCAATCGGCCCGCACCTTCAAAGGCCAGGGCAGCGCGTTGGCGTTGGCGAACCACACCCGTCAACGGCGCGGTATCGGCCCCTGCGGCGTGTACGGTGGCGACTTTTACCGACCTTACAGCCGGCTCCGGCACAGCTTCCTCGCGCGAACAGGCCGCCACCATCAGGCAGGCAACACCGAGCATCAGGGGAGGGCCCCAAGGACGAAACAACTGAGCAAAACCCTGCATGCCGGACGCCTCGTTATCAGAAGGTGTAGTTGATGGCGAACATGCCCAGGCCGGCGCTCTCACGCCTGACCAGCGGGCTGTTGCGGGCCTGGTCGGCGTACTGGGTCAACGTCAGGCTGGCGAGCGTCGACCAGTGCGCGTCCAGGCTGTGCTGCCAGTTCAAGGCGGCGGAGTAGGCGTAGATCCCGGCGTCGGTGTCGTATCGCCCGTAGAGGGAACGTTGGCTCTGTGCCTGGGTGACGCCGAAGAAGGTCTGGTTGTAGCGGCCGTCACCGGCGTGAGCGTCGATGTCCAGGACCAGGGTGTCGCTGCCTGCGTGATACAGGATGCCTTCCAGGCCGAATCGGTAGCGGTTGCCGCGATGTTCGCCGGCCATGCGCAGTTCGGCTTCGCCGCTGACCGACAGCCAGTCAAGCAGTTGCTGGCTGAGGGTGAAGTCGGCGACGGTGGCGCCGTTGATATCGCCCATGCCGCTCAGCTCTCGATCTCCCGGGCGTGTGTTGCTGTCCTTTTCCTTGCGGCCCAGGTCGTAGTTGATTGCCGCGCTGGCGGCAAAGCCGCTGTCGGACTGAAACTGCACGCCGACGCCTCGTGTGGTGTCGGCAAACAGCACGCCGCGCTGGATGCTGAACATCGGCAGCACGAGGGCGCGGTAACGGTCGGCGCCCATGTAGCGCGGCGTGACGCCCATGCCGAGTCCCAGGGTAGCCGTGGTCGCGTCGGCTGCGGGGCTGGCATCGGCCGCCTGTGCGTTGGTCATGAGCGTGCAGCATGTAAGCAGGGCGGCGCTCCATAGCACGGCGCGGGTAGGGGGGGCGGTCAAGTTCATGGTGAAACCCTTTCTGCGGAGGAAAACAACGGTGCGCCGGACAGCGCGCGATACAGCACCAGGCGGTTGAACAGCAATTGGTAGGTGGCCTTGCGTAATTCAGTGGCCGATTCAGCCAGGCGAATGGCAGCCGTCGGGTGCTCCGAACGTGCCGCCGCACCGGCGGCGATCTGCTGGTCGAGACGCTTGGCCTTTAATGCGGTCAACGCTGCCAGATCGATTTGCGTGGTGGCGTTGGCCAAGGCTTGTTGGCGTTGGCTCAACAGGTCGGCGATTTCGCGGAAGGCGTCCTGCACGGTTTTTTCGTATTGGGCGACAGCTGACTGTTGGCGCGCAGTGGCCAAGTCAAGGTTGGCCCGGTTACGGCCCCCGTCGAACAGCGGCAGGTTCAGTTGCGGTGTGAACAACCACGCGCCGCTGCCGGATGAGAACAAGCTGCTCAAGTGCGGGCTGGCTATGCCTGCACCGGTGCTCAAGGTGATCGAGGGGAAGAACGCCGCACGCGCGGCACCGATGTTGGCATTCGCTGCGCGCAGCGCTTCTTCGGATTGGCGCACATCGAACCGCTGCAACAGTCGCTGTGACGGCAGTTCGACCAGCCATGGCGGAGTGCCGAGGTCGATGGCGGGGGTTTGTGTGGCCTGCGCAGTAGGGGCGACCTGATAACCGGTGACCCATGACAGCGCCTGCAATGCGCGCTCGTGGTCGGCGCTTGCATCCTGCAATTGCCGCGTAGCTCGATGAACCTCCATGCGTTGGGTATCGACCGTGTCCTGGGCTACCAGGCCTTCCTTTTGCTGGCCGACGAGCAGGCCCAGCAGATGGTTTTGCTCGTCGGAGATGGACTGCATGTCGGCCTGCACGCCTGCTTGCAAGCGTTCCTGCAAATACAAACGTGCCACTTCCACAATCAGCGCCTTGCGCGCGGCCAGGGCGCCGTAGTGTGTCGCCAGGTAGTCATGCTGCGCCGCGCCGGCCAGGCTGCGAACCCTGCCGAAAAAATCCAGCTCGAAGTCCGACACGCCTACGGAGGCCACCGCGATGTCCTGGCCGTAACGCTCGTCGGCAGCCTTGTCGTGCAAGCGCTGGCGGTTGCGTTGCAGCCCCAGTGCCACCGTTGGCCAGCGATCGGCGCGGGAAATGCCGTACTGGGCGCGAGCCTGCTCGACACGCAATAACGCCAGGCGCAGGTCCCGATTGTAGTTCAGGGCCTGATCAACCAACCGGGGTAGCTGCGCCGATGAGTCCAGCCCGATCAGCAGCTGTTTTTCTTCTTCGGTAAGCCGCTCTACCGCGTTGGTCATGGCCGATGGCGCGCCCGTTTCCGGGCCGCCGTGCAGGTCGTTCGGCACCGGCAGCGCGGGCGCCTGGTACGCCGGAGCCAGTGAGCAACCAGTCAACATGCCGACCAGCAGCAAAACCGCGCCGAGGCGTTCAGGCAGCTTGATAGGCTTGGACAGCGATGCAGTGGTCGGCATAGGATCGGTTCGCGAAAGTCAGGCGTAAGGCAATACTGGCAGCGGACTTTCAATAAACCGTTCGTGAATTATCAAGGTTTCATCAAGAGGCGTATTTGTGTCTGGAAAACGTATCCTTATCGTCGAAGACGACGCCGACAGCGCCAATATTCTGGAAGCCTATCTGCAGCGGGACGGCTTTGAGGTGGCATTGGCCGAAGACGGCCAGCGCGGTCTCGACCTGCACAAGAGCTGGCGGCCCGACCTGATACTGCTGGATGTGATGCTGCCGCGCCTGAGTGGCATCGAGGTGTTGTCCGCCGTACGTCGCAGCAGCGACACGCCGGTGATCATGGTCACGGCCATGGGCGACGAGCCGGAAAAACTGGGTGCCTTGCGTTATGGCGCCGACGACTATGTGGTCAAGCCCTACAGTCCACGCGAGGTGGTGGCGCGGGTGCACGCCGTGTTGCGGCGTACCGCGGGCAGCCAACCGGTGGAGCAACTGCTGCGCTATGAAAACCTGCGGGTCGACCTCATTGCCTTTACCGCTGCCATTGAACGCGGTGATGGGCAACCGCAGCTGTTGGACCTGACACCCACGGAATTCAAACTGCTGGTCACGTTGCTCAAGACGCCCTCGAAAGCCTTCACCCGCGATGAACTGCTCGAAATCTGCCTGCCGGACAGCGAAGCGTTGGCCCGCGTGGTGGACGCACACGTGCATAATCTTCGGCGCAAGCTTGAAAGCCAGGGCATCGCGGGTGTGCTGGTGACGGTGCGCTCCATTGGCTATCGGTTCAGGTGAGCAACATGCTTGAGAAATCACGAGGCAACGACAAACCGTTGTGGCGCTGGGTCGGCATGCGCATGAGCCTGTTGGCGATCGGCGCGGTGGTGGTGATCGCCCTCTGCATGTGGATCAACTTCAGGCTGTCAGACCGGTATTTTTTGCAGCACTTGCCGCCGGCGGCGCGCGAGGAGTTGCTGCAGCTGCGCGCCGAGCCGCAGCTCAACGAGACACGCTTGCGCCAGCTGGTTGCCGAATACTATCCGGTGGAGTTCTTCCAGCCGGACATGGCCAACCGCGACTGGCTGATTCTGGCTTGTCTGGTGATGGCTGCTATCCCGATCATCATTGTCTGTGGCATGTGGTTTTCGCGACCGTTGTCCAGCCAGTTCTCAGCGATTGCTCAGGGTGCACGGCGCGTTGCCGGGGGGGATTTCCTCACCCGCCTGCCACCTCACAAGCAAGCGCCCGACGAGCTGCAACGGTTGGTCAGCGACTTCAACAGCATGACCACGCAACTGGAGCGCTACGAGCGTGATGTGCGCGAGTCCAGCGCGGTCATTGCTCACGAACTGCGCACGCCGTTGAATGCGGCGATGGGGCGGGTTCAGGGCATGCTTGATGAGGTGTTTCCGAGCGATGCCGTGCAGTTAGGCATGGTCAAGCGCCAGCTTGACCAACTCAGAAAACTGGTGGATGACCTGCACCTGTTGTCGATGGCCAGGGCGGGGCGGCTGGTGCTGGAGCGCAGCGATTTTTCATTGGCCGCCTTGCTTGCCGAACGGCTGGCCTGGTTCCAGCCGCAACTGGATGAGGCTCATGTTCAAACGCACCTCAGCATTGCAGATGGGCTTCATATCCATGCCGATCGTGATCGCCTGGGGCAGGTGCTGAACATCCTGTTCGATAACCTGCTGCGTTACGCGGGGGGCGGTGGCGAATTGAACGTCATGGCGCACAGAATTCATGATCGGGTCGTGATTGAAATCGGTGACCGCGGCCCCGGCATCGAGGCGCAACACCTGGACAGCGTGTTCGACCGTTTCTGGCGGGCAGAGCGTTCCAGGGCCCGGTATTCCGGTGGCAGTGGCTTGGGCCTGTCCATTGCCCGTGCCATCTGTCAGGCCCATGGTGGGACAATTACCGCAAGCAATTGCCCCCAAGGCGGGACCCTGGTCAGGGCTGAGTTTCCGCTGTGATTGCATGGCTTGCTGCCCGAAATACAGACAGGGTCTACCTCAACTGCACGCTATCAAACACAAAACCAGGGCTCAGGAAGCCGCTGCCGGCTTGGCCCGATGCAACGCCGATCTCCAGCGTATTCGTGCCCGGCCGTAACGCGCTGGCCGGAATGCTCACCTCGAACACGGTGTTATTGCCCCGATAAGTGCCTCGGGTGATACCGCGGCTGTTGGGTTGGTTGGAGGCGGGGGGCACGGGCGCGGTCCAGTGCTGGTTGACGCTTACCTGTGGGCGGCCGCCGGCTTGAGCCAGCGAGAGGAACACACGCAGGTGACAGTCATGCACCTCGTTGGCGGCCAGGACGAACTCGATCCGGGTAGGGCTGTTGATGTCGCGCCATTGCGCCGCGGGAAACGCGTCGAGGTGGCTGCTGCCGACGGTGTAGGTGGCGGGGGCCCATGGCGCCATTCGTGTATCGCTTGGATGGGCCGATGACAGCAGCCCGGCGTTGCGAAAACCCATCGGGGTGCCATCGGGCACGCCGATTTGCCATTTCACCTGACCTGTCGGCGGCCGCGCCTGCAGGGTTGTTTGCGCGGTGCTGCCAGCCTTCACCTGTACAGTGCTTTGCGCCACTTCCAGCTCACGCTGATAAAGCGTCATTCGGTACTGCCCTGGACGTACAGCCGTCAGTTGAAACCGACCGTTGCCATCGACAGGTGCCCAGTACTCGGCGCTGGTATTGCTCAGGCTCACCACGGCGGGCAGGCTGGGGGCCACCCCGTAAACGCGCCCTGTTACCGCGCCGCGTCCGGCACTGTCCAAATAGCCCGCGAGCCCCAGGCTGTTGTTGACGAAAGCCAGGTTGGTCAAGGCTTCGGACGGCGCTTCACCGTCGGTAAACAGCAGCCCATACACCCCGTGCAGGCCGCCTCGGTAGGGCTCGGTCTGGGTGTGGTTGGAGAACATGTAGTTGTACAGCTCATGGGTGACGGCGGTCTTTTGGGTGGCGATATCCTTGAAAAACGGCCCGCCGGAACTGTGTTCGCGATTGCCCATCAGCATGTACACCGCGACGCCCGGGCCCTTAACGCCGTGCATGGGGTCATCGATCATCGGTTGTGCCGAGTAGAACTTGGAACTGGTGCGCCCATCCGGCAGCAGGAATACATCCTTGCCTTCGATCGCAGTGCCGACATTGGAGTCGGTGCCATGGTCAGCCTTTGGCAGCATGCTGACGTTGAGTCGTGCGACAAAACGCAGTTCGCCCACCGGCAGCAAGGTCGGGGCGTAGGTGGCCATGTAGATGGCGTTGCGGCCTTTATCGGCGAGGTAGTACTGGATCAAATCACCTGCCCGTGCGCTGATCACGATGACGTCGCCCACCGTGCGGGCCTCCACTTGCGCGGTGCCCAGGCCGGAAGCAATGTGCGAGGCTTTGGGCTCGGTGGTCTGCAGCTCGTGGCCGTGAAAGCGCATGGACACCAGGTCACCGTTGCGGGTATCCACGCTGAAGACCAGATCGGCGCCGGTATCGACAACGATCCGGGTACCTGTGCGCGTAGCCCCGAAACTGGCGGCATGCACCTGAGCGACAACCGCCATGCCACACAACACCATCAGCACTGTACGTCGCATCAGTTTTTCCCCGCGTTAAGGTGGCCTGCTCCTGCGTTTGCGGGCACTTGGGCCAGCGCAATTTCAGCAGGCTTCGGCGTGATGAGGTATTCACGGGATGCACTGAACGCCGCCAGCGCCGGTACGTCCTGGGGCCGGTAATCATCGCCGCTCAGGTGTTGCTGATTGGCCACACAAGGCCTGCCGATCACGCCCCGGCAGGCGTCCCCAGCCGCTTGTGCGAAGGGCGCGAAGGCCGTGCCGGGTTGCCGAGTGTCGTTGAACAGGGGATGGGACACATCCTCGAAAGCGTTGCCCTCCACCAGCAAGTGTGAGGTGGCGGTACGCGACATGATCGCGCCCTGGTAGGAGAGGTGCGCGAACAGGTTGTTGACCAGTTGTGCGCGAACATCGGCATCACCCATGCCACCGGAATGAGGCGCGCGTCCCGAGGTGTCATGCACGTAGTTGCCGACCAGTGTCAGGGTGTCGTGATGCCCCAGAAACAACCACACCCAGTAATGATGCCCATCACAGGTGGCGGAGTAGGGCGTACGGCCATCGAACTCATTGTTGGACAGCGTCACGTGCGTCGCGCTGCCCCAACCGGTGACGACCATCTGCCGGCCGATACGTACGAACGTGTCATGGTCGATCCAAACGCCGTCGGCATTGTCCAGCGTGAGCGCATCGCCGCCCCAGACCACGCGCGGGTTGATGTCAGACAGGGTCAGGTTACGCACAATCACATTGTGCGCGCCGCCGCCGACGAACAGGCCCATGCCCTGGATACCGGCGTGATTGCCCAGGCCTATCAGCGTCTTGTTCGACCCGATCTTCAGGCGCTGTAACCCGGCCTTGTCATAGGTCACGGTGGCCGGTGGTCTGGACTGGCAAAAATGATTGGCGCCATCGATCGCCCATTGCCCACCGCCCTTGGGGCAGGCATTGGCCATGCAGCCGGCCTCTGTGACCTGGGCGCTGCCGTTCGAGATAACCGAACCGCGAAAATCGAATGTGCGGTCCAGGGCAATGACGCGCGGCGTCTCATCCGTGCACTGACCGCGGCGGTCGTAGGTCGCACACAGGGCCGTTTTGAGTTCATCGGGCGTCGCAGGGTGCACGACCGTGGCGTTGCCGCCCCCGGTGACCCCCTTGGCAAAGCCCACGGGACGATTATCGGCCCATGCACACAGGGGTGATATCAGCGCCGCGCAGAGTATGGACGCAGACAGGCAGCGCACAAGGCAAGTGCTGGGCTTCAAATGCATCTCCTGAACGTTCTAGTACAGGCGCAGAAAACCCGGCCTGGCTGGTTAATGAGGCAGGCTATGATTTGAATACGCAGCGGTATTTATCAAACGGTTTGGGTCCCGATCCCGAGTTGCTTCAGGTCAGGTTCAGTTGAGAGCGTGCGCGACTGGACGTGCGAGTCGGCCGTCCGCGGTTTCATGGGCGTGTTCGCAAACGCCAACGGCCATGACGCGTTGCGCAACACGCAGCTTGACGTTACCGCAGCGGTCGCGTTCCCCAGCCTGGGTCGTGATACTTGGAAAGGTCGAGGGCGATGTGTCGATATTTGACAGACCTGGCCCGATTACAGTGGTTGTGGAGCGAGCTGAATAGGGCTTTGCTCGACATCTCCCGATTCAACATATGAAACGGCCCGCGAAACCCAGACGCTGTAACCGCAGCCTTTCAGCACTTCAATGCAAACCGTGGCAATCAAGAGCCTAACAAATGTTAGGTAGGGGCTTGACGCTAGCCAGTTCGCTCGCTATTGTTCAGATACCTAACGTTAGTTAGGTAATCAGCCAGCCCCACTCAGGATCGACCATGACCACTAAACTCCAGCTTTTCACTTCGCCTTCGGCCTTCCCTAACCCACAGCGCCTGCGCCTGTTCATGCACGAAAAGGGCATCGCCGATCTGTTCGACGAAACCGTTTATGACATGTCCCCGGGTGGCGAGCAGCGTGGCTGGCGTCACCTGAACATGAATCCGTGGGGCGAGACGCCCACGCTGCAACTGGAAGATGGAAGCTTCATTTCCGAGACGGCCGCCATTGTCCGCTACCTCGACCAGACCTATCCCGGTCGCAAGATCATGGGCGAGAGCGCGCTGGAGCAAGGGCTGGATAACATGTGGGACAACCGGGTCTGGGTGCACATCCTGTACCGCATCGTCACCGCGTTTCACGTGCTGCACACCGGGCTCGGGTTCAAGCTCGAACTGACCAAGAACGAGGCCTGGGGCGAGCACTGCCGCAAGGAAGCCTTGGCCCATGCGGCGCTGGTCAACCGTCATCTGTCTGACGGCCGTGAATGGTTGCTGGGCGGCGATGCTCCGACCTTTTCCGACATAACCCTGGCCACCGCCATCGCGTTTTCCAAGTTCCCGGTCAACGCCACCCCGCTGGATGAGCGTTTCGAGTTTCTGGACGCCTACTGGAAGCGCTGGCAGAAACGCCCTGGCTTCCAGGCTGCCTACGCCGATCGCAACAGTGGCATTCCTGAACTGGATTCGCCGGCCGAATAAGGGTTGGGTGGGTTGTGGGCAACCGTTGGGATCGCCGCCACATGGCGTTCCTGACGGACACCCGTTGAACGCTGACATCTACCTAACCAAAGGTAGGCTTTTGAGATAGCATGGCGCCACATTTTTCGAGACATCGTCCTCAGGACGAAAGGCATCACAATGAACACCAACGCCCGAGAAGCCATCCTGTTGGCCGCCACCAAGATCGCCCAGTCGCAGGGCTACAACGGCCTGAATTTTCGCGACCTTGCCCAAGCTGTCGGCATCAAAGCGGCGAGCATCTACTATCACTTCCCCAGCAAAGCCGATCTGGGCGTGGCGGTCGCCAAGCGCTATTGGCAAGATGGCGCGGCCGCACTCGAAACGATCTGCGAAGAAGACCCGAACCCGCTAGACGCCCTGCGTCGCTTTCCCGAGATTTTTCGTCGATCCCTTGAAGCCGATAATCGCCTTTGCCTCGCCAGCTTCGTGGGCGCCGAAACTGACAAACTGCCAAGCGAAATGACCACGGAAATCCAGATGTTTGCTGACGTGAATATCGCCTGGATAACCAAGCTTCTTACGGCCGCCGAGGTGTGCAAACCGCAAGACGCTCAAGCGCGGGCACGCGCCATATTTGCAGCCGTCGCCGGCGCTCAACTCATCGCCAGAAGCCGCTCGGACATCGCGCTTTTCGATACCTTGATAGACGCCTACCGCGTGTCCGGGCCCCTGACTGCGTAAGGGCTCATCCGCAGGCGGCGCTCGCGGTAGCGTGCTGGCCAGGGATGGCGTTAATCAGCTCACGGGTGTATTCGCTGGTCGGGCGGTTGAAGATGCGCTCCACCGAGCCCTGTTCGATCACCCGGCCCTTGCGCAACACCAGCACCTCATGGGCGAAGTTGGCGACCACCGACAAGTCGTGGGACACCAGCACGTAGGCGATACCCATGTCCCGTTGCAGCTCTTGCAGCAGTTCGAGGATGTGCGCCTGCACGGACACGTCGAGGGCGCTGACCGGTTCATCCAGTAGCAATAGATCCGGTTTCAGCGCCAGGGCGCGGGCGATGGCGACCCGTTGGCACTGGCCGCCGGAAAGCTCGCGCGGCAGGCGGTCGAGGAAACTGACCGGTAAATGCACGCGACTGATCAGCTCGCGCGCGGCCTGTTCCAGGGCGGCGCCCTTGAGCACGCCGAACGACACCAGCGGTTCGACGATGCTGTCGAACACGGTGAAGCGTGGGTCCAGCGCCGCAAACGGGTTTTGTTGCACCAGTTGCAGGCGCTGGCGCAGCGGGCGGAAGTCGCGCCAGCTGAGGTCGGTGACGTCCCGTTGCTCGAACCACACCCGCCCGCGGCTGGGTTTTTCCAGGCCGAGGGCGATGCGCAGCGCGGTGCTTTTGCCGGAGCCGGACTCGCCGACAATCGCCAGGGTCTGCCCGGGGTAGACCTGCAGGCTCACGTCCTCCAGCGCCACAAAGGTCGCGTCTTCGCCCTTGACCTTGGGCAGCGCGAACGTCTTGCCAACGTTTTGCAGGTGCAGGATCGGCGGCTGCGTCGGGTCCGGTCGGGCCAGTGGCTGGCGGCGCTTGGCGAACGCCGGCGCGGCAGCGATCAAGGCGCGGGTGTAGTCATGCTGCGGCGCGCCGAGAATCTGCCGTGGCACCCCTTGCTCCACCACTTGCCCCTGTTGCATCACCAGGACGCGGTCGGCGCGATCCAGCGCCACGCCAAGGTCATGGGTGATGATCAGCAACGAAATCCCGCGCTCACTGACCAGCCGTTGCAGGTGGTCGAGGATCTTGCGCTGCACGGTGACGTCGAGGGCGCTGGTCGGCTCGTCGGCAATGATCAAGCGTGGGTTGCCGGCCAGGGCGATGGCGATCAGCACGCGCTGGCGCATGCCCCCGGAGAGTTCATGCGGGTACTGGCGCGCGCGCAGTACCGGCTTGTCGATACCGACCTGTTGCAGCAGCTCGACGGTATCCGCATCGACGCCGGGGTAGCGCTTGCCCTTGGCCAGGATCAGCGCCTCGCCAATCTGCTGGCCAATGCGCAGGGTCGGGTTGAGGCTGACCATCGGGTCCTGGGGCACCAGGCCGATGGTGCGCCCGCGCAGGCCGCGTCTCTGGCGTTCGCCGGCGTGGGTGAGGTTGTTGCCGCCCACCCACAGCTCGCCGGCGCTGATGATTGCGCTGCCCGGCAACAGGCCGAGAATGGCGTTGGCCAGGGTGGATTTACCCGAGCCGGACTCGCCGACAATCGCCAGCGTCTCGCCCTGGGCGATGGTCAATGACAGCTGGTTTACCGCCAGGTTGCCGTGCCGATAGCTGACACTAAGCTGGCGAACATCCACTAAGGCATTCATCGCTGAACCTCCTCGAACGTGCGGGCAATGTGGTTGAGGCTGAACACCACCGCGACCAGGAACAGGCCGGGCAGCAACGACACCCAGGGGGCGGTGATCAGAAAGTGCCGACCGTTGGCGATCAACGTGCCCCATTCGGCGGCTGGAGGCGCGGCGCCGAAACCGAGAAAACTCAGGCCGGCGGTGGCGAGGATGGCTGCACCGAAATCCAGGGTCGCCAGTACCGCCACCGGGCCCCAGGCGTTGGGCAGGATGTGCCGCAGCAAGGTGCGGCCCCAGCTGGCGCCGCCCAGGCGTGCGGCTTCCACGTACGGCAATGTCTTGACCCGCAGCACTTCGGCGCGGGTGGTGCGGGCGAATCCGGGAATAATCCCGACGCCCACGGCGATCGCCACCGGCACCGTGCCGAAGCCGATGGCCGTGACAATCGCCAGGGCCAGCAGCAAGCCGGGCAGGGCGAGCAACACGTCGACAAACCGCATGATCACCGCATCGATACGCCCACCGGCAAAACCGGACAGAATGCCCAGCCCGAGCCCGCCCAACAACGCGATCCCCACCGCCAGGAAGGCCGCCAGCACCGACAGGCTGGAGCCGTAGACCACCCGGGTGTAAAGGTCGCGGCCCAGCTCGTCGGTGCCGAACCAGTGGCTCAGGTTCGGCGCGGTGAGCTTGACCGCAGGTGCGGTGGCATAGGGGTCGAAGCTGGTCAACCAGTGCGGCGCCACGGCGGCCAGCAATGAAAACAACACCATCAACACCGCCAGGCTGAAGCCCGGTCGCCGCAGCAAGGGCATGACCGCCGCCGTGGCACGTTGTCGGCGGGTGCGGCGTTGCCAGAGTGGAGTCGTAAGGCCGAGGTTTTGTTCAAGGATAGTCATGGTCTAGGACACCTTTGGCGTGTGGGCGATGCGCGGGTCGAGCCACGGGTACAGCAAGTCCACCAACAGGTTGACCAGCACAAAAGCTGCCGCCGACACCGCGACAATCGCCAGCACCACCGGGATGTCCTGGCGCAGCACGGCCTCCTGGGCCAGGCGGCCGATACCGGAGCGGGCAAAGATGGTTTCCACCAGCACCGCACCGGACACCGTGTTGCCCACCTGCAGGCCGATCAGCGTGAGAATGGGCAGCGCCGCGTTGCGAAACCCGTGGCGCGCCTGCACCTGGGCGCGGCTCAGGCCCTTGGCGTAGGCAGTGACGATATACGACTCCTGCCACACGCCCTGGAAGCTGCGCTGCAGCACTTGGGCATACACCGCCGCGCTGGGAATCGCCAGGGTGATCGCCGGCAGTACCAGGCTTTCAAAGCCCCGGCTGCCGGTGGCGGGGAACCAGCCGAGGCCGAAGGCAAACACCTGGATCAGCAGCAGGCCCATCCAGAACACCGGCACCGAAAACCCCAGGGAAGGCAGGCGCGCCAGGACTTTTTTCAGCGGTTGCCAGCGAATATAAGCGGTCAGGTAGGCCAGGCCGATGCCGCCGACCAGCGACAACACAATCGCCAGGCCGGCCAGGGACAGGGTTTGCGGCAGGCGCTCGGCAAGCAGCTCGGCGACCGGTCGGTTCAGCGACAGGGACTGGCCGAAGTCGCCATGCAAGGCGCCCAGCAGCAGGTCGACATACTGCTCGAACAGACCCTTGTCCAGGCCGTAATAGGCCCGCGCCTTGGCCAGGTCGGCCACCGACAATGAATCGGCCTCCATGCCCGAGGCGCTGAGCATGATCGACAGCGTGTCGCCCGGCAGCAGATAGAGGATGAAGTAGGTGATGCTATAGGCCCCCCACAGCACCAGCAGGGCCTGGCCGATGCGGCCGATGAGGTAGCGGCTCATGGCGTGCCGATCTCGATATCACCCAGCAGCGCGAAGCCCTCCGCGGTCCAGCGAAAGTTCTTCACCTTGGGCGACGTTGCCGCCTGCCACACGCGCTCGTACACCGGGAACGCCGAGCTTTCGTCGATCAGCAGGTCCTGCAGGTCGCCATAGGCGGCGGCACGTTGTGCGCCTTGGGTGGCGGTGATGCCGGCATCGAACAAGCCCTTGGCTTTTTCCAGGGTGGCCGGTTCGTAGGTATGAGTGGCCACGGTGGAGCTGTTGGCGCTGCGCGGGTCGAGAATGGTTTGCAGGATGATCGGGTCGGCGCGGGTCATGTAGTTGATAGTCAGGTCGTAGTTGCCGGCGGAGTTGTTGGCTACCCATTCGGCGCGGGTCACCACGCTGAGTTTCAACTCGATGCCAACCTTGCGCAGTTGGTCCTGGATCAGCACGTCACCCGCGGTTTCGGCCGGGCTGATGTTGTAGCTCAGGCTCAGGCGCTTGCCGTTTTTGCTGCGGTAACCGTCCGCGCCCTTGGCCCAGCCGGCTTGGTCCAACAGTTTTTCGGCAGCTGCCGGGTCGTAGCCGAGCTTGCTGCCCTGGCTTTTGAAGTAAGGCGTGGTCACGTCGAAGATGCCGTCCACCACCGGGAACTCGGCGTTATACACGGTGCTGGCGTAGCTCTTGCGGTCTATGGACTTCTGCACGGCCAGGCGCACGCGTTGATCGGCGAGGATGCGTTCGCCACGGGTGTTGGGGTACAGGTTCAGCGCCGGGCCCGGCAGCGAGCGGCTCTGGATGGTCGCGCCCTTGGACTGGAACAGCTTCAGGTCGACTTCCGAAAACGGGTTGCGTGGCCACAGGATGTCGGCCTTGCCCTGCAGAAACAGGCCGTTGCGCACGCTCTCTTCTGGGATGTAGCTGATGTCGACGGCGTCCAGGTGTGCCTCACCCGGGTTCTTCATATTCGCCGAGGGCCACGCGTAACCCTTGCGCTTGGTCAGGTGCGCGCCGACTTCCGGGGTATAGCTGGCCAGCACGAACGGCCCGGTGCCGATGATCTTGCCCAGTGAGCGCTCCTTGACCGTGAGTGCATAGGACGCGGGCGCGAGGATTGCCAGGTTGGTGGTTGAGGTGGCTTGTAAAAAACCCGCGTTGGGTTTGGCCAGTACCAGCTTGATGGTGAAGTCGTCGACCACTTCGGCGTGGTCATAACCGGCCAGATAGGTGGCGCCGAAGGTCGCCGGCAGCTCGGTGGCCAGGGCCTTGTCGCTGTCGAACGCGGTTTTCACCGCTTTCGCGTCGAAGCGCTCGCCGTTGCTGAACGTCACGTTGTCGCGCAGGTGAAAGGTGTAGGTCAGCGCGTCGTCACTGATCTCCCAGCGCTTGGCCAGCCAGGGGATGATCTTGCCAGTGGCCGGGTCCTGGTCGGTGAGCGACTCGGCGACATTGCGCAGCAGCACGCGGTGTTCCAGCCAGTAGACCTGGAACGGGTCGACGCTGACCAGGGTGGTGTTGTCGCCAAAAAAGGCAATGTTCAGGGTTTTGTTCGCTTGCGCCTGGTCACCCGAAGGGGAGCAGGCGGCCAGGCTGATTGCCAGGGCGCAGGGGGCCAGCAGACGGCTCATCAAGTTGGAGGTGTTCAATGGGGTGCCCTCGTTTGGCGATGTGAATCAGAAGTCGTAGGCCAGCTTGGTGTACCAGTAGCCGCCGCCCGGATAGAACGGCGGGTTGCCGTAAGGCGCCAGGCCCAGGTTGCTGTAGACGGCGTGCCGGTCGGGGCGCACGTCGAAGATGTTGGTGCCGCCGATGCTGACGGTGATGCTGTCGACGAAGGTGTAGCTGACGTCGAGGTCGGTGATCCATTTGGCGCCGAAGCTGCGATCCCCGGTGGGGTTGACCGCCAGGGTCTTGACCGCGCCGTAGCGGGCGGTTTGCAGGTTGACCGCGAGGTCCCGGACCTTCCAGTTCGCGCCGAGGATCCACTTGGTCTTGGGCGACGCCTGCGTGAGGTCACCCTCGCGGTCGCGGCCCACCAGGGTCACGCCGGAACCGTTCAGTGCGGCCGGGGTGTCGCGGGTGCCTTCGATGGTGGTCTTGTTCCAGTTAAAGCCCAGGCTCCAGCGCACGTCGCCCCAGGCATCCAGCGGCGTGGTGTGGTCGGCGACCACATCCAGGCCACGGGTGCGGGTGTCGAAGGCGTTGGTGTAATAGTTGACCCAGGTGCCGGTGGGCACGCCCTGGGCGGCGAGGATCGCGTTGACTGCGCCATTGCCCTGGTCATAGATATTGCTCGTCAGGGCGATGCGGTCGTCGATGTCGATCAGGTAGGCGTCGGCGGTGATGCTGGTGCGCGGCGCCGGTTGCCAGGTGAGGCCCAGGCCGAGGTTGCGCGACTTCTCCGGTTTCAGGTCATCGCCACCCAGCGCCTTGGCCAGGTTGCTGCCCGACGGGGTCAGGCGGGTGACGGCCGGAACCACGTTGCCGTTGACGTCGGTGGCCACGCGGTTGTCCGCCACGGTGTAGCCGATCTGGGTCAGCGACGGCGCACGGAAACCAGTGCCGACGGTGCCGCGCACCGCCACGCTGTCGGTCAGCTCGTAGCGCGAGTTCACCTTGAGGCCGAAGGTGTTGCCCGAATCATCGTCGTAATGTTCGACCCGCCCGGCCACATCGAGGAACCAGCGCTCGGTGAGGTCAAAGCCCAGGTCCAGGTAGCCGGCGTAGTTGTTGCGGATCAGGCTGACCTCATCTTCGGGGCGAATGGTCACGGCCGCCTGTGCGCCCGATGCCGCCGGGTAGGTGCCGGTGATGTAGGCCTCGGGGTCGCCGGCGAAGGTGCTGAAATGCTCCCAGCGATGCTCCAGGCCCGCCGACACCTGCACCGGCGGCGTGAGGTTGAACAGGCTGTCGTAACGGCGGGTGAAGTCGAGGTTGTTGACCCATTGCTCGAAGCGGAAGGTCGCCAGGTTGTCGAATGTGGTCGGCGAGGCGGTGCCCAGCGACGGGTTGATATTCAGGTCGCTGGAGTGGTGCACATTGTTGCGCCCGTAAGTGGTGCTCAGGTCCCAGTTCCACTCGGCCACTTGGCCCTTGCCGCCAAACAGCAACTGGTAGTCGCGGTCCTTGATGTTGTTCAGCGGGTAGTAGCCGTCGGGGAACACCTCGGGCACCGCCGCGCGGCCGGTGGGCAGACGGAAATAGTTGGCCGCTTCGGCGTCGCGCTCGCCGTAGGTGGAGAACGAATAAAGGGTCAGCGCTTCCAGCGGCAACTCGGCGTTGTAGGCGAGGTTGAAGGCCTTGAGGTCGGGGTCGCCGTTCTTGATGGCCACGCGATCCCAGGCCGCTTCCTTGGCCGGATCGTTGAAGGCGCGTACGCTGCTGTCGGCCTTGTCGTTCCAGGAGGCTTCGCCGCGTTTGCGCGCATCGGCCGAGAGGTGGAAGAAGCCACCATCGCCGAGCTTGAAACCCTGGTCGCCGGCGACCTTGATGGTTTCGCCCTGGCCGGAATACAACTGGCCATAGCTGGTCTCCAGGTGCCCGCCGTTGTTGGCGGACTTGAGGATGATATTGATCACCCCAGCCACCGCATCCGAACCGTACTGGGCGGCGGCGCTGTCCTTGAGTACTTCGATATGGTCGACCGAGCTGACCGGGATCAGGTCGATGTCCACGGCATTTGCGCCGCTGTTGTCGATCGAGCCGCGCTGGCCGGTGGCGCCGTTGTGGCGCCGTTTGCCGTTGACCAGCACCAGGGTGTAGGCCGGGCCGAGGCTGCGGTTGCTCAGCGGGCGGGTCACCGAGTTGTAGCCGGCGATATTGGTGCCGAAGTTGAAGGAGGGCAGCAGCTTGGCGATCGCCTCGGACAACTCGGCGCGGCCGGTCTTGAGCAACTGCTCGCTGTTGATCACATCAATGGGGGCCGGGCTGTCGGCGACGGTGCGCTCCTGGCCGCGCAAACCGGTGGAAATCACCGTTACCGTGCCGAGCTTGGCGTCCTCGGCGCCCGCGGGCACCGCCGCCAGCAGCAGCGAGCTGGTCAACAGCGACAGGTGGAATTTTTTCAGCGGGGCGGGGAGAGAAATATCTGGCATATCAAGAGAGATCCATGTCGGGAGTACGTCCTCCGCCAGGCATGGGGTCGGTCTGTGAAGTGAAGATATCTCTATAAAAAACTGCGGGGAAAGTCTTTTTTGGAATAAGCTAATTATTAGATAAAATCATCTTTCGGGTTAATAAGATCATCTATTTTTATTATCTGGCGGAAGCGGCGTGGCGCCTCGCCGTCGGATGTGCACAACGTCATCGCCTGTCATAATCCCCCGTCTCACCCCAGCCCCCACACGGAGTCCATGCCATTCATGGTGCTGTTGAATCGATTGAGCGCGTTTTCCATCCAGGCGCGCAGGGCACTGAAGCTGGTGTGGGGGACGTCGCGTCCCTTATTCATAGGCCTGCTGCTGGCCACCATCGTTGCCGGTCTGTTGCCTGCGCTGGCTGCCTGGATCGGCCAGCGTATTGTCGATGGCGTGGTGCACGCGATGCAGATCCATGCAGCCGGCAGCCAGGCGCCCGTGTGGCCCGTGATGCAGTACGTGCTGGCCGAGGCGGGCGTGTTGGCGCTGCTGGCCGCCGCCCAGCGCGCGTTGTCCATGCAGCAATCGTTGCTGCGGGTGCAGTTGGGGGTGAAGGTCAACCTGATGATTCTGGAGAAAGCCCAGACCCTCTCACTCCTGCAATTTGAAGACGCCGAGTTCCACGACAAGCTGGTGCGCGTGCGCCAGGGCGCGTCCACACGGCCGCTGAGCCTGGTCACCAAGGGCCTGGGGCTGGTTCAGAACCTGATCTCGCTGATCAGCTTTGCCGTGCTGTTAGTGCACTTTTCGCCGTGGGCACTGGTGATTCTGGTGGTCGGCGCCTTACCGGTGTTCTTCGCCGAGACGCATTTCTCGGGCAATGCGTTTCGCCTGTTCCACCGGCGCGCGCCCGAGACCCGTCAGCAGAATTACCTGGAATCGCTGCTGTCCCACGAGACCCATGCCAAAGAGGTCAAGCTGTTCGGCCTGGCGCCGCTGTTCATCAAGCGCTACCGCGACAACGCCCGGCGCTTGTACACCGAAGACCGCCAGTTGACGGTGCGCCGGGATGCCTGGGGCTTTGCCCTGGGCCTGCTGGGCACCGCGGCGTTTTATGTGGCGTACGCCTGGGTGGTGCTGGACACCGTGCGCGGCCAGACCAGCCTGGGACAGATGACCATGTACATCGTGCTGTTCAAGCAGGGGCAAAGCGCGATCACCGCCAGCCTCAGCGCGATTGCCGGCCTGTATGACGACAGCTTGTTTCTGTCGGACCTGTATGAGTACCTGCTAACCCCTGTGGTGGTGGCGAGTGGCCGGCTTACCCAGGGCGCGCGTCCTGGCGACGGCCTGCGCTGCGAGCACGTGGGGTTCACTTACCCCGGCGCCGAGCGGCCGGCATTGACTGACATCAATCTGCACCTGGCGCCGGGGCAAAGCCTGGCCCTGGTGGGCGAGAATGGCTCGGGCAAAACCAGCCTGATCAAACTGCTCACGCGCCTGTATACCCCGCACGAGGGGCGCATTCTGCTGGATGGCAGCGACTTGCAAGACTGGGATGAACAGACACTGCGCCAGCGCATTGGGGTGATTTTCCAGGATTACATCCGCTACCAGATGACCGTCGGCGAGAACCTTGGCGTGGGTGACGTCGATGCGCTGAACGACGAGGCGCGCTGGCGCACTGCCGCAACCCAGGGGGTGGCCGCCGAATTCATCGAGCGTTTGAGCAGGACCTACGGCACACAGTTGGGGCGCTGGCTTGGTGGCCAGGAGTTGTCGGGTGGGCAATGGCAGAAAGTCGCGTTGTCCCGCGCGTATATGCGCCAGGAGGCGGATCTGCTGATTCTTGACGAGCCGACGGCAGCGCTGGACGCCGGCGCCGAGGCGGCGGTGTTCGAGCACTTTCGCGAACACGCCAAGGGCCGCATGACATTGTTGATTTCCCATCGATTCTCCAGCGTGCGCAATGCCGACCACATTATCGTGCTGGACGGCGGGCGAATCCTGGAGGAGGGCAGCCATCACCAGTTGATGGCGGAAGGTGGGCGCTATGCCGAGTTGTTCGATGTTCAGGCGCGCGGGTATCGCTAGGTCCCGAGCGCCCGTCCAATCCGGCCCGACGATACCTCCGAGGTACCGCTTCAGACTGCACTGCTTCAGGCGGCAGGCCTTACGCGGAAGGCCAGGAATACCGGACCGCCCGGAAAGGTGCTGAGCTCCAGCTCATCCAGCGGCGCGACTGTGGCTGTTCGGCGCCCGGCATTGCTGTAGAGCGTGTGGCCGCCGGAGGCGACGATGTTGATCCTGCCGGCAGCCGCCTGGATCAGTGTGGCCTTGAACCCCTCGGTCACATCGTCATCGATAGTCAACGTGACGTCAGTGTTGCTGATGACCAGAATCGACTTGCCTGAATCGGCCATGGTCAAAGGTCTGCCGGCAGTGATCGAGGCGTTGGTGTGCACATGGCCACCGGCGTGATAGCTGACCATCCTGGGGTCGGCGAAGACACGGGCGAAGGCGCCGACATAATTGACACTGGCGCGCATGTCATCGAACTGCTCCACAACGTAGGTGCCGATGCTGCCGGACACCTCTGCGTTGGAGTCCATCACCCATTTGCGTCCCACCATCAGCCCGATCCGGGTGTTGGCACGTACACCTGCACGCATCTCTTCAAGAAACAGCGTATCGATCTGGGCACCGCCTCTGCCCTGGACATAGGTGAACCGCGCTATCGAGTGACTGCCGCCCGTCGGGCTGCCTTGTGAGGTATCGACCTTGTAATCGACAAAGTCCGCCGAGACGATGGTGGTCGTGGTGTTGGCGTTGGGCGCCCAGGTGAAATCAAGGACTCGACCGGTTTTGATCTGTTCCATGGAAACCGTGGCTTGGGCGGTGGTGGTGGAGCCTGACTGCTTCAAATCGTCGTTCATGTCACTCATCCTTAAGTAAAGAGCGTGCTTGAGCTTGGGGCGAAGTAACTCACTACCCCTTAAGCTGTACATATAGACAGTAGTCGAGGTTTCAGCGTTTTGCGATTGGGCCGACGAGTTGCAGGCGCCCGTGTGGCTCAGAGGGCCGGTGGCTATCCTGTGTAGGCGAGTCCCCGTTGCCGACAGCACTGCAGGGGTCAGATAGAGGGCAAACAATTACGCAAGTATTATCTTTTGAAATAGACTGAGCTGACGTTAATCAGACTGGGTGTATCAGGATGACATCTTCGACAGGTTGGTCAGCATTGCTCCTCGGGAAAAACGGATTGCGCTCCGCGGCATTGGCAGGCGGCGTTGCGCTTCACGCGATCAATGTCTACCTGGTGACAACGATTCTGCCTTCAGTGGTCGCCGACATCGGCGGCCTCGACTATTACGCCTGGAACACCACGTTGTTCGTGGTGGCCTCGATCATCGGCTCCGTGCTGTCGACCAAGTGCCTGGCAGGATTGGGACCCCGGGCTGCCTATGTCTGGGCAGGAGTGATCTTCGCCATCGGCTGCGCGGTGTGCAGCCTGTCGCCGAACATGGCGGTCATGATTCTCGGCCGGACGATTCAAGGGCTGGGCGGGGGGCTATTGTTCGCGCTGCCCTACGCCATGATCCGCCTGGTATTTGCCGAGCCATTGTGGCCGCGGGCGATGGCATTGATCTCTGGCATGTGGGGGGCGGCAACGCTGATCGGGCCGGCGGTGGGCGGCATTTTCGCGGAGTACGACGCTTGGCGCGCAGCCTTTCTGGCACTCATTCCGGTCACTGCGTTGTTCATGGTGTTGGCATGGTCGCTGCTACCGAAGAAAAGCATCGAGGCACCTCGACATGTCGCCGTTCCGATGGCGCAGCTGGTGCTATTGAGTGGCGTGGTGCTGGCGATTTCGGTAGGCAGTATCAAACCGGATGCGCTGTATAGCGTCCTGGGCCTGGCGGTCGGTCTGTTGCTTCTGTATTTCGTCTACCAGGTGGAAGTGCGTGCAACCTTGCGGTTGTTGCCCAAGGGCGCGATGACGGCCCGCAATGCATTGCTGCCGCTGTATTGCTCCATGAGCCTGATGGTGATAGGCATGACCAGCGAAGTTTTCGTGCCGTATTTTCTGCAAACACTGCATCTTCAGCCACCGCTGCTGGCCGGTTACATCAGCGCGCTGATGGCGGCAGGCTGGACGTTGGGCGCGCTGTACAGTTCTGGGTTGAAGCCCGATTCAGCGACCCGCGCCATTGGCATCGCACCGTTCTGCATCGTCGCAGGGCTCATCGTGGCGTTTATCTTCGTGCCGCGCTCGGGGCCTTCGATCATCAACGTGGCAGGTGTGTGCGTCGGGATGCTGGTGATTGGCCTCGGGATTGGCCTGGCGTGGCCGCATTTGCTGACTCGCGTACTGGAGAGCGTGTCCGAGGACGAAAAGGAATTGGCGGGTGCGTCGATCACCACTGTCCAATTGATCGCCACGGCCATCGGCGCGGCATTGGCCGGCATGATCGTAAACCTGAGCGGGTTCTCTTCGCCCGGTGGGGTTGCCGGCGCGTCCAGTGCTGCGGCCTGGCTGTTTGGTGTATACGCCGCGCTGTCGATGCTGATCTTTGTCACGGTCAGGCCGGTGATTCGAAGCAAGACCGAGCAACCGACGTTTGGCCCGGCTTGACGGTGCTTCGCGCAGAGATCGGCTGAATATTCGACAATGAGGCCTCGACGCTACCGGCACTTTCGCATAGGCCTTCCAACCACACACCCTCGCCGCCAGGACAGTGTGACAGTCTTTCGCGGGTAACCCCTCCAGGGCGCCAGGTATCCCGGCGAGCACTTGCCAGACAGGGTTTGCAGCCTTCCTGAACCATCTCCCGTAGAAAGTTAAATCTTGTATTAAAACGCCTGCGCTGTATTATCCAAGTAATGTCTTGTGTATATACCTGGGGCTGGCTTTACCTTTAGGCAGATAGGGAGGTTTGTATGACGATGGAGGCGTGGGTATTGGGTCACTCGATGTCGGTGTTCCTGGCCGTACAGGCCGTTGGCGTGAGCCTGTGGCTGAGCATCGCGGTGCTTAACAACTGGCAAGCGTTTCGCAGCTCGGTAGGCGCGGTGGGCGCGACCATGGCCATGGAGCCGTTGCGCCAGAGCCCTGCCATCGAGATTCCCCTATTGGTGCGGGCCGTACGCTCACCGCGTTTGCACCAACTGGCCCTGCTGATAGTGCTGGCCCTGCAATTGGTCGCGGCGCTGGCGGCCTGGACCGGCAGCTATCAGCTGATCCTCGGCGACGGCCTGGTGTCGGCACGGCCCTGGCTCAACCTCGCCCTCAGCGCGTTTTCGACGTTTGTCTTCGCCATGCTGCTGGGGGGCTTGTGGTTCGGCTACTGGATTCGCCAGGAGGGTTTGCAATTGACTCACCTGGTGCTGTCGATCTGGGCAGTGCTGGCCTTCTTCCTGTTCAACCACAGCTGGCTGTGAGCCGCGCGTAACACACTCATCGTGATAAGGACGTCCATGAACAAGAAGAAGATAACCAGCCTGGTGTTGATTCCGGTGGCGGTCATTGCGGTGGTGATGATGTCGCGCGCGCCATCCCAGGCCCAGCCTGCCGATGCCCCGGCCGGCGCGTTGACCAAGGTCGCGCTGGGGGCGGTGCAATTACGCCCGGCCAATGTGTATTTCGCCGGCGTCGGTGAGCTGGAAGCGGCTTCCCAGGTGCAGGTTTGCGCCGAGGTCGGCGGGCGGGTCACCTTGATCAACTTCGAGTCGGGCCGTCAGGTCAAGGCTGGCGAGGTGCTGGTCAAACTCAACGATGCCCCGGAGCAGGCCGAGCAGCTGCGGCTGCAGGCCCAGGTGCGCAATGCCGAGATCATTCGCAAGCGGGTGACCGGGCTGGTCAGGGAAAACGCGGCGACCCAGGAACAGCTCGACAACGCCCGGGCCGCCGATGAAATGGCTCAGGGCGAGTTGAAAAAAGTCCAGGCACTGATTGCCCAGAAGACTATCCGCGCACCCTTCGCCGGAGTGCTCGGCATCCGCCAGGTCAACGAAGGGCAGTACCTCAATGTCGGCGACCGCATCGTCAGTCTGGTCAACACCCAGGTGCTCTATGTCAATTTTTCCCTGGATGAGCAGCTCAGCCGCCGTCTGACCGTCGGGCAAACCGTGGGCGTGCTGATCGACGCCTACCCTGACCGGGTGTTCAAGGCGCGGATCAGTGCCGTTGACCCGATGATCGGCCGCTCGCGTACGGTGCAGGTGCAGGCCACCCTGGACAGATCGCAGGCCCACCTCAAGCCTGGCATGTACGCCAGTGTCAAAGTGGCCGATACCGAAGTGGCCGAGGTCCTGACCGTGCCGGAAACGGCGGTGGCCTATACCGCCTATGGCGATACCGTTTTTCTCGCTCGCCCGGATAAGGGCACCGCGCTGGTGGTCAAGCGGGTGGCGGTGAAAATCGGCCAGCGCCAGGACGGTTGGGTCCAGATTCAGGAAGGCCTGCAAGAGGGTGATCAGGTGGTGACTTCCGGGCAACTCAAGCTCAGTGACGGCATGGCGGTGCAGCCGACCGATGACACCCTGGTCCTGCCGGCGGCCAAACCGCCTGTGACGGGCATCTGATTCTTCGTCCAGAGAACGCTCATGACTTTCACCGATATTTTCGTTCGGCGGCCGGTGCTTGCGCTCGTCGTCAGTATTCTGATCCTGCTGCTGGGGGTCATGTCCTTGCTGCAGCTGCCGATTCGCCAGTACCCGATGCTGGAAAGCTCCACCATCACCGTGACCACCGAATACCCCGGCGCTTCGTCAGACCTGATGCAGGGTTTCGTCACGCAACCGATTGCCCAGGCGGTGTCGTCGGTGGAAGGCGTGGATTACCTGTCGAGTTCGTCGGTGCAGGGGCGCAGCGTGGTCACGGTGCGCATGGAGCTCAACCGTGACTCGACCCAAGCGCTCACGGAAGTCATGGCCAAGGTCAACCAGGTGCGTTTCCGGCTGCCGGAGCAGGCCTATGACCCGGTGATCGAGCGCTCGTCCGGCGAGTCGACGGCGGTGGCCTATATCGGGTTCTCCAGCCCGACCCTGTCGACCCCGGCCTTGACCGATTACCTGGCCCGGGTGGTGGAGCCCGTGATGAGCACCATCGAGGGCGTGGCCAAGGTCCAGGTGTTCGGCGGGCAAACCCTGGCGATGCGCCTGTGGATCGACCCCGCACGGCTGGCCGCTCGCGGCCTGACCGCCGCCGATGTGGCCGACGCGGTGCGCCGCAACAACTACCAGGCGGCGCCGGGCAAGGTCAAAGGCCTGTTTGTGGTCGCTAACCTGCGGGTCAATACCGACCTGACCAACGTCAATGAATTTCGCGATTTGGTGCTGCGCAACGATGGCAACGGCCTGGTGCGCCTGAAGGATGTCGGCACCGTGGAGCTGGGCGCGGCGTCCAGCGAAACCAGCGCCACCATGGACGGCGTTTCGGCCGTGCACCTGGGGCTGTTTCCGACACCCGGCGGCAACCCGCTGGTGATCGTCGACGGCATCAAGAAACTCCTGCCGGACGTGCGCAAGACCCTGCCGCCGGACGTCAAGGCCGAGCTGGCGTTTGAAACCGCGCGCTTTATCCAGACCTCCATCGACGAGGTGATGAAGACCCTGCTCGAGGCCTTGCTGATCGTGGTGATTGTCATCTACCTGTGCCTGGGGTCGTTGCGCACGGTACTGATTCCGGTGGTGACCATCCCCTTGTCGATGCTGGGCGCCGCGGCGCTGATGCTGGCGTTCGGTTTCAGTCTCAACCTGTTGACGCTGTTGGCGATGGTGCTGGCCGTGGGGCTGGTGGTGGACGATGCGATTGTGGTGGTGGAGAACGTGCACCGGCATATCGAGGAGGGCAAGACCCCGGTGGCCGCCGCTCTGGTCGGTGCGCGGGAAGTGGCGGGTCCGGTGATCGCCATGACCATTACCCTGGCGGCGGTGTATGCGCCTATCGGCATGATGGGCGGCCTCACGGGAGCGTTGTTTCGTGAGTTCGCCCTGACCCTGGCCGGCGCGGTGATCGTGTCCGGCGTGGTGGCGCTGACGTTGTCGCCGGTCATGAGTTCGTTCCTGCTGCAGTCCAAGCAATCGGAAGGGCGCATGGCACACCTGGCCAACCGCGTCTTTGACGGTCTGGCACTGCGTTATGCCAAGGTGCTGGACCTGTCACTGCGCCATCGCTGGCTCAGCGGGCTGTTTGCCTTGCTGGTGATGATCAGCCTGCCGTGGCTGTACCAGTTGCCGCAGCGGGAACTGGCGCCCACCGAGGACCAGGCGGGGCTGCTCACTGCGATCAAGGCGCCGCAACATGCGAACCTGGAATACGTCGAGCGCTTTTCCGCCAAGCTGAATGAGGTTTACGGGCGGCTGCCGGAAACCGTCAGCACCTGGATCATCAATGGCAGCGACGGTATCGCCTCGAGCATTGGCGGCATCAACCTGACGCTGTGGGGCGAGCGCGAGCGCACCGCCGCGCAGATCCAGGTCGACCTGCAAGCGGCCACCAACGACGTGGAAGGCACCAGCATCTTTGCCTTCCAGCTGCCGGCCTTGCCGGGCTCCACCGGTGGCCTGCCGGTGCAACTGGTGCTGCGCAGCTCCCAGGATTACCGCGTGCTGTACGAAACCATGGAGCAGATCAAGCAGAAGGCCCGCGACAGTGGGTTGTTCGCCGTGGTCGACAGTGACCTGGACTACAACAACCCGGTAGTACAGGTGCGGGTGGACCGGGCCAAGGCCAACAGCCTGGGGATCCGCATGCAGGACATCGCAGAATCGTTGGCGGTGCTGGTGGGGGAAAACTACCTCAACCGCTTTGGCCTGGATGGCCGCTCCTATGACGTGATTGCCCAGAGCCCGGGCAGTGAGCGACTGACGCC